>JAIUMM010000010.1 GCA_022565615.1 Nanobdellota archaeon | reverse complement strand
GACATTTAGAATATGAATTTTGCTTAACTCTTAATTTAAGGAATTCTTTTCGAATTTCATGAGGTTTCATGAAATTACTAAAAATCTAGTATTTTTAGACTGGTGACATATGTCACCCGTTTACACATTAAAACAATTTTTTATTTTATTTTATTTTATTTTATTTTATATGTTTTTCAAAATATTCTTAAGGATGATTATACCAATAATTTCAAAAATATTTTTAATTGTCTAAAAAATAACTGTAAAATAACTATAAAAATAAATTTAATCAAATAAATTATTTTAATTAAAATCTTTGAGTTGTATCTTGAACAAACGCATCATTTAAAGCTTTTTGATTATATCCATTTGGAACTGAACCATTTTGTGCATATTCAAACAATGCTGTGTTAAATATATCATTTGCTACTTGAAATACTAATGAAGCTATCACTACAAATAGAATTGTAATTGTGAGCATAACTAATCCTAGATATAAATTTATCATAAATGAAACTATCGTAAGTCCTCCTAGGATAATTACTCCAATAAATGTTACAATAAATTGGATAATGTTTAATCCTGCGTATCTAATTAATGATTCTCCCCATGTTTTTTTAAGAGTTTGAACAGATTCTTTAATTGCATCAAATGGAGTTCTTTTATTATAAACAATACTTGGAATTACAAACACAGTAGCAATTGCCCAACCCATTGCAGCAGTTGCAAGTAGCATTCTTGAAATTATTTGCCCAATTCCTCCCATTCTTCTTGTAGCATTTTCTAATATTCTAATTAATACACTCACAGTTGCACTCACTAATGCCCAATAAAATATTAATTTTAAGTTTGAAAAACCAAATGAGAGAGTTGATTTAAATGAAACAGGTTCATTTCTAAATGTTTTTTTAGTATAAAATACAACACATACATTGAAAAATGTAGCTAAAAATGCAAGTCCAAAATATACTACAAATAATGCACTAAATATCACAATTCCACTGGTGTCAGTTATTCCAAATAATGAGAGAATAACAAATGGTACAATTAGCATTACAATAAATAATATTGAAAATATACTACTCATGACAGGAAAGAGGAGCATCGTTTTATCTTTTTTTAAAATTGAGAATGTTAATTTTGTAATATCCCAACTTCTTTGAAATTTATCCATGATATTAATCATATATTTATTTGACTTTATTTTTATAAAAAACTTTGTTTTTGATTTGAGTTACATAATTATAGTAATATAAATGCATATTTCACTTACATTTAAATACTTCAAAATCATATAAGTAATTAGGTGATTTAAGGTGAAAGGGGAAAATAGTTCAAATTTAGGAGTTAATAAAACTAGTTATAATTCTAGAATGGATATAAATTCTAAATCAAATTTACTTGAAAATTCTTCAAAATATAGTGAATTTGAGAAATCATTTGAGGAATTATCTAAATTTGATGAACAACATTTGGATTTTTGGTATGCAAGAGATTTACAACAATTATTTGATTATCCTCATTGGACTGAATTTGAAAGAGTTATAAAAAAAGCTCAACTTGCATGTGAAAATGGGGGAAATGAAATTAAATCACATTTCATTTTGACAACAAGACCTTTTGAAGTATTTGGTGTACAATTTAAAGAAGTTGCTGATTATAAATTGTCACGTTTTGCTACATATTTAATTATTCAAAATGCTGATCCTAAATTTAAAGTTGTAGCTCAAGCTCAGAGTTATTTTGCATCAAAAGTACGCTCAGTTCAAATTGGAGACATTACTAGTGAGGAAATTAAACGAGTTGAGATGAGAAGATATTTGAAGAGTGAAAATATTAAACTCTCAAGAGCTGCTAAAAAAAGTGGAGTGAGTTCAAGTGATGATTTTTCAGATTTTTATAATAAAGGATATGAGGGATTATATGGAGGATTGAGTGCAAAAGAGATTCATGAAAGAAAAGGACTTGGTGAAGATGAGAAAATTTTAGACTTTATGAGTTCAACTGAAATGGCTGCTAATTTATTTAGAGTAACTCAAACTAAAGATATTTTACAAAAACATGATATTAAATCTGCTAAAGCGGCAAAAGATATTCATTTTAATGTGGGTCATTCTATTAGAAAAACTATTAAAGAAATGGGTGGAGTTCCTCCTGAATATTTAGAGACTCCTAAAAGAAGTGCTCAAGAAGTTTCAAAGGAATTATTACATAAAAGAGAAGGAAAAAAAAGAATAGATGACAAGAAAATAAATCAAAAAATAAGTAAAAAGAACTAATGTCTACTTGAATAATAATTAATTAAAATAAAAAAATTTAAAAAGACAATTTACACTATACAATTTGATATGAGAAAACTTATTAAAATTGTATTAATATCAGCAGGAATTATTTTACTCTCAATTGCACTTGTTCTTTTATTAATCTCAGCTCTTTCAAGTTCAGGGTTAGATGATAATGATAGTGGTCAACAAGTTTGTACATTAATTGGATGTAGTGAGAGTGTATCATTTCAAATTCCTCAAGAAGTGGCTCAAAGTTTAGAGTTTAGTCAAATTTTAGTTGAATTTGAAGATGGTTCAAGTATTGGATTTGATGTAGAAGGGTTAGAGGGAAGTAGAATAAATTTTTCAGAGTTTGAAAATCCACTCCCTGTTTCTAAAGATTCTTTGTTACTTATGCAAAGAATTAGAATTACAAATTTAGATGCTAATGAAGTATTTGGGTTTGAAGTAAGAGAGATTCAAGAATCATTTTTTAGACCAAATGGTCCAAATTGTGACCCTCAATGTTCAAATTTAATGATTGTATTAAATTTAGATTCTAATTAAAGAATCTATTTTTTTAAGAAAATTATTTAAATGATTATTTTTTATATATTCTATATTGATGACAATTCTATTTTCAAGTTATGTTCAAAAAATTAAACTTCCAAGGGATGAAGATTATAATTTATTTTTAAATCAAATTTCAAGAGGGAGGAGAGTTCCATCTCAAGTTAGAGAATTTTTTAAAGATTATTCAATATTTTTACAAGGAGATAATTTATTGAGTAGAAGTTATTATATTTCTAGAACTCCAATTATTAATACTAGTAAAAAGGATTTAGAGCATAGATGTTTGATTTTTGAGTGTATAACAATTCCTAAGATTTCAAATGATATATTTGATGATGATACTTATGATTATAGTACTATTTTTAATTGTACGGGTTCAGTTATGTTACACAATGGGAAATTTTTAACAGTATCTTCTCAGTCGTATTCAAAACATTTAACTGATGAAGAGTTTTATGATGATTTAAGAGGAGTTTCACATTTACTTCGACCTGATGTAATGGTTGATATATATAGAGATGATTATTGTGATACATTTGAAGAAGGATTAGAACCTGTAAGAATTAAGAATTGTGAAATTGAAGAAGGGGAGATATTACCTTTGAGAGGAAAGATATTATAAATCACTTTAAAATGAAGAGTTAGGTTGTTTTAAAAATTCTAATTCTTCTTTAGTTGATTTTCTTTTAAGAATGTTATTTCTATGTGGATACCTTCCAAATTTTTTAATTATTTCGTAATGTAATATAGCAAATTTGAGATTGTGGATGTAGAGATTAATATCTTCTAGTGTAGATTCACTAAATAGTTTAACACACTCTTCTTGGTCTTTAATATCTTCTGAGTGCATCAAAGGCATATATAAAAAAGACCTTTTTGGTCCAGTAAATTTATTATGAATCCTCAGTTCTATTGCTTTTTTAGTAAGTTTTAATGCATATGTATCAAATTCAAATGCTTTTTTAGTATCTCTGTAAATATTTCTAGGGAATTGGTCTAGAAGTATAATTGCTCCTAGAATTTCATCTTTATTTGAAATGGTATCAATACTTTTTAAATTAAAGTTGTTTAATTCTTCTTCAAATTCTTCTTTTATTTTAGCATCTATCTTTGAATTTTTAGTAAACCAATTAGAAGGTGTTAATTCTTCAAACCAGAAATGGAGGATTTTATTATAATTAGTCATAAGAATTTCAAGGAGGAGAAGTATATAAATATTTTGTATGTAAAGCAACATCCGGGAATTGAACCCGGGGCCTCTACCTTACCAAGGTAGCGCTCTACCGCTGAGCTAATGCTGCATATGTATTAAAATTACAAATTCATATAAAAATATAACTGATACATTTATATAGTTTAACTTCTTTAACCAGATATGGAAGCATTTATCGTATCAATATTTGTAATACTAATTACATTAATTATTTCTGCTCTTCCTCTTCATATTGCAGTTAAACTCTTGGGTGGAAAGACACATTTAATTAAAACTATTCTAGTAATGTTTATCTCTTCAATAATTATTGTTCTAATTGCTCTTCTTCTTCCATTTGGGGGAATTATAGCATTTATTGTACTTATTTGGATGTATAGAGAAATGTTTAGACTTAAATGGTACAAAGCACTTCTAGCTTGGGTATTACAATTAGTTTTTGTAACAATTTTGCTCATTATTCTCTCAATAATAGGAGTAGGAGTTGGTGCAGTATTATTTACATCATTATTATTCATGTAATATAACACAAATACTCATGGAGGAAGGACTTATGAATCATATAACATTACAATCAGGACATACAATTCCACAAGTTGGATTTGGAACATGGCAAGTATTAGACTCTCATTGTACACAAATAGTTTTGGATGCCATAAAAATAGGATATACTCACATAGATACTGCCCAGAGGTATTCAAATCATAAAGATATTGCAAAAGCAATTGAGAAAGTACCAAGAGAAACATTATTTATTACCTCAAAAGTATGGAGAGATGATTTATCATATCAAGGAGTACTTACACAAGTAGATCAAATATTAGATGAATTAAAAATTGAATATTTAGATTTATGTTTAATTCATTGGCCAAATAGAAAATATGATATAAAAGATACATTTCAAGCCCTTGAATATTTAGTTAAAGTAGGGAAAATAAAATCAGTAGGAGTATCAAATTTTACAATAAAACATATCCAAGAAACTCTTAAAGTTTCAAATATTCCAATTAGTGTAAATCAAATTGAATTTCATTATAAACTTCAGCAGTATGAACTTTTAGAATTTTGCAAAGAACATAATATTGTGGTTGAAGCATATTCTCCACTTGCAAGAGGAGAGTTTTTAGAAGATGAAAGAATTTTAAAATTAGCTCAAAAATATGATAAATCACCTTCTCAAATTTTATTAAGGTGGCTTGTTGAAAAAAACATTGTTGTACTTCCAAAAACATCTCAAAAATCTAGATTAAAAGAAAATTTATCAATATTTAATTTTCAACTTTCAAAAGAAGATCATGAATTAATAAATTCACTAAATGAAAATAAAAGAATTATAAATCCTCATTTTGCTGATTTTGAATATTAATTATTAAAATACTTTAATTCTCTGTATCTTTGTACTCAAAGATATTCATTTTTGATAGTATCAAAATTCTCAATTACAGATGAACAATCTCCTACAAATTCACTATCAACAATTAATTGAGGAAATGTTTGATGTCCAGTCTTTGACTTAATCTCTTCTTTTAATTTCAAATTTTCAGTTACATCTACAAGTGTAAAATTTACTTTCTTCTCTTCTAAAAATCCTTTTAATTTTTGGCAAAAAGGACAATATGATAAATAGTATAATTCAATATTTTTCATTGTACATAAAATAAATAATTACAACTTTAAAAATTTTTATTTAATTTTTATGTTATAGCTCATTGTCTTTTAAATGAATTAATGAGTTCTTAAACTCTTGAGGATTGAATTTAGAATATTTAAATACTCTATTCCACTCCTTATATTGTTTATTTTTACTAAATATCTTAATTAAATTATGTAATTTCATATCAAATTCATTAATATTGAGTTGTTCTTTAATTGATTGAAGTTGATATGTAATGTCTCTTTCTTCTATTTTTTTAGATATTTGATTTTTTTCAAATTCTAAAATTAAATTAATATCTTCTTGACTAAAACTCATGTGTATAATTTCAGTATATAAATTTAGATAATAGTTATTTCCATATATTCTTGTTAAGTATGTTTTATAATTAAAAAATGCATATTTGCTATCTTTCAACTCAATTTTCGTCAAATAATTTACAAAACTTTTTTCCTTATGAGGACTAATATAAAATAAAAAGGGAGCTAAAAATGAAATTCTATTATTTATCAATTGCATAAAAGAGAACATCATAGCATCAAATGTATCAATTACTTTAATATGATTTTTTATAGTTTCTTCTTTTTGACCAATTTGAAAAACTTTTTTCAGATTTTTCTTCAAAATTAAAAATTCATAATCATTTAAAGATTGAATTTGTTTATATATTTCAATTAACAATTTCTTCTCGTCCTCTTTATTTTCTAGAGACTTTATAGGAGTTGGAATATCTCCTGTAAAAATTTCTTCAAAATCATGAAATAATATGGCAAAATACTCTAAATCATTAAATTGTCCAGCAAGTAAATTTGTATGAATATGAAGCATTCTAAATGTGTGTTGTAATACAGTATCTTGACATTTATGAAACTTAAATCTAGTTAAAGAATCCAATTTAATAAATATATTGTAAAAATTATGAAAATTTGTATCTTTAATTACAAAAGACCATTTAACTTTCTCAATCATATGTAATATAATAAAAGATAGTTTTATATATTTTTATTTACTACTCTATGTATACTGAAATGAACAAACAATTTTCACATCCAACTTTACATGTCTATCCTAAACATCCTGTTTTTCCAATCAAAAGTTTAGAACAAAAACTATTAGAGATTTCTAATTCTCAAGAAATAGTATATGTTGGAGAAAAAAATTTAGAAGAAGGAAGAACTACTCTTGGAACTGATTTTTATAAGATAAATAAAGACCTTGACATTGCTTATTTTTTATTTAAAGATAAAATACCTCAATCTCCAATAATCATGGGAGTTAGTGAAAAATATTGGAAAAATCAAAAAAAACATATTCCACAAGGTCTACAATTTTATTCAATTGATAGTAAAGGAAGAGTTTCAGTACCCTTAGATGCTACAAAACAGATACTTAAAACTACGCTTACAATTCATTTGTATAGGGGTGAAAATTTATTTTTTATAGTTCCACATGAGCAATTTGATAATTTCCCTCTACGACAACCATCATTAGATTACTATATCTAATTTTATTCATATTTACTAATAAGTTTCTTAATTGAAGGATCTGTATTCATTTCAAAATATTTACATATTGGTACTTCTTCTCCTATGAATTGTGCATAGGTACACTCAATTTTTCTTCCACCTTTTCCAAGATTACAATACATAGTTGGTTCGTGTTCAACACCATATGAATGTGTTCCTTCACAAATCTCATCTAATGTTCTAATTGGTTTTTGAATATTCATTGTAACTTATTTTTAAGTATTAAGTATTAATAAATCTTACTAATTTCCATCATATTTATAAACTCAACACTGTTTTTTCTAAGTACATTACAACATATTATACAGAAATGTTACAAGCGTTTGGAATTGTTTTCAAGCGGTAATTTTTTCAAATCATGTAATGTATACTGCAATACATTAGTGTTGTAAGTACAAAAGCATAAATTTGCAAATTTAAACAATAATTAGAATAAATAACTAAAAATTATTTAAATTAATTATCAAGAAATTCACTATTATTCAAATATTATTAAAAAATGAAAAAATCTATAGGTTACAATATTGAAGAATTTCCTCAAAACAATACTACTGAAGTTGATAAAAAATCACCTTTTTCAGGAGATGTATCAGTTAGAGGAAAAACTTTTGTAGGAACAGTGGTTTCAGATTCAATGCAGAAAACAGTAAAAGTTGAGTGGGAAAATATTATTCAATCTCAAAAATTTAGAAGATATTTGAAAACTAAAACTAGAGTTGCTGCACACAATCCAGTTGAAATTAATGCTAAAAAAGGAGATTTAGTTTTAATTGGAGAAACAAGACCACTTTCAAAGACAAAGCATTTTGCAGTTCTTAAAGTATTAACAAAGGAGGAAGCTGAAAATGAAAGCAATTAAAAGAAATGGTTCAAGAGGAATTCCAATTGGTGCAAGAGTACCTGTTATTGATAATTCAGGTGCTAAAGAATTAAGAGTAATTGGAGTTAAAGGGTATAAAACTGTAAAAAGAATGCTTGAATGTGCAGGAGTAGGAGACATGGTTTCAGCTCACGTGACTAAAGGAAGGCCTGATATTAAGCACACAGTTGTAAAAGCAGTAATTGTAAGACAAAAACAACAATACAGAAGATTAGATGGTATGGTTGTAAGTTTTGAAAGTAATGCTGCTGTAATTTTAAAAGATGAAAAAGGAGCTCCGAAAGGAACAGTTGTAAAAGGAGTAGTTGGAAAAGAAGTAGCTGAGAGGTTCCCTCAAGTTGCAAGAATTGCGAGTGTGATAGCATAAAAATGGCAATAGGTAAATTTTCAACACATTGGAAGAGTTCAATTCAAACTCGAAAACAAAGAAAGTATAGACATAATGCTCCAAATCATATTAGACATAAGTTTATGAGTGCTCCTTTGAGTGCTGATTTGAGAAAAACTCATGGAATTAGAAATATTCCTCTAAGATCAGGAGATACTGTAACTATTACAACAGGTCAATTTAAAGGACACAGTGGAAAAGTTGCAAATGTTAATTTAGCAAAAGCAAAAGTTAAAATTGAAGGAGCTGAACTTATGAAAAGAGATGGTTCAAAAGTAATGTATCCAATTAATCCTTCAAATGTAATGATTACTAAACTTGATTTAAGTGATGAGTTAAGAAAAGCAAAAATTGAAAAAAGAGCTTCACAAAAGCAAAATTCAATGAAATTAAAGGAGGCTAATAAATAAAAATGGCAAATAGAAGACACTTAAAAAGACACTCAATGCCTACTGCTTGGCCAACTTTTAGAAAAACTGAAACATTTGTAACTAGACCTAAGCCGGGTTCTATGAAAAGAAAATATGTTGTACCAGTTTCAGTATTTTTAAGAGATGTATTAAAAGTTGTATATACAACAAAAGAAGCTAAATATGTAGTTCATAAAGAATACGTTTTAATTAATGGGAAAATTGCTCAAGATATTAAATCACCAATTGGTTTATTAGATGTAGTTGAAATTACTAAATTAGGTAAAAAATATTCATTTGTATTTGATACAAAAGGAAGAATTAAAGTAATTGAAGTTCAAGATTCAAATGTATATACTAAAGTTACTGGTAAAACATTAATTAAAGGTGGACAAGTTCAAATAAATACATTAAATGGATTTAATGTATTAGTTGATTCAAAAGAAGCTAAAAAAATTGATACAGATTCAACAATTATAGTAGATACAAAAACTAAAAAAATCAGTTCAACATTACCATTAGCTCAAAAAGCTCAAGTATATGTTATGGATGGTAAATATAAAGGACAATTTGGAGTTGCTAAATCATTTACACACTATAATGGTGTTGCTCCTGATTTAGTTGAATTAGAAATTGCTAATGAGACTCACTTAACAGCAAAAGAATATTGTTTTGTAGTTGATTCAAAAAGGAGGGTAGATTAAAATGGCACAAAAAGTAACACAAGATATAAAAGCTATTAATCCAATGAAACAAATTGCAATTGATAAAGTAACTGTTAATATGTGTGTTGGTAATGATAAAAATGGTATGATTAAAGCTGAAAAGTTATTATCTTTACTTACAAAAAAAACTCCAGTTAAATGTAATGCTAAAAAAAGATTAAATACTTGGCAAATTAGACCTGGTTTAGCAATTGGATATAAAGTTACACTTAGAGGAGAAGATGCTCATGAGTTCTTACAATGGGTTTTAAAATCTAAAAAAAATATTGTATCTAAAAAAGCACTTGACACATATGGGAATTTTTCAGTTGGAGTTCATGAATATTTAGATTTATCTGGAATGAAATATGATGCAGATATTGGTATTATTGGTTTTGAAGTAATGACTACATTTAAAAGACCAGGATTTAGAGTTAAAGTAAGAAACACATTAAAAGCAAGAATTCCACAAAGACATAAAGTAAGTCCTGAGGAAGTAATTGAATTTATGAAAGAAAAATTTGGGGTGAATGTACAATAAGTACTAGGTAATAAAAAATGACAAGCAAAGATTATTCAAAAGTAAAAAAACAACTCCAAAATAAACCGGCTAAGTGGGCTAAATATGTTAAACATAATAAACCAAAAGCTAGAAAATTCGGTAAAGGAGTTTCAAGATGTGAAATCACTGGTACTTCAAGAGGAGTTATTAGAAAATATGGTCTAAGTATTTGTAGAAGAACATTTAGATTAAATGCAAAAAAAGTGGGGTTTAAGAAATTAGATTAAAAAATGGCACTTAACGATCCAGTAGCAGACTCACTCTCCAAAATTAATAATGCAGTTAAAGGGTTACATTCATATGTAATTTTGAAAAAATCAAAATTATTGATGTCTTTACTTACTCAATTAAAAGCTCATGATTATGTTGGAGAAATTGAAGAAATTCAAGATAATAAACAAGGAATGATTAAAGTTCATTTGATTGGAAATATTAACAAATGTAGTGTTATTAAACCTAGATATCCAATTAAAGTAGATGAATTAGAGTCTTATGAGAGAAAATATTTACCAGCTAAAGATTTTGGTATTTTATTAATTACGACTAATAAAGGTATTTTAACTCAAGAAGAGGCTAAAGAACAAAATGTTGGAGGTGCATTATTAGCTTATTGTTATTAAGCTATTAGATATTAAAAAATGGCACAATCAAAAAAAATTGTAAAAAAATCAGTAAAAAATTCAACTCCTAAAAAAATATTGGCTAAAAGAACTAGGCCAATTCCAACAAAAGAGTGGAGGAGTTTAGAATATACTATTGAAATTCCTCAAGGAACTGAAGTAAAATATGAGTTTCCAAACATTATTGTTAAAGGACAAAAAGGAGAAATTACGAGAAAATTAAGGTATCCTAATGTTGAATTAGTTGTAGAAGGTTCACAAGTTAAAATTACTACTTCAAGATTTACTCAAAAGTTGAAAAAAATTATGTCAACATATAGGGCTCATATTAATAATATGATTACAGGAGTAAATGATGGATTTGAATATAAGTTAAAAGTTGTATATGCAAAATTCCCTATGACAGTAGAACTTAAAGATTCAACACTTATTGTTAAAAATTTTTTAGGGGAAAAAGTTCCAAGAGTAGTTAAAATTCCAGTTGTTGATGGTCTTAAAGTTGAAGTTAAAGCAGAAGACATTACAGTTACAGGAATTGACAAAGAGTTATGTGGTAAAATTGCTGCTTTAATTGAACAAAGTACTAGAATTACTCATTTAGATAGACGTGTGATTCAAGATGGTATTTATATTACAAATAAACCACACAGAGCGTATGTATGAGGAATAAAAGATGGCAGAAAAAACTAAATTAGAAATTAGAACGGCAATTAAAAAAAGAAAGCCAACTTATAGAAGAAGACAATCCAATCAATATGCTAAAATTGCAAAAAATGATGCTTGGAGAAGACCTAAAGGTATGGGTAATAAAAGTAGGAGAAATAGAAGAGGACATATTGGAATGCTTAAAGTTGGGTATGGTTCTCCTAAGTCAGTAAGAGGTGCTAATAGAGATGGTTTATTTGAAGTAGTTATTGGAAATATTGAACAATTAAAATTAGTTGATTCAAAAACTCATGTTGGAGTTATTTCAAGAACTGTTGGTGATAAAAAAAAATTAGCAATTTTAGAATTTGCTCAAAAAGAAAAGTTATCAATTGGAAATGTCGGAAATATTTCAGCTAAAATTGATGAAATTAAATCAAAGAGAGTTTCAAAAGAAGATACTAAGAATAAAAAACCATCTTCTACTCCAAAAAAAGATACGAAAAAAGCAGAGTCTAAATCACAACCTAAATCTGATTTAAAAAAAGATGATTCAAAAGTATCAAAATCAAGTGTACCTAAATCAAGTGTAGTTAAGGAGGAAGAAAAAGTTCCAAATAATGTTAAAGAAGAAACAACTCCTGTTACAAAAAAAGTAACTACAACCACTACAACTACTACAACTACTACAAAAAAAGTAAATGCAACAGCTGCTTCTGCTAAGAAAAGTAGTGTTGAGACAAAAGAGGTGAGTAATAAATGAAATTAAAATCACAAAAACAATTAGCTTCAAGAGCTCTTGGAATTTCACCTAAAAGAATTAAATTTAATATTAATACTGATGTTGATAAAAAAGAGTTTTCAGAAATTATTTCAAGAGAGAATATTAGGGAGTTAGTTACAGAAGGTAGAATCTCAAAATTGCCTGTGAGAGGTAATTCTAGAACTCGTTCTAATAAAATTGCTGATCAAAAGAAAAAAGGGAGAAGAAAAGGTCAAGGTTCAAGAAAAGGAACTGCAAATGCAAGACTCTCAGATAAAACAAAGTGGATTGAAAAAATTAGAGCTATGAGAAAGCTTTTATTAAATCTAAAAGAGAATGAAAAAATTGATGGTAAAGTATATAGAGATTTGTATAGAAAAGCAAAAGGAAATTTCTTTCGTAATAAAAAACACATCTTGTTATATATTAAACAGCAAAATTTAGAACTGAAAAAAGAGGAAACTCAAGGAGGAAGTAATTAAAAATGGTTAAAAATTTAAATAAAAATAGAATCTTCAAATACAATAGAAGAGTTAGAGGTCAAACTAATTATCATCAAAGACTTAAACTTTTAAAATCTAAACTTCCAAGATGTGTGATTAGAAAATCTAATAATGGTATGCTTGTTCAAATTACAACGTATCAAAGTGTTGGAGATTCAATTATTACTTCAGCAAGAGCAAGAGATTTAGTATCTTTAGGATATACTCTTCATACTGGGAATGTTGTAGCTGCATACTTAACTGGAATGTTGGCTGCTAAAAGAGCATTAAATGCAGGAGTTACAGGAGAAGTTATTATTGATTTTGGATTACAAAGAATTCAATATGGGAATAGGTTATTTGCAGCAGTTAAAGGTTTAATTGATGGAGGATTAAATGTTAAAGTTGGAGAGGGAGTTTTCCCAACTGATGAGAGATTAAATGGTGAACATTTATCTTCAAAAGATGCTCAAAAAATTATTTCAAGTGTTAAAACTAAAATTGGAGGGATGAAATAAAATGAATAATCCAGCACAATCAAGACAATACCCACCTAGACAACAAGGTGGAAGAGGAGGAAGTAATAATGGTGGAAAGAGATTTGATAGAAACCAACAAAGGGGGGAGAGAAGACCTAGAAGAGAAGAAGAAGTTGTTGTAAAAGTATGGACTCCTAAAACTCAACTTGGTAAAGATGTTAAAGAAGGTAAATTTACAGATATTAAAGATGTAATTAGATCAGGTAGTAAAATTCTTGAAGCAGAAATTACTGAGCATTTAGTACCAGATTTAACAACTGAGTTTGTAAATACAGGTCAAGCTAAAGGTAAATTTGGAGGAGGAAAAAGAAAACCGCCAAAGGCTACACAAAAAGTTACTAAAGAAGGTTCAGTTATGAGTTTTTCCATGGTATGTATTAGTGGAGATAAAAATGGAGTAGTTGGACTTGGATTTGGTAAAGCAAGAGAAAATGTTCCAGCAAGAGATAAAGCTATTAAAAAATCTAAGCAAAACTTAATTTTAATTAGAAGAGGAGCTGGTTCTTGGGGTTCATTTGGTTCAGATCCAACAACTATTCCTTACGCAGTTGAAGGAAAGTGTGGTTCAGTTAAAGTTAAATTAATTCCAGCTCCTAAAGGAACAGGTTTAGTTGCAGAAAAAGAAGTAGCTAAAATGTGTGAACTTGCAGGAATTAAGGATGTTTGGAGTAGAACTTCAGGTACTACTGGAAATAAAATTAATTTAATGAGTGCTACATTTGAAGCTCTAAAACAGTTACAAAAAGTAAGACTTACTCCAAGAGTAATTAAGAATAGAAATATTATTGAAGGAGATAAATTAGAGTTTGAATCTTTAAACTAATTGAAATATTATTAATTTTCAATTTATTTTTATAATTATTAGTACACGTTTAAGGATTTTTGTTTATTAGTAAATATTTGTATGAATTTTATAATTTAGTTAATTATTATTTAATATTACAATTTCTCCTTTTTCAGGATTTTTTTTATATTCAAATTCTAAAAGGACTTCAAATTTTAATTTTTCATGTAGATTTTTACTAATTGTATTTGATTGTCTATATGAACTTAAAATATATTTTTTGTTTTTAAGAGCAAGAATAATAAGGTTTTGAAATAGAACTGTGCCTAATTTATTTTTTCTGTGGTTTTTATTTATATATATGAATGGTATCGAACTACCTAATTGTAGGTTTAAATTTATATTATATTTTTCTAATTTTTCAATATAAAAATTACTTATAGAAAATGATACTAGTCCAAATCCAATAACAATATTGTTAATTTTAATTATTATTAGTTTACCATTTTCAAATACTTCTTTAATCCTTTTTTCAGAAGGGAAGGAGAATTTTTCAAAATCATCTGCATCAACACAATTTTGGATAAAATTTAATGCCTGTATATTATTTACAATAGTAAATGAATAACCGTTAAAATTTTCAATAAAGTTCATATTTATATGGGTTTTTAACAATTTAAGAACTTTACTCTTCTTTATAATTAATGATTTTTTAGTATTGTCTCTCATTATAAATTTAAAAAATTTATTAAATATTTATTTATTGTTATTCTGATTTAATTGAAAATTATTTATTTATTTATTTATTTATTTATTTATTTTTTTTTTTAAGAAAAATTTATAAATAATTATTATAATTTGTGTTAAATTTTTATTATTTATTTTACTATTCTTCTCACCTTTTTTTGTTACTATGTGTTATAGTTACTAAGTCTTTTAAAGTTTTTTCAACTAATATTTTTAATGAAAAACGCTAGTTCTAAAACAGTTTTCTTATCATTTGTAAGTTCAATTTTTATAATTGCTTTTACATTGTTTTTTTCAATTTTTGCAAGTAATTTTTCACCATTTGCATCAATTAATTCGGATGAAATTTATTTAGGTGAGAGTGTTCAAATTACTATTGATCCTGAGGATACTTATTACGAAGCTCAAGTTACAACTCAGTTTTATTCTACTCCTCTTTTTGGTTTAATGTTTACTCCAAATCATACTGGTGAACATATTATTAATCTTGATCTATATTTTAACGATTCAATTTCAAATTCACAAGAATTTATATTTGAAGTATTAAAAGTTGAGAAAATCGATAATGAAAATTTAAATGAGGTTAATGATTCTTCTTCAACTTTTAATTCAGATTATAATGACATATCTAATAATGTTTCAATTAATATTTCAAATATGAGCTTTGAAAATCACACTTATAATAATACTAATATCTCTTCAAATATATCTAATAATTCAAATAATATTGACTTGGGAGTAAATTTAAATATGTCAATGGAAGATGGAATTTCTAATCACACTTTAGAAAGTGAATTGGTAATCAATTCTACTACTGATATTAATGAAAGTTATTTTGAAAATATTACAATTATTGACACTAATATTTCAAAAAATATTACAACTAATGTTTCAAATACTACAAATCAAAATTTCACAACTGAAAACATTTCTTTAATAAATGCAACACAAAATGATACTAATATTAGTTTAAATTTAGAAAATGTTTCATCTGAATTTTTATTGAATATAACTGAGAATATTTCACAAAACTTAACTAATGAAACACTAAGTCAAAATGGAATGAACGAATTTGTTACAACAAAATTAATTCAAGGTGTAGCAAGAGTTGGAGAACCTGTGGTGTGGAGATTGGAAGTTGAAGTTAATAATTCAAATGGAAGTAATAAAGTAATTACTATTCCAATTCCTTCTAATTCAATTATAGAAATTAATTCTAATGAATTGTCAGTAGTTAGAAATTCAAATTTATTTACAAGTATTGAAGAATTTAGTCAAAATTCTCAAATGGAGATAGTTAAGAAAGAATTAGAGTATTTAAACAGATTAGATAGAGAAAATTCAATTAATTCTAATCAAAGAGAATTAAAAAAAGTTTTAGAAGATGAGTTTGATACTAGAATATTAAATCAAAGAAGAGATTCTGAATTTAAGACTTTATCACAACCTCAAATTACACAATCTTCTTTAGATAATTTTGGAGAAGAGTATAGAGTTAATATTAGCGATGAAATTTTTAAATCATTAGATACTGATTTGATAGTTACAATTTTTTCAAATTCAACAGAAGTAATTATTACTAATTTAATAACTTCTTCTCCAAAACTTGAAGAATCTTTTGGAGTTGTAAGACAAGGTGAAGTTTTTGCAAAAGAAATTACAGTTTCAAGTGATGCATCAATTCATTATTATAATGTTGAAGCAAGCACATTAGTTCCTAGCACAAGAGCTAATGATATTTCATTGTTGTGGGAGAATGAACAAGGAAATTTAGTTGATGTTACTCAAGATTCAAATTTTAATGTTGAATTTTTAGATTTAAATGGAGATGGTTTAATTAATATGATTACTTGGATAGTTCCAAAATTGAGTCAACAGAATTTCAGAGTAGTTGTAGAAGAGAGTGAATTTAATTCTGTGTCTCAAACTTTAGATGGTATGTGGAGAGTTTTACTTGAAAATGTAGAAACAACTTCAGATTTGAGAATTCAAACAATAACTTCTAATCAAATATCATTTGAGTCATTAGAGTTATGGAATGATGATTTGGGAGATTGGGAACTGAAATCAGATATCATATTACCAACTGCAGCAAATAATTATACTCTTAGAACTCAACATTTACAAGATGATTCCAATTTATTAAGAGTTAATTATCAAATATTAGAATTTGATGAGTTTTCATTAAAAATTAACTTTAATGAACAAGAACATTATATATATAGTCATAATAAATATGAACAATTAACAAATGTATTAAATTTGAATAATCCAATAATTAGATATCAGTTGTGTAGTTTCTCAACTCAATTATTTGTATGTGGAGCAAACATTGGGGAACCGGGATTCGAAGGAATAATTTTAAACACTCAAGATTCAAATTCTATTATTTTAGAGATTCCAAAAAATTCAACTATTATTAGTTCATCTTTAGAAATATCTCATCCTTTTGAGACACCTCTTGTAATAATTGATAAGGTTTCAATAAATTTTGAACCTAAAATTACTGCAGGTTCTTTTGTATCAGGATTTTTAAAAAATCAGTTAGTTTCAAGTTCAAGATTTAATATTAAGTTGTATGATCAAATTTCTTTAGAGTGGAATTTTGCAAATCCAAATAGAATTAATTATATAACTACTATGGATATTAATCCTATAACTGATGAAGATGAGATTATAGTTGCTACAAATGGTAGAATTTTTTCATTAAATTCTTTAGGGAATTTAACAAATGAATTTGTAGATTTAAGTAGAAATTTTTTAACTATTGGAAATAAACTTGGTAATTTTGAATTAGATATTACTGCACCAAATTCATCTCAAGGAGTTACAAGATATAGAGTTGATGAGTTAGTTTATGAAAATCCATATGATTTCACTTCTCAAAATTCATGTATTGTAAGAGCTGGATTTAATTATCAAGGAGATAAAAGTGGAGATTTAGTTTTAACACTTAATAATAATAGTTATAATTTTCAAACTGAGTTAATTACGAGGCAAAGTGAATTGGAATTTAGAAATTTTGAGAGAATAGACAATATTTTTTGCTTAGGTTGTGAGAATAATTCTGAAGTTGAATTTGATTTGGGAAGTTTAGGTATTCCCAATTCTGTTGAAAACTTTGAAGTATGTTCAATTTCAAATAATTTTTTATTCTCAGGAGATAATATCTCAAGTATAGAATTATATTATGAATTAGATGGAATTCAATATTATATAAATAGATCTGAAATAACTAGTGAGTACACAGAATTAAGAACAAGTTCTTTTGATGAAGATTTAGTATCTAATTTTATACCTATTGATAGTTCTACAAGTTATAATCACTCTTATTCATACTCTGTGTTAGATAGTGTTAATAATTTATGCTTTATTGAATCAAATTTACAATTTGTTGGGAATAATGATAATAATCTATTTTTAAATTTAGGACAAGAGACATATTTAGTTGAAACTTCTCAAGTTAGTTCTCAAAATGAATTATTTTTTAAAAATTTTGAAAATATAGTTGCTCAGAATAGTTCTTGTATTGGATGTAATAATAGTTCAAATTTGAGTTTTGATTTATCATACTTGGAACTACCAAGTGAGATATCAGCTCTTACTTGTGAAATTAATTTTGGTTTAAATTTTAGAGGTAGTAATGATAATAACTTAACTTTTTATTTGAATGAAACTCAATATTCAATTAATAATTCACAAATTTTAACTGAGGAATTATTATAATTTAAAAAAAATGATTTCAATAGTTCTGTAACTTTGACTAATCAAAGAAGAGTTGGGAGTTCATCTGTATCTAGATTTAATTTTGCAAATTTAGATATTCCAAGTAATTTAAATGCTCAGGAGTGTTTTATTGAGGTTTCTATATGTAAGTCAGGAAATCCTGGAAATGCTTTACTTAGTCTTTTAAATGGAGGGGGAGCAATTATAGATTCAGATGATGTTACAGCAAATTGTGATAGTGATGAGTATGAATGGATACAAAAGCCAGTTTCATGTTATGCTCTAACTTCAACTAATAATGTCCAAGTAACTTGTTCTGGATGTGATGAAAATAATTATTATTTGATTGAAGCTGATAATTCTACTCAAGGAAATAGTGCATACCGAGAATCAGTAGTAGCTTCATTTCAAAATTTGCCTTTTGATTATAATATTAAACTTGTAGCAGATAAAATCTTAGATTATTCATACATTACACAAGAAATAGCATGTTCTGATTTAAATGGAATTGATGAAATTATTTTTGAATGTGTTAATTGTGATAATGAGTCTAATTATAATTTAATTTCTGACTCTTCACAGCCATTTATTTCTGTTAGCTCTAATACTAGTTTTTTATATGATAGGATTAAAACTCCAGTATCTTGTTCTGTTTTAAATGATGAGAGTAGTTTTTCTTATGATTGTCCTGATTGTGATTCACAAAATTATTATAATTTGATTAATTCGACTTCAAGTGTTGGTGTATCTTTTGTAGAAGTAGAAGATAATTTCAACTCTATTGAAACCCAAATTAGTTGTACGGGATTAATTAACTCAAATCTTATATTAAAATGTGAAAATTGTTCTAATCAAAATTCAATTATTTTGGGAGGTAGTTATGTAAATACTTCTAATTCTAGATTTGTTAATTCACAAATTAACAGTAATTTTAATGCTTTTGATTTAGGAACAACCTTTAATACTGAATCATTATTTTATTCAACTTTAGGAGTTCAAGTTGCATGTGAAGATTTAACTAACTCAGAAGACTTAATTTTTACATGTCCTGATTGTGATTTAGAGAATTATTATAATTTAATTGGAGTGAATCAAGATTTATCTAATTCTTATAATTCAACTTCTAAATCAAATTTACTAGATTCAGATTTTTATGTTGAATTTGTTATTTTTGACCCTATGAATTCTCAATTAGTAGTTGGAGATGATGCTAGGTTTATTAGAATATTTAATTCAAGTTTTGATGAAATTAGAAGTATTCAGTTACCAGGCTCTATTAATTCAATAATTGTTGATGATATTTATTCAGACTTTGAAGGAGATGAGATTGTAGTTGCAACTAATTTAGGAAATTATGTTTATTCAAGAGAAGGAGATTTGATTTCATCATTACCTATTAATTTTCAAAAGATAGTTTCTTTGGAACACAGATTAGTAAATTCTTATACAGGAGTTACTTCAAATGGGGATTTATATGAATGTAATTTTGAAGATTGTAATTTAGAGTATTCACTAAATTCTCCTATCTTAGATTTATCTTATGGAACATTTGATAATGATAATTATGTATATGTAGCTATTCTAGATAGATTTAATGATAATATTGTGATTTTAGATTCAGAATTTACTATTATTTCAGAGTTTAGTTTACCGTTTGCAGAAATGGGAGTAGTTTCAAATATATTGGATTTGGATTTTAATCAGCTTAGTTTAATTACCAATGAAGAAATTGTAATTTATTCACTAGATGTAATTGAAGAATTAGAATTAAGTATAGATGGAGATTCATTTTATTCAACCTCAATTTTAGAGACAAGTACAATTAATAATTTTAATTCTCAAGTTCAAAACTATATTGACAATATTTGTGTTGATGAAATGTGTGAAGTTCCTGTTAATATATCAAGTTTAAATAATGGAAGAATTAGATTTGAAAATTTGGATATTAGATTTGATATTGATTATTCAAATCAAATTAATTTTAATGATTATCTAGGAAGATATTCAAAAACTAATTTTGTTGAAGCAGGTGAAGAGGTTTATAATAGAGCTTTACAAATTACTTATAATAGCTCTAATTCCTCAACTCCAATTCTTCCAATTAGAGTTAATAATATTCAAAAATCATCTCCATTTGTATCTTCAAGTCAGATGTTTATTTTTAATGGAATTGAATGTTTAGCAACTGGTTCAACAGCTAGTCTTGGCTCAATAAATACTCAAGGAATTATAAGTAATTGTGGACAAGGTTTTAGGATATCAAATATTATACCTAGAAATTCTGATTATTTATGGTATGATTTATCTTCTAATATTGTACCAATTGGATTAAATATTAGTAGTTTGGCAGTACAAGATACTCAAATTATTAATGCAACAGTGTTTAGAAATTCTTCTATTTCAAATCAAACTTTTGAGAATGTGAATTTCAAACTTGATTTACCTTCTAGAAGTTCATATAATGTTTATTTAATTAATGGAAGTGTAAGTGGTACAGATGTAATTTTAGATTATTCAATAAATTCTCAGTGTTTGATTGGAGAATCAAATTTTAGTACTAATGTTATTAATTCTAATTTGAGTGTTGATGTATGTGTTGGATTAAATGGACTTAATGAAATTAATTCTAGTCTTATTATTCTTAGTTCAATGAATTTAAATGATTCATTTAATTTTAAATTTGAGTCTAATATTAATGAATTGCCACAATTTATTAATTCAAGTGTATTGAATCAAGAAGAGATTATTTGGGGAGATGTGGTAGAAATTAATTCTGTATTTGAAGATTTAAATAATGATAGTTTGGAAGTGAGATTAATTGTTGAATCACAAAATAATCAAATTCTATTCACAGAGGTTTTGAATAATTCAGCTATTTATAATATTAATTTTAATGTTTCAACTCAAAATAATTTTGTTGGTTTAAATTCATTTAGATTTGAATTTAGAGATCTGGATGAATTTGGAGTTCCAAAAAGTCCAATTCAAGTATCCTCTGTATCAAACTTCGAAGTTCTAAAGAGAAATGTTTCTTTAGATATTCAAAATATTAATAATTCAATTATTGATAGAAGAGATATTGGTTCAAGGATTATTGTAAATTTAACTGATAGTTATACAAATAATTCAATTTTTTCAAATTTAAATTGTGTTCTCAATATTAACTCAACTTTAGATTCAGTTGTATCTAATTCTGCTTCTCAATGTAGATTTAATATTTTTGAATTAAATTTAATTCCTGGTAATTATTCTTATAATATTTCAATTGTTGATAATAATAATTATAATACTGTATTATCTGAGAATTTTAATATAATTGTTAGGGATCAAATTTCACCAATATTTGAAATTTTTCCCGACATTGAAGATTCAAATAGAATTGTTACAAGAGTTCCATATTTAAATTATTCAAATTCATTTATTTTTAATGTTACAGATATTAGATATAGTCGAGGAGGAGTTTTAAATAATCCAGTTTTTGAGTATTCAACTTTTATTAATTCAATTTTACAAGAGTCAGAAATTGTAACAAATTCTACTCAATTAGTTTATCAATTTGATGTGAATTCATCAACTCAGTTAGGAACATATACATTTAGACTTAATCTAACACAAAATGATTCTTATTCTTATCAAGAGGATTTTACATTTGATGTTAGAGGTATATTAAATGCAGAGATAATTTCACAAGATAATTTAACTATTGATCCAGTTGAAGGGTTTGATGTAAGAATTAGAGTTTTAGATGAATTTTCAAACTTTGTAAGTGGTGCTAATGTTGAACTTACTAATTCAAGTATTGGAGAATGTAGTTCAATTTCGTACAGTTCAGGTGTATACACTTGTAGATTAATTCCTGAAATTAATTCAAATATTAGTGATTATAATTATTCATTTGAGGTTTCAAGAAACAATTATTTTTCAGATTTAACTCAAGAATATTCATTTAATTTAAGTTCATCAGTGATTAGAGCTAATTTTAATAGTTCAGTTGAATCAAATTCAATTATTACTAGAACACCTCTTGAAAATTATTCAACTCAAGTAATTTTTAATATTTCAAATATTACTGATGGTAAAAATTCTCTTAATGATGTTAGTTTTATTTTACTGCAAAATGGAGTTGCTCAAAATTCGGGTACTTTATCTTCTTTAGGAACAACTTTAACATATACTCCAACTGGAAGTCTTGGAATTAAAAATGTAACATTAAGATTATTTAAAGATGATTATATTGATTTTGAAAGAGATTTTGTATTTGAGTATAGTGGTTATTTAAATGTTAATTTGACTACTAATATCTCAAATGAAGAGATTTATAGAATTTCAAATTTACATGATTTTACAGACTCTTTTAATTTATCAGTTCAAGTTTTAAATGATTTGAATAATTCAGTTTCTAATTTAGAATTTGATTTAACATTTTCAAGAGATATTGCTGCGAGTTGTGTGGAGTTAATCTCTCACTCAGATGGTTGGTTTAATTGTATTTATCAAAATTCACCTGTCTCAACTCTTGGTATTACTTCAGGAGTTTTAAGTATTTCAGCTCCAAATCATATTGGTTTTGAAAAAGATTTTTCAAATATTTCATTTAAAGATATTTTAATTCCTCAAATAACGTTAAATTCAAATCAGAGATTAGTAAATGAGCAGCTTAATATAAATACTAATTTAATAAATTCAAGAGGAGTTGAATACCAAAATACTCTAGATTGTCAATTATTAATTAATGGAGGAGTTGAAGATATTTTATTTGGACAATCAAACAACTGTGTGTTTTCCTACACTACAACTTGTTCAAATCCACTTGGTACAAATGTAGTTGGAACTGTTATTTCAACTTCTATTCAACCTGAGTATACGTTAATTCAAAACTCAGTAAATAGTACATATGTTCAGCAAAGGTTGTTAAATGTGAGTTACATAAATCCTTTAGTTTCTTCTCTTGATGTATTACCTGGACAAAGTGTACCATTAGAAGCATATGCAGAAGATTTGTGTGGTAATGAAGTTAATTCTTATTCAAATACTATTTTTACAGATTCAGTTCAAACAACTCTTAGAGGTAAAAATGTAGTATATACTATTTCTTCTGGTGCATCAAGTACTATTGAAATTACTTTAACTTCTGATTCAAATTTATATGAAGTAATTCAGAATAGGACTTTGCTTTTAAATTTAGATGATGTAATTAGAGTTAGTCAAATAAATGGGACAAGTGTTCATTTGAGAAATGCATCAACTCTTAGTTCTTCTGAAGTTTATAATGTTACATTACTTACAGGAGTAGGGGAGAGAGTTGTAGATTCATCATTTGATCAGAGTATAATTAATAATATTGTTTGTGATTGGTATGTTAATGATAATTTAGAAACTTCAAACATTCCTCTTAATTTAAATGGAGGATGTGGATTTGAATTTACATTTGATAATAACTATCAAGCAGGAGATTATGATATTAGAGTTGAGATGAGAAATACTTCAGCAATACCTTATAACTTTTCAGGAATTCCTGTAACTGGAGATGTTAGTTCAACTAATTTAAGAATTATTGATGATGGAGCTAATTTAAGTATTGAATTAACTTCCCTTTTCACAGATAATTTTATTTCAGGTCAAAATGCTTTACTTAGATATGTATTAAGAGACACACTTAATCCTAGTTTGGATCCTAATTTAGAAGATGTAGATTATAGAATTAGGTATAGAGCTAATATTGGAAATACTTCAATTTTTATTACAGAAATTCCTTCTTCAGAATTAGAAAATGAGTTTGTTTGGTTTATTCCTTCTTCTCTTCATAAAGAAGTAAACTTGACTGCAAGATTAGTTTCAAATTATTATCCTGAAATTACTATTAATCAAACAATTGAAATTTTTAGATTTATTTGGGTTGAGGAGTTAGAAGTTCCAGAATTTATACTTCCTTTTGAAACTGCTCCGATTTCTTGTAAAATTGGAACTAATGGAAATCAGAGTATTGTTGGAGTTCCTGTTAATGTGACTGTAAATGGAGAAGTGTTTCAAAGATTTACAAATTCACAAGGAATTGTAACTGTAAATTATCAAAATACGAGTCAAGCAGGAGTTAATAGTGTTGAGTGTAAAATTGAAAATCAAATTGAAGAGTATTTAATTTTACAAAATTCTCAAGATGGAATTGAAACTGGTGAGTTTTTAACTTCAAATTTATTAGAAATTGATTTATTTGGGAATAATAGAGAATATAATTTTGGAACTAGTCAAAATTATATTCCTGGTAATATGGTATTTAGAAGTCAAGATAATTATATGAGAGAGCCTAATATTATGTATTTTGGAGCAAATCCTTTTATTCCTATTATTGAAACTGGAGATAAATCAATTGTTGACAATGTAACTTTAAATTTTTATCTCAATATGACTGATGATATTATAAATATTGGTAATTGTAATGTAAATACTACAGAATTTAATTCAAGACCTATTAATCCTCCGACCCAAGCTCAAGAGAATTTAGTAGATAATTTATGGAATGATTATTCTTGCTTATTTACTTGGAATGTTACTAATACTTCTTTAAATCATTTTGAAGTTCCAGTTGGAGAACATCAAATTATAGTTAATGCATCTCTTGATAATAGTTCAGAATTTATTAGTTCTACTCAATTCTTTAATGTGACAATTATGGGATTACTATATACTGAAATTTTAGCTCCTATTGAAGGAGGAATTGTATATACTGATGATGAAAATTATATTGTTCAAGTTCTGGTATTAGATGATTTAGGAAATCCAGTAGGAGATGGAATTTCTGTTGAAATTGCACATATTTGGAGGGATACAAGAGAGTGGCAAAATATTATTCAAACATTAACTGAGCCTGTTGACTTGGATTTAATTGGAGCAATTATTGATAATCTAGAATGGAAAGAAGGTTATGAATATAGAGTTGAGATGAGAGTTAATGAATTACTGAGTAGTAATGTAACTAATGGATGGGTGAGTTTAACTCTTAATACTAGCGATTTGATTTCTCAGAATAAGTTAGATGAAACTTGTTTTGATTTAGCTATTGTAGATGAAAATCACATTGATTTAGAACATACAGTATTTAATTGTAATTCTAATGAATCTACAGTTACATTTAATGTTGAATTAAGTAGTTTAGAGGAGAAAACTGTATTTATGTATTATAGTAATGATGGGACATTAAGTAATGAAGAAGTTGATTTAAGTGGGGTTCTTGAAGGATTTAACTTTAGAAGAGAGGTTCAAATTTCAAGGCCTTCAAATTCTGTGTATGACGGAAAATGGATTGAAATTCAACTAGATACTCAGGAATTGATTTCACAAGGGAGAATGAGTGAGAGTTGTGAAGATATTAGAATAACTGATTTGAATAATAGAATTTTAACTCATGATATTGTTGCTTGTGATACAACGTATACAAAAATATTTGTTGATGTAAGACTTGATGCAGGAGTTACTCAAAATATTTATTTATATTATGGTGCAACATCAAATCAACTAGGAAGAGGGATGAGATTCAAAGATGATAGAGTTTATCTACCAACTGAATTTTTTGAACCAAATAGAAATTTTGAACATATATCAGCTCATACTTGGATATACTGGAATGGTGATATTCAAGGTCAAACTTCAGGAATTTGGGGAGTTTCAGGATTATTGAATGGAAGTGAAGAAGGAGGACAAACCCACTGGGAAATTACTAATGCTGGATTTAGACTAAGACTTAATGAACTTCAATTTGTAGCACCTATTAAACCTCCAGTAAATCAATGGTCACATGTGGCTTTTACATATAATAATGATACTAATCAAACAAAGTTATTTATTGATGGAGAAGTTGTTTACATACATAATGAAAATTTTGGTAATTTAAGTACATTTAGAGAATCTCATACAATTGGTGATTCCCATAGAATATTAAGACCTTTTAATGGTTTTATTTCTGATTTTGAGTTATTCAATAGAACATTAAATGAATATGAAATTTCTAATTTAAGTAGTAATTTAGATATTTCTGATACTTCAGGTTTAGTTGGTAGTTGGGAGTTAAAAGAAGGTAGTGGTAATACTGTATTTGATTCTTCAGGAAATGAAAATCATGGAACTATTCAAAGAGGAACTAGTTTAACTAATTCAATTTGGTATGATGATTTTTGTAATGATAGTTCTTCAAATTATATTGATACAACTCATCGAGATAGAGGAGGCTCAAGTCAATTTGTATTTGATTCAAGTAATTGTAGAATTACTTCAGGAACATCAAATAATGATATGACTATTCATGTTAACCCTTCACTTTTAAATTATACAGGTTCATCAATGTTAGTTAGAAGTAGATATTTAGGAACTAATGATAATGATTTTTCAGGTTTAATGATTTATGATGAAAGTAATGATGTGTGGTGGATTGCAGGAATAACTAATGATGCTTATACTAATGGGATTAGAGTATTTAATGGAAGTGGTGGAATTAACATAAATTCTAATGAGTTTGTACCAGTTGCATCAGGAGCTAATCTAGATGTAACACAAGCTTATATTTTTGAATTAGAGTATTCCAACTCAGTATTAAAATTCTATGTTGATGGAGAATTACATTCAGAGTATGAAGTTGATATAAGTCCATCTAGTGGAGGTGTTGTTTCATTTTCCCAGTCTCCTCCTGCTATTTTTAGTGATTTAGAAATTATAGTTGAAGAAACAAATAATGTGTGGAGTTCAGGACTTGAAAGATATACTCCTCCAAGAACAACATATTTAGAATTTGATGGTTCTTCTTATGTAGAGATGAGTTCACAAGATGGACTTCCACAAGGAAGTTCTAGTAGGACAGTATCAGCTTGGGCCTTTGTTAATAAAGATTTACCAATTACTGGTTCAGATACATATAATCATATTTTACATTATGGAAATAGTTCAGTCAATCAAGCATTTGGTATTTCTTTAAGAGAACAAGGGATTACTGAACATTCTTGGAGTAATCCGAGGAATTCAGTTGGAAATTATAATTTAAGAGAATGGACTCATTTTACAATTTCGTATGATGAGATTTCTAATACTAAAACATATTATGTAAATGGAATTGAGGTTGGAACTATTGATGATCAGCCAATTTTAGATACAGAGTTAGAATTTTTAAGAATTGGAACAAGAGGAGGTTCACCAACTGGTTATTTCAATGGATTTATTGATGATGTTCAGATTTATAATAGAGTTTTATCTGAACAAGAGATTTTAAATGTGATGTACAATTCAAATCAACTCTCAGGTAATGTAGGGCATTGGAGATTAAATGAAGGTTCTGGACAATCTACTTTAGACACATCAGGAAATAATAATCACGGATTAATTTTAGGTGCAAATTGGGTTGGAAGTAGTACTCAAAATGAGTTTGTAACTCTTGGACTAAATGAAAATAATGCGGGATATAGTTGTAAAGAAATTAAAACATTAAATCCATCTGCTCAATCAGGAGTGTATTGGATTAATCCAACTCAGTCACAACCATTTGAAGTATATTGTGATATGGTAACAGATGGAGGAGGATGGACATTAATTTGGAAAAATTATGGTGGTCCTGGTTCTGATGGAAATTCACTCTCTGATAAACAATTATTTGCAACTCAAAATTCAAGTGTTGTAATTCCATTTGAAGAATCAGGGGAATTTAATTCTCACAAAAACGTAGAAGCATGGAATTATTTCATAAGTTCAAATCATGGTCAATGGTTAAAAACAGTAAGAGATTACGACCCATTAGGAAATTTAATAGAACAACAAGAAACTTCTTCAAGTATTGCAGGAAGAGAGATTGATGGTTATACTCCACATGAATGGATTTTAAATTTCACTTCTACAAGTATGGGAGAAATATTAAATAATATTCCCAGCAATCAAAGTTGTTATCAGTTATCAGGTGATGTTTCTGCAACTTTATTTCAGCAGGGAACTTCTATTAATATGGGTAAAACTAATAGGATTATATATAGAACAACTCCTGTTAGTAGTATTGGTTTTGCAAATGAAGGTGAAACTGTTGACTCTTGTGGGCAAACATCAGATAATTTAATGTTAGATTGGCACACTAGACATGTAATAAGTTATAGATTTAATAATCCTTCTGATGCTCTTAGATGTCAATTCAGTTGTTGGGGTGGAACTGATGAAACTAAAGAAGCAGTGTGGGCATTTAGAGAAGGGTATACTAGATATTCAACTCTTCCTCAAGACACAACTCCTTCTTTCTTTAGATTTGATGGTACTAATGAAATAGAGTTTGAAGATTTTTATAATCCTAGTTCACCAAATCCTATATTTTTAGGGACTTCTCCAAGTACAAGTAATAACTTTAATGAAGATTCTTCATATTCAATATGGGTTATGCCTCATGAATTAAATGGAGGAAGAATAATTACAGATAATAATAGAAATGAAGGTCAAATTAGAATTTTTGAAGATAGAATTCAAACTTCATGGTCAAGTGGAAATGTGATTGATTATTTTACAAATGTTTCCAAAAATAAATGGTATCATTTAATGATGACTCATGAAAGAGTCGATGAAGATGATTTATATTATTTCAATTTTTATGTAAATGGAGAATTAGTTGGAAGCAGTTCTAGATTAATTTCAACAAGTGCAAGTTCATATGGACCTGATAATATGATGAGATTAGGAAGTGATTTTACAGGGTTAATTGATGAAGTTAAAATATTTGATATTGTTTTAGATAATAAAGAAGTAAGAGATTTATACTTAAGAAAACAATTTTTAGAGCCAGTTGCTTGGTATACATTTGATGAAAGTTCAGGAACTTCTGTATTTGATAAATCTGGAAATGGACATGATGGTGAAATCGTAGGAGATGAATTGTGGGAAGGAGATTTTAGATATGAAGTTGGGACAATTGTGAGTCAAGGTGCTCAGTGGCAGACTATTCAATTTACTCAACCATTTATTAATCCTGTTGTAATTGGAGCGGTAAATTCAGTTCATGATTCAAGTAATCCTGGTTTAATTGTTGAAGTGAGAAATGTTAATTTTAACTCAGCTGAGATTAGAGTTTGTCAATTACTTGGAACAAATGATGCATGTAGTGCTGTAAGAAGTCCAGAAGTTGTAGGATTTATAGTTGTTGATAAGGACAATATTGATCAAATTCAAGGAATTGATGCAGGGGTTGTAGAAGCAAGTGGAAGTTTTCAAGAGACTCCTTCAATTGTAACATTTAATGAGACATTTACTCAACCCCCATTAGTATTTACAACAATTCAAAGTCAAAATTTTCAAAGTCCAACAAAAGGAAGAATTTCTGAAGATGGAGTAAGTGCTACTCAGTTTTCAGGAGGTTTATGTGCTCAAAATATTTCTAATCAAGATAATTGTAGAGAAGATATTCAAGAAACTCTGGGTTGGATTGCAATTGATAGAGATTTTAATCCATTTTATCATTATAATGAAAGAGGAGTACAAGTAACAGAAAATGATGTATGGGAAGATATAACATTTAATTCAACATTTAACACAATCCCAGTAGTATTTACGCATAGACAAACTGATAGGGGAAGTGAAGAACCTGAACTTGATGAAGCAACTAATATCACAAGAGAAGGATTTAGAATGAGAATATGTGAAATTGACACATTTCCTAATGAGTGTGATTCACATGCAGAAGGTAATTCTTCATGGTTTGCAATTGAACCTACTAGACCTGCTATTGTTCAAGGAGGATATGTTGTAGAACAATTTACAAATGAAGGATATAATTTATTTAGAGTTCCAAGAGGAGTTGAAGAAATTGATGTATTACTTGTTGGAGGAGGAGGAAGTGGTGGTGCAACATTGCAAAGACACAAAGGAGGAGGAGGAGGTGCAGGAGGTTTAGTATTTGTTCCAAATTTAGAAGTTAAGAATAATCAAGTATTTGATGTTAGAGTTGGTCAAGGAGGAGAATCAGTTGAATCATTAGTAGCAGCAGATAGAACAAGAGGAGTTGATGGTCAAAGTACATACTTTGGAAATATTGTAGCCCTTGGAGGAGGAGGAGGAAGTTATGGACCACAGGGAGTTGGTTCAGGAGGAAGTGGAGGAGGAGGACATTATATAGGAAGTGGAAGTACAGCATCCCCTAGTTTAGCAGGATATGGATTACAACCAATTGTAAGTACTAAACAAAACTTCTTTCAATTTGACAGAAATCTTAAAAGTTATATTGAAGTTCCTCATTCACCTGAGTTAGCAATTACTGAAGATATAACTATTAGTACTTGGGTTTATATTGAAGATATTGAAGAAAGTCAATGGGTGAGAATTGTAGGAAAAGGTAATAGTTCACATAGAAATTACGGATTATGGTATAGAGTTGAAGAAAATATGTTACTATTTCAACAATATAACGGTAGTGGGACTAGCACTAATCAAATGAGTGTAAGGCCTAATTTAACTGAGTCAGGAGTTCAATTAGATAGTTGGGCACATATTACTGCAGTTAAAGAGGGAAGTAATAGAAAAATTTATGTTAATGGTTTATTTGTATTAGAAACTCAAACTAATGGTACTCCTCTGACTTCAGATGCACCATTAACAATAGGATTTTCACCAGAAATTGCTCAAGTATCACCTGCAACTCATAAGCCTCATAAAGGATTTATTTTAAATGTTCAAATTTATGATAGAGCATTATCTCAAGAAGAAATTGTAGATGTTATGTTTGGTGATACTAAATCAAATTTAGTTGGACATTGGATGATTAATGAAGGAAATGGAACACAAATTTTAGATTTATCAGGAAATAATAATCATGGAGAAATTATTAATGGAGGCAAATGGATTAATTTACCTCAAATGTATGGGTTTGGAAATGATGGTGCAACTAATGTAGGCTCATTAGGAGATACAAATGTTTATGGAGTAGGAGGTGGAGGAGCAGGTACTGTTGGAAGAAATAATCAAGTTACTCCTGCTAATGGTGAGATTAATGGAGGAAGATTTTCGGGAGGAGATGGTTTAAGTCAGATAGTAATTGGTGGAACTACATACATACTTTCAAATAGATTTGGACTCTCATTTGGAGAAGTTGTAGGAACTAATGTTTGGTTTGCAGGTGGTGGAGGAGGAGGAGAAAATGGTGAAGGGCCTGAGTTTTATGGAGCAGGAGGTATAGGTGGAGGAGGTAGAGGAGCTTATAAAAATGAAAATGGGAATAATTTAACTATATGGGGAAATGGAAGTACAAAAGGGGAAGACGGTCTTATTAATACAGGAGGTGGTGGTGGTGGAGCAAGAGGGGGAGAATCAGGACAAGGAGGTTCTGGAATTGTTCTTGTAAGATACCAACAGCCTACTTCAACTTTCACATCAGTTATTCAAACTCCTCCTCAAGTAAATATTGGACAAGAAACTTCAGTAGCAAAGAGATTTGAGTACATAAGAAGTTGTGAAGGACTTCAAAATATAAATAATAATCTATCTAACAATTATAAATTAGTAAGTGATATTGATTGTTCCCAAACAACTACATGGAATTCAGGAGAAGGATTTATTCCTCTTGGAAGTTTAAGTGAACCATTTGAAGGAGAATTTAATGGTAATGGATTTACAATTGATAATTTATATATTAATAGGAATCAAAACTCACAAGGATTATTTGGTGCTACAACACAAGCTACTATTATTAGAAATGTAGCAATTGAAAATGCTCAAATCTCATCATCTCAAAATGGAATTGGAATTTTAGGAGGAAGTTTAAATTCAGTTGGATTAATTCAAAATATTTATGTACAAGGAGAAGTTACAGGTAATAATAATGTAGGAGGATTAATTGGAGAATTAAATTCAGGTTCAATTAGAAATGTTCATTCAAATGTAGATGTATCAGGTTCTCAAAGAGTAGGAGGATTAATTGGATTAGTAGAAGAGTCAACTATTGATTCTTCATACTCAATTAGTCAAGTATCAGGTTCATCAAGTGAAGGAGGATTTGTAGGAAGTAGTAGTTCTTCAATAATTACAAATTCATTTTGGAATGTAAATACAGACACTTTATCAACAAGTTCAGGAGATAATAATTTTGGAGCAACAGGAAAAACAACATTAGAACTTCAAAATATAAATACATTTACAAATACTGCAACTAATGGACTTGTAACAAGTTGGAATTTAGTAACTCAAAACGATTGGAACAATGAAATTTGGACAATATCAACTTCAAACTATCCAAGATTAGAATCTTTAGCAAGAACACTTCAATTGGAAATTGATGTAGATTATTCAATTGTTCAAGATGAGGAAATTGATAAAGCATCAGTATTAGTATTTGGTGGAATTTATGGATTTGAATGGGATGTTCTTGATAGACACTTTGGAAATGATTTAAGTTATAGAAATGGTGGATATAGAGAAATTAGAGCTAAAGCATATGGAGATTTTTATGCTGATGATATGTTACTTACACAATTTAGACCAAATAATCAAGTATTTGATAGAGGAGGTCATAGAGGATTTAATCAAAGTGTTGATAATAATGGAAGACCTTTTAGAACTCATATTGATAATACTAGACCAGCTTGGCATCATCCTATGAAAGTTGAAATGGTAGTTCCTGATCAAAGTGTAGTTCAAGTAGATAATGAAACTAATACTATTGAAATTGAGTGTGAACCTTCAAGAACATATGATAATAGAGTTCCTAATAATTATGGAAGTATTACTCTTAGATGTGAGGGAGATTTTTGTTTAGAAACAGAGATGGTTACTTCATTTGATGAATCAAATAGAAGAGCAACATTTGAGTATTATTTTGGAAATGATACTAGTTATTTACCTCAAGAATTCACATTTGTATGTGAAATTGGAAATTATACTAGAGGTGGTTCATATACTGGAGTTAGAAAAATTGCAATTGAAGAGACATTTAATAAAACTGTTTTAGTATCTGAGACATTAGGTATTGGTCCTGGGTTTGGAGATCCAGAAGCAGCACCAACTCTTAGTAATCCAACATGTTATGAAACCAGAGATATTGTTAATTGGGATGGAGCTGGATCAAATCCAGGAAGTGATAGGTACTGTTGTGTTCCATCAGTTAATGTTGGATATGGATCAGGAGCAGAAGTTACAACTAGTTTATTTACAATCCCTGATGCTTCAATGACTGGTAATATGTTTGAAATTGCTCCAGGATTATTTGTTGCAGGTCAACCTGGAGCTTTAGAGTGTGTTAATTTTCAAAATGCTGCTAGTGATAATTTAGATGTTTATATGTTTGCACAAAACCAATTTGGAGTTGAGTCAGAAGTAATTGATTTTAAAACTAGACTTGATGATACTCCTATTAATCCTGGTACTTGTGATGTAATTTCAGGTCCTAGTGGAAGTGATTGGTTTGCAGTTGGAGATATAATTCCTATTACTATTCAAACTCAACATCCTAGAAGATCATTTTCATCAAATTCAGAAGAATTTTTAGAAGTTGTATTTAGTAATGATTCACAAGGAAATATTGCAACATCTTCAGGTTCAACAAATAGTTTTACTTGGAATTTAAATATTGTTGCAAATGAAGATGGATTTACAGAATTTTTTGCAAGAGATTGGGGAAGAAACTATTATGGAAGTTCACAAACTGCAGGACCCCCAGTTAGTTGTGGAGATATTTCTTATAATGTTGATACTGAGCCTCCTGAAATTCAATCAGTTGGCTTAATTCCAAATTTAACTACTTCAAATCCGCCATTTACAGGAGATGATTGTAGTTTATTATTGGGATGTGGAGTTGAAGATGGAATAATAGAATTTAGTTGGAGTGTAAGTGATAATCATATTATAGATAGAATTTGGATTGCAAGAGGAACTAATCCTTCTAATTCTTTAGGAGGAGATTGTGACGTTTCAGGAATTAATTCAGCATCAGGTTCAACAGTAGTAGGAGACTGTACTTATGAAGTTCAAGAAACTCAGGGAGCACAAACATATACTATATTTGCAAGAGATTCTACAGGAAACATTAATGATGGAACTTCTATTATTTTACAAGTTGATAATACACCACCGACTATAGGGACATTATCATCAACAACTTTAATTGCAAGCCCAGGACAAATTATCAATATTTCAACAAATTCAATTATAGATTCAGGACCTGCTTCATTTGATCCAAGTTCATCAATTGGTGGAGTATGGTTAGAGAAGCATTCAATTGCAACTCCAATTGTTAAATGTGAAGAAAGTGAGGTTATTATTGAAGGTTCAACATATATTTGTGAATTTGAAGTTGGATTACAAGAAGGTAATATTTAGTATAGAATGTATGCAAGAGATTCATTGAGTAATTTTAATTTTAGACCAATTACAATTTTAGTAGATGGAACTGATCCTCAAGTTGAAATTACTGCTCCTGAGTCAAATCAAGTGCTAGGAACTTCTTTTAATTTCCAATTTAGTGCAACAGATAATATTCAAGTTGATGAAGTATTATACTGTATTAGTGATACATCAGGCTGTTCTCCAAATATTACTGCAACTGGAACAGGACCTAATTATAACTCAGGAAACATTGATTTAACAGGATTTGATGATGGAATTTACTTTATTAATGCTTTAGCAAGAGATTTAGCAGGAAATGAAGATGATGCAGTTGAAGTTCAATTTGAAGTTGATAATACACCTCCTCAAATAAATTTAGTTTCACCCCCTCAAATGAGTATTATTAATGGAACTGCTCAAATAGTTGTTGAAATAATTGATTTAAATTTGAATTTAGGTCAAATATCTCTTGAAAATAGTGCTGGAGTAACAACTTCATATTCTCAAGCAGGAAATGAATTTACATTTACAATAAATACTTTATCAGATTTAGATGATGGAGAAAATACATTTATTATTAGAGCACAAGATACTGCATCAACACCTAATCTTGCACAATTAAATTTAGATTATATTGTAAATAATAATCCTCCTATAATTATTGAAATTATTGAACCTTCAGCAAATGAAAGATTAACAGGAATCTTTAATATGACTGCAAGAATTATAGATGAAGCAACAAGCGTTGTTACTGCGAATTCTAAATGTCAATTGAGTGGAGTTGACTTTTCAATGACAGAAGTAGTTGGAGAAGTTGATACATTTAGATGTCAAATTGATTCTTCATTAGTTCCAGATTCTGCAGATGCAACTCTTACAATTTTTGCTCAAGATGAAAGTGGTAATGAAGCAGAACAATCAATTTCAATATATGTAGATAATACTCCTCCTGAAGCAACATCTATAACGTTAAGTGATATTTTCACATTTGCAGGAAAGCAACTTCAAATAACTGCAACTGATGTAACTGATCCTACTTTTGGTAGTGCAGGAATTGCAGGTTGTGAAGCATATTATTCATCATCTTCAACTCTTAATTTAGCAACTGCTGAGATGATTGGAACACTAAATACTCAGTGTCTTGGAAATATTCAAGTTCCTTTAACAGCTCAACATTCAGAAGATAAATATATATTTATTTTATTTGAAGATCAAGTTGGATTAACAGGAAATGCTTCAATTCAAATTGTTGTTGATAATATTGACCCAGTTCTAACCAATTTATTATTTAATGGATCAATAACTACTTATGTTAATCAAAATGCATTAATTGAGTTTGAAGTTATAGCTCAAGATGATGATGGACTTGTTACAGAGATTCAAAGAGTTTATGTATCTTCAAGAGATAGTTCATCAGAAGTAAATTTGACAAGATTTGGAGTTACAGATATATTTAGAGGAGTATCTACTGCAAATAACATTGGATGTCCTTCAGATGATATTTGTGAAGTTATAGTGTATGCAGTAGATGAAGCTGGAAATATTGGAAATATTAGTGCAAATATTACAGTTGATAGTACACCTCCTGTAATTCATGATATCATTTTATCAGATGATTACGTTCAATCTCCAAGTACTATTAATATTACAGTTTTACTTGAAGATAATCCAATAAATGTTGAACTTGTTGAAGCTGAAAATATAGAATTGTTTTATGATGGTCAAAATGGAATTTATTATCAGTGGAGTGGACTAGTTGAAGTTTCAGATGTAGCAGGCAATAGAAATATTAACGTGAGTGTTGTAGATCCTGCGGGTAATATGAATTCAGATTCAACTCCAATTATATTTGATAATATTGATCCTATTTTATCAGATTTAACTTATTCAGACTTAGATAATATTTCCAATAGTAGAGACTCTTTTACATTTACAGTAGAAGTTTTAGATGAAAATAATTTTGAAGAACCTGGACAATTAGAAAGTGTAATATTGTATGGAGATGACATAAATACAAATGTAGTAATGACTGATATTGGTTCAAATTTATATCAAGTAGTTACAAGATTTACAGATATAGGATTTGATTTAACTCAAAATGGAAATAGAACATTTAATGTAAGAGCTACTGATAGGGCAGGAAATTTTGAAACAATAAGTTATGATTTCATATTAAATAATATTCCACCTAACTTAACTGGAGCTTACTATTATGATCAAGTTGGACTTGAGCAGTTCACAGTTGCTAGTTGGTTAGTAAATCCGCCTGATATTTTAACTCCTAGTCTTCCAGATTTCCCTTTCTTTAGAGCAGTTCAAGAATTTAACTTTAGTTGGGAAGTTAATGCAAGTGATAATGTAATTGGAATTCAAAGAGTATTTATGACTTCATCTTGTTCAAATGACGAAGTTGAATTTGATACAATTACAAATAATATAACATATTCAATTACAACTACTCCTCTAGATCTTGATTGTCAAGTTGAAGGTCCATCTCCTTTCCAGGATCATTTTTTCAATATTACTGCAGTTGATAGAGCAAATAATACTTTTACAAGAGAATTTCCAATGACTATTATTGAAGATATTCCAATTTTATTTGAAACAACATCAAATATTTCACAAGTAGAAATGAATTATGGGAGCGTTAATCTAACTATTAATATGACAATTTTATCAGGTTTAAAAGAAGGAGCAGACTCAGTAAGAGTTACTTTAAATTCATCAGATGAAAATATTGTTTATAATATGTCAATTTCAGATTTTTCAATTGATGGAGCTCAAAATTATATTGGATATATAACTCATATGCCATCTTCATCAGGATTTTATAATGTAACAGTTTGGGCAGTAAATATTTATGATGCTACAAACCAAAGATTAGATGTAGATGTGTTTGAATCAATTCCTACAACTCAAGGAAGAATTAATGCAACAATTACTAATACTTCTTTAGTTGAAAATGTATCAATATATAACAATGTTTCCAGATTTGTAACAGTAAGTCTTGAAAATATCCAAGATGTTTCAATGAGAAATACTGAAATTGAAGTAAGAGTTCCAACTGGAATTTTAACTAATTTAACAAATAATAGATTTAACTGTGGTTTAATTAGAGCAGGTGAAATTTGTGAAATTGATGTTGAGATTATTATAACTCCAAATGCACAAGATGGAATTAAGACAATTAATACATTTGGAAGGTGGGACAATCCTGATGATTTAACTGGAGGAAATATTAGAAGAGATGTACAATTAAATGTAGCTCCTAATTTAATGTATGAACTATCCAATATAACTATTAGTAATAGTACAAATTTAACATTTACAAAAGAAGAATTGCTAGGACAATTTAGAGTTGTAAATGTTGGAAATATTCCTCTTCAAAATGTAGAATTTAATATTCAAGGAATTTCAAGTAGTTGGTTTACATTTAATCCTTCAAATATTGGTTTAATAAATACCTCAAACTCACAAGTGGTTGAAGTATTAATTAATGCAACTTCAAGAGGATTTTATATAGGAGAAATTGTAACAGACTTATCAAATTCATTATGTTCAATACAAGATTGTGAAAATAATATTTCATTTGATATTTCAGTATATGAGTATATTAACTTAGAAAGGATTAATCCAATTAATGCAACTCAAGAAATTTTAAGAGAACTTTCCCAATTTACACTTATTCATAGAATTGAGAGTAATTTAACTAATAGTTTAGGAATTGAGAACTATCCTTATGAGTTTACCCTTACCCCAATTAATACAACATATAATCAAAGTCAAGAGTTTAACTCTTCAGTCTCACAAATTGGAGGAATGGTAGAAAATCTAATTGATTTAAGATTTGACTCTCCAGGAATTTATGAGTTTAGAATGGATATTGAGAGTGATTTACCTAATTTTAGAGTGGCTTTAATTAATCAAAGTATTGTAAATTTAACAATTTTAGGAGAATTAACATTAAGTACTTTAAGAACTCAGAATTTAGGACCTATTTCATTTTACGATACTCAAGAGCCATATAATACGACATTTGTCTCAACACTTATAGATGAAAATATGAATCCTGTAGTTGATGGGTTAGTTGAATTTTATTCAAATGCAACTCCTTCACTCTCACTTGAAAAAATTGGAGAGTGTATTACTAATTCATCAGGAGAATGTGAGTTTGTATTTAATCCAAATGTTGCAACTCTTGGTAATTTCACAGTTATTTCAAATGCAACTCAGCAATTCTTTATCAATTCAAATCAACAACAAAGTATTGTAGAAGTTGAGGGAGATTTTGATGTAGTTATAATTAATCCAAATTCTATAACTAGGTATTATAGAAATGAAACTGGGACACTAGAAGTTGTAATCCAAGAAAATGGACTTGAGATTGATTATAGTTCAGATTTAGATTATTTGAGGTGGTACTATGATGGTTCAATAATTTCAGATGCTCAACAAAGAGCAAGAGTTAATACATTTAATATCAATTCATCAATTTATGAAAGAGGAAATCAAAATTTCTCATTAGAACTTCAATTTACAAGTTCAGGACCTTATTTATTTATTTCAACAGGTGCTCAAATTTGGGATAAAGTTGATTTGAACTCAATAAATACAAATACAACAGTAACACAAAGAAATGATTCACAAATTATGTTAAATGCATCAATTATTAGTCAAGTTGATTCACTAGGAGTTGAGAATTATACTTGTAGTTGGTATAATAGGTTTAACTCAGTTGAGTTCTTAATTAATCAAACTCTAACAGATTCATTTGGAAATTGTGAAGTAATAATTAGAGTTGACAATTTATATAGTGTAGGAGAGAATCAATTTATTGTAAGAATTGAAGAAGATAGTAGATTTTATGAACCTATTATTAATGAATTAGTTCAAAATATAACAATTATTGAAGAATTAGAAGTTGAGATTATAAGTCCTCAAGAAAATGACATCTATTATAGAGGAAATTCATTAGAATTATTTGCAAATGTAAGTGATGTATATACTCAAAACATTTCAACATTTTCATTGTGGAATATCTCAGGGCCTCATTTTGAGGATGTTATATTTACTGGAATTGATTTAGGAGTTTCAAATCCATTTGTGTATAATATTGCAAATAACTTTACACTTGGAGAATATGGAGTAAGTTTAACTTCAACTAAAGATAATTACATCTCTTCAAATCAAACGAATTTCATTGAAATTAGAAGTTATTCAAGAATTCAAACAATTGATTCTTCTCTTCAAACAACATTAAATAGATTTGAAAATTTAGAGGTAAGTTGTCTAGTTATTGATCAAATTACAAGTGAGGAACTAGAAAATTATTTAGTAACATTTACATTATTCAGTAACAATGGAACTCAATTACTCTCACAAGTTGAAAATACAAGTAATACAGGATTTGCTCAAAGTACATTTAATTTGTCAAATAGTACAGTGTTTGAATTAGGTGAATATACTCTTGAGTGTTCAATTCAAGATATGTTATCTATGTACTATGAATCAAATGGTGGAAACAATGATAATAATGTTTCTCAAATAGAATTTAATTTAACAGAACTTACTAATTTAAATATAAACTTATCAAATGAAGTAGTTTATAGAGATGAAACTGAAAATAGAGCAATTAGTGAAAATAGAAACTTTTCAACTATAATTACACCTCAATTAATTGCTCAAACATCATTTGTTGAGAATGCTACTTTAAGTTTAGTTTATATTGATAACTTAAACTTTACTTCAGTATTACCACAGACTATTATTTCAACTTGTACTACAAATAGTTCAGGTCAATGTGAATTTGAATTTAATCCAAATACTTCATTTGAAAGAGGAGTTCAACAATTTAGAATAATTTCAGATAAAGAGTTTTACAATCAAACAACACTTGATTTCATTATTTCGATATTTGTTCCAGTTGAACCAATTTGGAGAAGTCCTATGAATAACATTGTAATTGATTTCCCAAATAATGAATTAGTTGATACAATGTGTGAAATAATTGAAACTGATTCAGGTAGATTTACATTAGAATCTACTCAAAATATGTTTGTTCAAAGTAGATATCCTGTATTTACACCAACATTAGAATTAAGAGGAAATAATGAGACAAGAGTTTCTTCTCAAAATAGAACTATTAGTGTGATTAATGAACCTCAAGTGTCAATACCATCAAATATTAATATTGAAAATAATACTATATTTATATCAGGTAATAATTCAGTTTCATATAATTTAGAAAATTTAAGATATCAATATGATAATTTAGAATTTAATATTACAAATATTTCAAATATGAATTACAATGTAGTGTTAGTAAATGATTTAGTTACTGTATTAAATATTTCAAATCCTCCTGTTAATCAATCAATTAATTTGTCAGGAATTATCTTTAATCAAATTCAAATTGAAACATCTAGTCTAAGTCCAAACTCAAGTTTAAATATTAATGAATTAACATTGTCAAGAAATCAAGATATTTATTCAGTAATATTAGGAGATTTTGAAATATTTTATTCCTCTCAAACAATAGATAGTTCAATGTATGGAGATATGGAGAATTTACCATTAAATTTAAGTCAAGAGGACGAATTTGATGTAAATTATGGTTTAGTTAATGGGTGGCATGTATTAGGTTCAAACGGAACTAGAAGTAATTTTACAGTTCCTCTTTCAGGAAATTCACATTCATTAGAAGTAATTTCATCTTTAAATCAAAGTGAAGAGTTTAGAGTTAGGTTTAAAGTTGCAGGTGGTTCATTTAGTTTAGATAACTTTGATGTTTTAGGATTTTTCTTAAATGAAAATTCTTCCCAATTAAATATAAGTTTAGAACTATTTGATGGTATACTAAGTCAAACTTGGAATTTTGGAACTTACAATAATAATTTAGAACCATTTAATTCTTTAAATGGATTTAGAGAGTTTCAAATTGAACTTGATAATATTACAACTATTGACTTGAGCAATATTATTTATTTAGATATTATAATTGAAAATGAAGGTACTAATGAAGTATCAACACAAGTAAATCTTGATAATGTATACACATTACAAAATCCAATTTCAATTAATGGAAATTCTGAATTTTCATGGAATGCTCCAAGAAATGGATATTATAAAGTAAGTTGTTTAATTGAAGATTTTGAGTATTATTATACTAGTGAGAATATTGATGAAGTAATTATCAGATTATTTGATATCAATGATGAAGATGCTCAAGATGATGCGGATTTAGATTTAGGAGAAGATGAAGATAGACAAGATTCAAATTCAGCTGTTACAGCATTTTCAGTAAATATTGATGAAATTGATGTATTTGCAATTAGAAACTCAGTGTATGAAATTGATACTCTTTCAATTTTTAATGAAAGACTTACAAGTTTAGAGTTAGATGTGAGTGTAAAATTAACTCATATTAATTCAGTTAATATAGAAGAAGAATTATTAAATGAAAATTTATCTCTTGAAAATTATTTATTTGGATTTACAACTAGTAATTTAGGCACTCTTACAAATTCAACATCATTATTACTAGATTCATTTACTCAAGAAGAAATTGTCTTTGCAACTTCAATGTTAAATAGTACTATTGAGAATCAATTTGTGAATTACTCACAAATTAATTCAACTCAAGATATTGATAATGTAACAGGAGTTATTGAAATATCAGTAAATGGAGGTGGGGATAAATATATAATTCCTCTTAATGTAAGATTTATTGATTATAACTTTGAATTTAATTCAATTAACTCAATGCCAACTATTAGTAATGCTAACGGAGGAGATGAAATTTTAGTTGAATATACTTCAATTATTAATTCAAGTATGTATAATTTAGAACTTTCAAATAATGTAGAATTCTATATTACAAATGTTCAATTATATGAAGAATTATTACCATATGAGTTATTAAATAATAAAAATTCCCAATTATTTGGTTGTACAAATTCACAAGATGAGTTTGAAAATGTAACTCAGTTATTTACAACTAGTTGTAATCTCCCACTAGTTCCATTTAATCCAATTACTGTTGAGCTAGTAGGTTTATTATCAATTAGTGATTTAGAATTTAATTCAACAAAAGTAGTTGGTTCAAAGGTTGTAAATGTAAGTAATATCATTGAATATCAAGATATAATGCCTCCAAGAATTCACTCAACCACTGTTGGAATTGAAAATGGAACTATTAACAGAACTGTAATTTCAAATATTAGTGATAATATTAATGTTGTAAATAGTATAGTATATTATGGACCAGCCTTACAAGTAAGTAGAGATATAATTACACAAACAATACAAATTAATAGTAATTCTTTAACTACTCAAAATATTACAATTGATGTTGGTTCATTAGAATCTATTATTTATAATAGTAAATTTGGATTTGAATTTATAGTTGAAGATTTAGTAATTCCTGTAAATATTACATATGAAGAAGTTTTAGAAAATGAAAGTATTTCAAGCAACAATTATTCCCAAATTTCAATTTCAGTTGAAAATTTTGAATTATTTAAAAATTCAAATTTAGGACTGATTAATTCATTTATTAATACAAATAGTATTAATCAATCTTCTAATGATGAGATTTATTATGTAGAAGTTCCTCTTAATTCAAGATTTATTGATGCAGGATTTAGAATTACAGGATTTAATAATTCACAAATATTTAGAGATATCAATTCAATATCAATAATAAACTCAGATAGTAATTCAATTCAATTTGTAGTATCTGATACTCAAAATTTAGGAGTCTATCTATTTAATTACTCAATTCAAAATCAAACTTTTGAATTATTATCATTTATTGAAAATAGAGTTGAGAATTTAGAATTAGATTCAATTAGAAATATTATCTCATTAAATAATCTGCTATTTATGAGATCAAATTCTGCTTCATTAGAAATACTTTCATTAAATTCAAATGATTATAGTTCTGAAATTGAATTATTAAGTTCATATTTAAATCCAACTCTTGGAAGAGTATTTGATGTAGCAACTTTGAATTCAAATTACTACTTATTAACTCCAAATAGTGATTCAATTGAAGTTGTTGAAATAAATACTATAAATGGTAATATTAATCCAATTCAAGTAGTAGATACTGTGCAACCAATTAGATTTATTTCAATATTTAATGAATCAGTTGTAGGATTTGATATTATTAATAGAGAAGTTATTATGTTTAAAAATAATATAACTACAGGACTTTTAGAATTTAATTCAACTATCGAGTTTGATGAAAATTTGAATTCAACTTCAATTTCTCAAATTGAAGTAGTTAACTTATTTGGTGAAGAACTCATTGTTATTCAAGACCATATTAGAGGAGAATTAATTATAAGTAATTTAACTCAAGATAGTTTAGAAGTACTTGGTAGAATTGAAATTAAATCATTATTACTAAATGAGTCATTTATTTCAAATGATAGAGTAAGACTTAGAGGATTTGGAATTACTAATATTGATAATACAACTTCAATAGTTGTGTCAACTCAGGATGAAGTATTTATGTTAGAATTTGAAAATTCAACTCAAATTAGTCAATTAATTAGCTCAAATGATTCTAATTGGAATGTTGTAAACTTTAAAGAGTTTGGAAGTTTCTTCCCAAGAAATGTATTAGTAGATATTGGACTTGACTCAAGAGAAGGACCACTCTTAACAATAATTAATGCTGAAATTTTAGAATCTCAAATTTCTAATTCATCATATAGAGTTGGATTTGAAAATTCATTAAATAGATACATTAGAAGAAATTGTGCTGTAAATTATCCAGAATTTAGGTCATACTTTGATTATTCAAATAAATTCGTAAATTTGAATATGAATAATCCTATATTGAATACAGACTTAGTTGAAACATGTATTGTTCCAATTAGAATTTCATTTGAAGGAGCAGGAAGTGTAGGAGTTGAGAATTTAGCTCTTAGATACAACTTAAATTTCACTTCAAGAAATATTGCACCATTAGTATTTGATTCAGTGTATAATGTTGGAGAGATAGAGGTAAATATTAATTCAAGTGGGAATATTTCACTTGAGACTAATTTAGAATTTAGAATATTAGATTCACATCAAAGCACTCAGTTGATTGAAAATTCAACACAAAATTATTCAGGAATTATTTCAAATTTAACTCAAAATGGAGCTCATGTAGCAGTTATAGTTGCAAATGATTCAAGTGGACTTAGAAGTATTCAATCTTCTTCTTTTGAGGTTGGTTCATTAATAGAGTTACGTTCAAGATTTGCTCAAAATAATAGTCAAGTAAGAGTTAATTCAACAATTCAAACATCAAGTGGAGCTCAACTTGAAGTTGATGAAAATACAAACACAATTAAAGCAATAACATTTGAAGATGAAGAATTAAATTCAATTATTATTTCAGAAAATACTCCTTATGATTTAGTATTTAATGTTGAATCTTTAAGTACTCCAACTAAAACTAATGTTCAAATTGAGTATAGTGAAGTTATATTTAATCCAGAGTTTAATAATGCTACTAACATTAGTGAAGTGATTAATCCAATTCAATTTGTATCAGTCCCTCTTCAAAGTTTAAATTTACCTTTAGATAGAATTGTACTTCCAAGAAATTTAGGAGATTCTTCAGAGTTTGAAGGAGCATTTGCTGCTATTAGTGTAACTACAAATGTGTCTTCATTTAGTTCAGTTCAATTAACATTTAATTATAGTGATATACTGACTAATGATTTAAATGGGTATGAGTATAATTTAGATAACTTTATTATAATGAGATGTGCTAGTGATAATGCCTCAAGTTGTGAGTCTCAAGATTGGGAAAAAATAGAATCATTTGAAAATTTTGCAGAAATATTTAGAATTAGAGGAATTTCTAATTCAACATCTACATTTATAGTAGTTGAAGAAGATTTAGATAGTACAGAAGATGAAGTAACGCCTCCAACTCCTCCTCCTTCATCAGGTGGTGGGGGTGGAGGTGGAGGTGGTGCTAGTTCACCAGCTCCTCCTATTGAAGAGGAAGATTCTACTGTTGAAGAAGTTCAAGAAGATGATGAAACTTCAGTAGGTCAAGAAGATGAAGATATTGATACAGGAAGAGATAATGAGACTCAAATTATAGATTCAACATCGGCTGTATGTGGGAATAATATATGTGAACCTGGTCAAAATCCTTTTACATGTCCTCAAGATTGTTATGTAGTAAATTATGAAGTAGATATTGGAGTACTTGATTTTGTATCAATACCTAGAGGAGATGAAGTAAGGGCTGTAATTACAATTACAAGTAGACAACAAGAACAAATACCATTAGAATTATCTTTAAATGGTGGTATTTTAGAATTTACAGAGTTTGAATCTATAAATTTAACATTAAATTCGTTTGAGAGAGTTGAGATTCCAGTTTGGATTAGAATTCCTCAAAATGCACAAACTCAATCTATGTCTCATAGAATTGTTGTAAAACCACAAAATTACTTGGAGCAAGAGTTGCCAGGTGTATTGAGAATATTGGATAATTCAGACTTTATATTTAATATTGATATTGATATGAGTAGTAATAGAATTCAAAGAGATGAGAGTATTAATGCATTAATTAATTTAGAAAATGAGTGGGTAAATAATGAAGAGATTATTATTAGATATAGTTTAACACCATTTAATGTATCAACAAATGAACTTGAGGCTTTAAACCAAAGTTTTATTGAAGAAATTAGAACTATTATGTTTACTAATCCTACAAGTGTTAATATGACACTAAGAGTTCAAGATTTACTTGAAAATTTACTTAAAGATTTAGAATTAGAAATTAATAATTCAAATGTAGAAGGAAATAGTAAATTGGAAGTTCTTAATACATATATTTCAAATAGAGGATTTGTAGATGCTTTAATTTCAAGAAATGCTAGTAGAGAAGATATGTTGTTAAATGAAGGAGAATATTTACTTAGAGTTGAAGCTGAATATAGAGGGGTTGTGTCTAGTGCATCAACATTAGTTTCAATTAAAAATCCATTTTATAAATCAACTTGGTTTGCAGTGACATTGAGTATTTTATTATTGCTCCTAATTGCAGGAGTTGTTGGATATGGTGTATATACATATATTGCTAAGAAGAAAGCAACTAGTAGATATATTGTACCTAAACTATCAGATTTACCAGGAAGAGAGACAGATACAATATTATTTAATGTTGGAATTGTTGCTGGTACTAAAAGTAGAAAAGCATTTATTGATTCAAAAGATCTAAATACTCATGCTTTAGTTGCAGGAAGTACTGGAAGTGGTAAGAGTGTAAGTGCAAGTATTCTTGTTGAAGAGGCTCTAAATAATAAAATACCTGTAGTTGTATTTGATCCAACTAGCCAGTGGACAGGATTTTTATCAGCTCTAAAGGATAAAAATATTTTAGAATATTATCCTAAATTTGGTTTAAGTGCTGATAGTGCTAGAAGTTATAGGGGACTAATATTTACTCCAAAAACTTCAGACTTTGAATTAGACTTTGATGAATATTTAAAGCCAGGTGAGATTACTGTATTTAATTTAGCTCATTTAAGTACACAAGATTATGATGAAGCAACTGCTAAAATTATTAAATCTATATTTAATAAAGGATGGGAAGAGAGTCCAGATTTGAAGTTGCTATGTGTATTTGATGAAGTTCATAGATTACTAGATCCAACTTGTGAAGGAAAAGGTTATGGAGCTTTAACAAAAGGTGCTCGTGAGTTTAGAAAGTGGGGTATTGGTTTAATTATGGCAAGTCAAGTAAGTAGTGACTTTAAAGCTGCAATTGGTGGTAATGTACTTACAGAAATTCAACTTAATACTAAAAATTTAGAAGATATTAATAAAGCAGAAGAAAAATATGGAGTTGAGTATGCACAAAGAATTACAAGACAAGGTTTAGGGGTTGCTATGGTTCAAAATCCTAAATATAATAGTGGTAAACCTTGGTTTATTAATTTTAGACCTCCTCTTCATAATCCACACAAATTATCTGATGAAGATTTAGATAAATATGAAACATTTACAACTAGTTTGAAGAAAATTAAATTAATTATTAAAGAAATGAAATCAAGAGGAATTGATGTTAATGATTATGAGTTAGATTATAATTTGGCTAATAATAAATTAAAAGAGGGTAAATTTAAGATGGTTCAGTTATATATGGAGGAATTAGAGAATAATTTATCACTCAATTCTCAATATAAAAGTATTAAAACAAAAATTGAGGAGAGAAT
>JAIUMM010000009.1 GCA_022565615.1 Nanobdellota archaeon | reverse complement strand
GGTGGTTGCAATGGTGGTTGAACCGATTTCAAAACTGCCTCCAATTAGTTCAACTTCAATCTCAAAGCCTGATAAATTAAATTGACTGAGTAAACTTTGTAAACGAACTTGAGGAGAAGGGCTTAATGCACTACCTGAAATAGAATTTTGAGGTTGTTGATTAATATTAAGATTATTAGGAGGATCTTGAAAACGAATAATTACAACTCCACTACCACCATCTGCACCAGCGTGAGCTGAACTTCCTCCACCTCCACCACCTCCTGTATTAGGCATACCATTAGTTGGGACAATTAAATCTCTTTGACTTGAACCATTTCCACCACCTCCAATACCTCCAATTCCTATTGCTCCATCTCTTCCTCCTCCTCCTCCTCCTCCTGCAAACCATCCATTATCACCAAAATTGTCTCCAAAAATATCACCAAAATATAAACCCTCTCCTCCATCTCCTCCATCATCACTTGAAATATCAGAAGGTCTAGTTCCTGCACCACCTCCACCTCCACCTCCCAAATCTTGTGAATTTCTTGCACCATCATTTCCAAATCCACCCCAAATTGAACTTGGTTGCGTTGCTATTCCTGCAGGATTTTGTCTTCCTCCACCACCTGAACCTCCATTATTTGCAGGAGTATTATCAGTTGCAGAAGTTAAAATTCCCCCTCCTCCTCCTAAAGCAGTTAAGTTAAATGCAATTGTGTCTCCTCCATTCCCACCTGGAACATTTTGAGCATCCACTCCTGCCCCTCCTTCTCCAATTACTATATTTTGAGAAATTGTAAAATCAATTATAACATTCTCTTCAAATATTAGTCCACCAGCACCACCAGCACCACCAGCTGCATTACTAAATCCTGTATGAGCTCCTCCTCCACCTCCACCACCAACTAATAATACGTCCACTTGAGTAACTCCAAAAGGTACATTCCACATAGTTGATGAATTAAACGCTTGTACACACAAACCATCATTACACACAGGATTTGAAAAAGAATAAGTGGAAATAAGTAAACTAAATACTACTAAATAAAAAGTCAAAAAAAATAATTTACTTAAAAAAACATTCATTATTTATAAATAAAAAATTAGAATTTAAATATTTTTAATAACACTTCCAAGTTGAAAATTGTAAAATAAAATGAAATACTACAAAAAAAAATTAAATTATATTTTTAGAAAAAAAATAATCTTTTAACAACTACTTCCATCAGTTCCCCAAGTAGGTCTATTTGAAATATCAAGAGCAGAATTTTGAGTAAATCCAGAAGGAAGAGATGGAATTAATGTCACATTCCAACAAGTCAAGTCTTGATTAAATGATAAAGTATCTCTAAACATTCTAATCATATTAGTTACTTGAGAAGTATCCCAATTTCCAATATCTTGATTAAAACTCTGTGCATTTCTAAACATGTCTTGCATATTCTCAACATTACTCACATCCCAAGTATTAAGAGATTGATTAAAATCTTGAGCATCTTGAAAAGTTCTAATCATAGAAACAACACCTGAAGTATTCCAAGATGATATATCTAAATTAAAAGGAGAATCTCTAAAAACATCTGTAAATGTACTCACACCACTAATGTCCCAATTACTAATATCTTGATTAAAACTTGTTCCTCTAAATATTCCATTCATATTACTAAGACTACTTGTATTCCAAGAAGAAATATCTGAATTAAAATCTTGAGCAAAAATAAACATATTTGCCATAGTTTGAACATTATTTACATCCCAAGTAGATATATTATTATTAAAACTTTGAGCACCTCTAAACATACTGTCCATGAATTGAACTGAACTTGTATCCCATAAATCTAAATTTTGATTAAATTCTTGAGCATCATAAAACATATTACTCATTCTAATTACATTGCTAACATTCCAACTATTAAGAGGTTGATTAAAACTACTCGCTCCTCTAAACATTGAATTAAAATTATTAATCTCACTTACATCCCAAGTAGAAATATTACCATTGAAACTCTGAGCATCTCTAAACATAAAAATCATATTTGTAACAGAACTTGTATTCCAAAACTCTAAATCTTGATTAAAACTTAGAGCTTCAAAAAATAAACCTCTCATATTTAACACACCACTCACATCCCATAAATTAAGAGGCTGATTAAAAGAATGAGCACCTCTAAACATATCTTGCATATTAACAGCAGTGCTCATATCCCATCCACTAACATCTCCATTAAAATTTTGAGCATTTAAAAACATCTCACTAAAAATAGTAGTTGAGCCTAAATCAGGACTATCTGTAGCAGTACTCTCTAAATTAACTGCTCCACTAAAATATCCTCCATTATTTCCTAGTGAAATATTTCCCCATTGTTCAATATTAATAATTTTTTCTACGTCTAAACTAATCCCGTTTGCAAAATTAAATCCATTAATTACACCTACAAGTTCAATAGTATAGATATCATGACTAGAATATGTATGAGTAACTTCTACTTGATTCCAACTTGTAATTATATCTTGATTTCCATCTCCCCAAAATACAGTAAAATCATAAAATCCACTCTCTTCTAAAGGAAGAGTAATACTCAAACCTCCATCTCCTAAACTTGTATTCCACTGTGATATAAAATGAGCAGTTGGAATAATTACATTACAAGTTCCCCCTCCACCATCAGTTTCCCAAATTGGGGTATTTTGAAAACTTAGAGGAGAGTTTACACTAAATTCAAGAGGTTCATTTAAAAGAGTCACATTCCAACAACTTAAATCTTGATTAAATGAACTTGCATCTCTAAACATTCTATCCATTGTAATAACTAAACTTGTATCCCAATCTCCAATTGGTTGAAAAAAACTACTAGCACTTCTAAACATACTATTCATCCTCTCAACTGAACTTGTATTCCACATATTTAAATTTTGATTAAAGACATTAGCTAGAAAAAACATATTATCCATATCTCGAACATTACTCACATTCCAATTATCAAGAGGTTGATTAAAACTAAATGTTCTTCTAAACATATCTCTCATATTCTCAACATTGCTAACATCCCAATTATTAAGAGGTTGATTAAAACTTTGAGCATCATAAAACAAACCCCTCATATTCTCAACATTACTAACATCCCAATTATTAATTCCACTTAAACCCCCATTATTAAAATTTCTTGCATCTCTAAACATATCCCACATCACTTCTACTAAACTTACATCCCAAGATGAAATATCCTCATCATATTCTCTTGCATTTCTAAAAAAATCTCTAAAATTAGTCATTCCTGAAACATTTAAAGAATCTATTGCATTTGAATTAAAATTCTCTGCTCCGTGAAAATAATTACCCTCATCTCCAACTCGTAAATTCCCCCACTGTTCAATTATAAGTAACTTTAATCTATCTCCTTGATCATTAAATCTAAATCCTTCAATTACTCCATCAATTTCAATAGTATATACTCCTGAAATTTCATACGTATGAATTGCTTCATCCCACTGAGTTATCTCTTCAATTGTTCCATCTCCCCAATCAATTCTAAAATCATAAACACCTGTTTGCGTTAATGGCAATTGAATTGTAGTATCATTTGTTGAACCTGAACTTGTAAGAGTTGTATCCCATATTGAGATAAATATAGTTTCTCTTGAAATTTCAAATTCTCTTTGTTTTTCGACACCTGAATCATGAATAATTGATAATACATTTAAATCTAATAAATCTTCAATCATAATTTGAACTCTAAATTCTTGAAATGGTTGAATTAACTGAACTTGAAGAGGAGAATTGTGAATATCTAAAAATTCTATATTTGAAAAAGTAATAAAATTACTATTTATAAAAAAACTAAACTCAGAAGTTAGCAACTGGGTTGAACCTGAATTTCTAATCCTAATGTTGAGATAAATGTCTTCATATTGAGTTTCTAAAATCTCAAAGTTTAAATTTCTATTTTCAAGTAATGTAGTATAACTTTGAGATAATTGTTCTTGTGTAAGAGCTACTGAAGATTGATAATTTGTAAACATCACAATTCCTATAACGCTTAAAGATGAAAATAAAACTAATACTACAACAGCTTCTGAAAATCCTCTCTTAGAATTTCTAAAATTAAGTAAATTAAACAATAAATTTGTATTCATATATCTAGTAATTTTAATAATTAAATTTTTATAAATATTCTTCATCCATAATCAATTAAAACGTAACTATCAATTAAAATTCTATTCTTGAAATACACAATACTTAAAAACTAAAAATAATCTAAACTATATATAATGACTTCATTTACATTTGCTCACTTAGCTGATATTCATCTTGGCTCATTTAGAGAACAAAAACTCAAAAACTTACAAATTAATCAATTCATTAAAGCAATTGATGAAATCTGCTCTGATTCTTATGATTTTGTCGTAATAAGTGGAGATATATTTAATGTTCCTCTTCCTCCTCTTGAATATGTAGAACTTGTAATTGAGCAAATGAAAAAACTCCAAGAACTCAACATCCCTGTATTTGTAATTGGAGGTTCACACGATTACTCTTTAACTCATAAAAGTTTTATTCAAATTCTAGATTCAGTAGGAATTTGGAGAGATGTAGGTAAGTGGGAGAGTATTGATTCTCAAACTGTTAAACTCATACCAACTACTTATAACATTAAAGGAATAAACATTGAATTTTGTGGAGTTTTAGGTAAAAAAAATGGACTTGATTCAAAAATATATCAAAAAATAACTAATTCCAACTCTCAAAAAGAAAACTCTAAAAATATATACTCCATATTTATGTTCCACTCAACAATAAAAGAACTTTTACAATCAACTCATCATAAACAAATTCCAAATGCATACCCTTCTTCAATTCTTCCCCAAAATTTTAATTATTATGCAGGTGGTCATATTCACTACCCAAATTCTATTTCCTATAAGTGTGATAATACAAAATACGATACATCAATAGTTGCATACTCAGGCCCAATTTTTCCAAATAGTTTTAGTGAATTTAAAGATTCCTTTTCAGGATTTTATAAAGTTAAAGTAAATTGCTTACATTCTCAACATAATCAAAAAGATAATACTTCTCAAACTATTACTTTTGAGCAACATAGTGAATATATTACTCTTCCAATGATTACTATTACTCAACTCTCAATTGATTGTTCTAATAAGCTTCATAGTGAAATTGAACAATTAGTTGAAGAAAAAATACTACAACTAGAACAACAAAATTCAATTAAAAATTCAATGATATTATTTGAATTATATGGGGAATTAAATGAAATTTCAAAATCAGTTCCTATTGACACATATATCTCAAAACTCTATGAACTTGGAGCATATGTTGTATTAAAAAATACACTTCAATTAACTTCAAAAAAAATAACTCACAAACACAAACCTTCTTCCTTCTCAACTGCACAAGAATTAGAATTAGTAATTTCTAAACAAATTATTTCAACTAATTCTAAATATCAAGAATATATTTCAAATATTGAACATCCAAATATAAACATTGCAAAACTTACTCAATGTTCAACTGCTCTTCTTCAACTTGATACTAAAAAACAAGAAGAAGAAACTAATTATCATTATGAAGAGAGAGTTGTAAAAGAAGTTAATACTATTTTAAATGAACATTTATCTACTATATTTAAGGAGAATTAAATTAATTTTAGTTTAAAGATAATTCTAATACTTTCTTTTCAATTCTCAACATTACTTCTGCTTTTAAATTATTTATTTCTATAACCTCATCTAAATTCTTTTCTTGAAAACCAAATTTATTAAAATAACGTATTTTTGAAGGGAACGCAAATGCTGAAAAATCATCAAAAAATCCTGATTGATTTGAACTTGTTGAAGAAATTAAAAATATATTTTTTTTAGTCTCTTTATAGGCTAACTCATTATTTGAAAATATAAATTGAGGCCCTCCACGATTATTTGGAAGTTCTATTTTTTTACAATTTTCAAAAGATTTTGACCATAATACTATATTAAAGTTCTTTTTTTCCTTAAAAAATGAATATATTTTTGTAAAAGAGAAAGGAAATCTCGTTGTATTTTCATGATTTGTTGAAATTGACTCAATAGTCCCATCAACTATAAATACATCATCAAAAGATTCAATATTAATTAAATTACTTTCATCATTTTGAGTTATTGAAGGATTGGAAGAAGGAATTTTAAAAGAAGCGTATCTCAAATTAATAGAGTCAAAAAGTTTTTTTAATGGATGTACTACAAAATATTCTCCATAAGATAAATTACCTATAACTATCTGATTTCTATTTGAATTAACAAATTTTTTAAGATAGTGAAAAATATCTAATGCTTCTTGAGCCGTTCTATTAATCTCTTTTTGTATTCTATCATATATTATTATAGAGTAGAAATCTTGAGGATTTGAAGGAAACTCTTTAAATGTTTCATACTGAATTCTTAAAGAATATAATAAATCTCTCTCATATACTCTACTAAATTCAAGTTGAAAATACAACTCTTCATTTCTAAAATTTCCTTTTTGAATTGAAGCAATTACTTTAATAAGTTCATCTTTAGAATTTTGACTTAAAAAGAGCAATATTTCATAAAAGAAAAATACATCTAATTCTCGAATAATTGGTATAAGTTCTCTATTTTTCAATAATAATTCAAAAGACCTTTTGTCTTTATTTAAAATTTCAATATTTTTTTGAGTTCTTACTTTCTTTTTTGAAGAAAGGAATAGTGGAGGTTTAAAATTAAATATAATAAGTCTTAATGTATCTGCAATTTGAAACTCAGTATATTTTTTTGATTGTGTAATCTCATCTAAATAATCTAATCTTCCAAAGTTTTTTTCAAACTTATTTCTTTGTTTTTTTAAATCTGGTAAATTTAACATTAAAAATTATAAAAATAAATATTTCTTAAATATTTGTATTTAAATGATTTTATAAATAAATATCCACTTATAATTTTAATAATGATAACAAAACAATTTCAACATACTACTCATAGTATTGTTTTACAAATTACAACTACTGGAATTATTGATAAAACAGATATTATTGGAACATTATACAAACAACTTAAAGATGTCCTCAAAGATAGTGTAAGTTTTGAAGATTTAGTTAAAAAAGGAAATATTGGAAATATTGAAATTGAAATTAAAAATACAAAGGGTAATTCAAAAGCAACATGTACAATTCCAACTAATTTAGATATTAAAACTGTATGTTTACTTGCAGCAAAATGTGAACAAATTACAAAAATAGGTCATACTTCAGGGAGTATTATTGTAAAAGATATTATTGAGAGTCAAAAAAAAATAGAAGAAGAAATCTATTCAAGAGCTCAAGAATTAGAACAAAAATTTTTTTCTAATTCAAAAAAAGGTTTAAATTTAGACTCTAGTCTAAAAAATAATATTGAAAAAAGTATAAAAGATAAAACTCAAATTGTTGAATTAATTCCTAACTGTTATAGTACCTCTAGTATTGAAAACTCAGAAATCATATTTTTTGTAGAAGGAAGATCTGATGTAAAACATTTAGTATTTTATGGAATTGAAAATGTAATATCTGTTAATGGTTCTCATTTAGATATTTTAGAAATTAAAAAACTTAATTGGTTTAAAAAATTCTCCTCAGATTTAAAAAAAAATTCAAAAAAACAATTAGTTCTTCTTCTAGATGGTGATTCTTCTGCTCAAAAAATTGCAATGCAACTCAAAGAATATTTCAATTTTTCACAAATTCTATTTGCACCAAAAGGAAAAGAAATAACTCAACTTAAAAAATACGAAATCAATAAACTTCTCTTAAAAGTTACACAATTAAAAACTTCTTCAACTTCAAAAGAAGATACTACCAAAAAAACAATACCTCAATTAAAACAAGAAAATAAAAAAGATGACAAAAATAAAATAATTAATAAGGAAAATAATAGCAGTAGTAATTTTATAAAAGAAGAAATTGAAGAGATTGAAATTCCTGAACTTGAAGAAAAGCAACATTTTACTAAAGAAGAGTTTTTTGTTATTGAAAATTATATGCAAGCAATTGAAGATAAACAAAGAGTAGTAGGTTTTGATGAACACTTAGGATTATTGTTTGATGTAGAGTTAAAACAATTTAAGGATATAAATCTTGAAAACTCTTATATATTGCTAATAGATGGACTTCTTGAAAATTCAATTTCTAAAAAAATAATCTCTCATACTAAATCACCTTCTGCTCAGTTGAATATTATAGTTGCAAAAGGAATTTCTACCCCCATTAAAAACATACTCACAATCTCCTTTAATGAATTCAAAAATGCAGTGGAGGAGTAAAAATTCAAGGAGCTGTTAGAGCTAGAAGTGATATTGAGAGAAAAGCACATTTTGAAAAGTTTTTAAGACCAATTTTAAAATCTCCTCACTTTATCAAAGTTCTTCATTTCTATAATTCACCTTAAATAAAAATATAAGTAAAACTGTTAAAAATTTACTATTTTCTCGAAATGACATTTATAAATTTTATGAATAATCCTTCACGTTATTTATATATCAAAAAAAACATAATATATCTATGGATTAAAAAAATCCAGGAGGTAATACAATGAAAATATATAATATTAATTTTAACCAAGTAGAAATTTTAAATACACCCCAAGAATTAATTCAAGATCTTCACTTACAAAATACCTATTCTTTTCAAGAACATTCTAACACCTTAAAGAGTTTAAAAGAAGCTGAAATCTATGTCCTTATGAGAACAAGAGGTAAACTTTTAAAATCCTATACTTCAAAAAATATTTTAAATCAAAGAATATATTACATAATTACTCAAGAAGGAAGTGTTATACTTACATACTTAATAGATTCAAATGGAGAATTATTATTAATTGAAGAAACTCCCTCACATAATTACTAACAATGAACCTAGATACATACATCACATTTTATAATCACAGCCCTAAATGGTTTTTAGGAATAGATAGCTTCATAGAAGCATTTATTGTGATTATTGCTCTAATAATTGCAATCTATTCATATAAAGTATTTAAATTTTCTCAAAATAAAAACTATTTTTATTTAACACTCTCTTTTCTTTTAATTAGTATATCCTATTTATTTAAAATTTTTACAGACATTGCATATATCTCAATTGGAAGAGAAATTCAACTATTACTTTCAATTTTTCTTAACGAATCTTTAATTGCAATAAGTTCAATAACTATTATAATTCATAAATTATTATTAGTTATAGGACTTTTGATTGCCTTATATTTGACTTGTAAGAAATTAAACCCCATATTTTTTATCATAATGAGTTTTTTTGTAATTTTACTCACATTTATTCTATATTCATATCAATTATTTTTACTTTTAATATTTATAATTAATCTTATAATAGTGTTAAATCTCACATTTTTTAATAAAAAACCTAAGAGTATTCTCTCCATATTTTTTATGTATCTAACAATTACATACTTTACATTATTTCTAACTCCTTTTATACCAGTTTGCTACATTTTAGGACATATTGCTTTGTTAGTTTCATATTTAATACTTTTATTTACTTTTATCAAAATATTTAGAAAATAATTAAAAATGAGTTATAAACGAAACAAAGCTGAAATTGTATTAGACATTCTCCTCTCAATATCTCAAAATAACAATCAAATAAAAATTACACATCTACTCAGAAAAGCGAATTTATCTCATGAAGCGTTTAAAAAATATAGTGAAGAATTAGAAGTAAAAGAATATATAAAATTAAGTATAATTAAAAAACAACATTTTTATTCATTAACACCTAAAGGTTATGAGCAAATATCTAAACTCAAGCCATTAAAAGAATTTATGAACACATTTGATCTTTAATAAGAATGTGAAATTTCTTCATCATCTTTTTAAATTAAATGATACTTCTATATGTATATGTTAGATGAAGAACAAGTTTTTGTAAGTTTATCAAGACTCCCAGTTGTTATAGGTCAAGAAGGAAGTACTCGTAAATTAATTGAAAGTAAATTTGAAGTCTCACTCAATATTGACTCTAAAAGTGGAGAAATTATAATTAATGGGGAAGACTCCTCAAAAAGATATGTTACGTCATTAGTACTTCAAGCAATTAATTATGGTTTTTCTCCAGAAAATGCATTATTATTAGAAGATGAGTTTATTGTACTTGATGTGATTGATGTTAAAAAAAGTGTAAGAGACTCACACAGACTCAAAGTAGTTATGGGAAGAGTTATTGGACAAGAAGGAAAAACTAGAAAATTAATTGAAGAAATTACTATGTGTAAAGTTACAATTAAAGATAATTTTGTAGCAGTAATTGGTAAGTTTGAAAATGTCCAATTAGTTCATGAAGCACTAAGTATGCTTATTAAAGGAGCAAGCCATAAAAGTTTTTATGGATACCTAGAGAGAAATAAAGTGTCACAATTTGAATTTTAAACACTTTTTAAATTAATTTAAACTATTTAACTTTAAATATTAATATTAAAATAAAATTTATTTTTTTTAAGTAATAAAACTTCTAAAAAGTTTCTTTGTTTTTGAGTTGTGTAGAAATATTTATAAAACTCCTCTCATTTATGAATAAGTATAGAGAGTAATCTCTGTTGTAATGAAATTACGAAAATCAATTAAAAATGGCAAGTAATAAAGAACACTTTAATGTAGTATTCATTGGACACGTTGACCACGGAAAATCAACAACAGTTGGAAGATTGTTATTTGATGCTGGAGGAGTAGACGAACAAACAATGAGAAAACTAAAAGAAGAAGCTGCTGCTAATGGAAAAGCAGGATTTGAATTTGCTTATGTTATGGATAACTTAGGAGAAGAGAGAGCAAGAGGAGTAACAATTGATCTATCTCACAAAAAATTCGAATCAGATAAGTATGAATTTACAATTATTGATGCACCGGGTCACGCTGACTTCATTAAAAACATGATTACAGGAGTATCACAAGCAGATGCTGCAGTTTTAGTAGTAGCTTGTACTGATGGTGTTAATGCACAAACTAAAGAACACGCATATTTATCAAAAGTATTTGGAATTGACCAACTAATTGTTGCAGTTAATAAAATGGATATGAGAGAATATGCTGAGAGTAGATTTAATGAGATTAAAGTTGAAGTTAACGCTTTAGTTGGAAGATTAGGTTTCAAATCAGTAAGATTTATTCCAATTGCATCCTTAATGGGAGATAATGTAGTTAAAAAATCTGATAAAATGCCTTGGTATACTGAAGGAACTTTACTTGAATTATTAAATTCATATGAACCTGCAAATAGACCTACAGAATTACCTTTAAGAGTACCTCTACAAGATGTATATGCAATTAAAGGAATTGGACTAGTACCTGTTGGTAAAGTTGAAACTGGAATGTTAAGACCTAATACTAAAGTTGTTGCTGTACCTGCTAAAACTGGAACTGGAATGGCTGGAGAAGTTAAAGATGTAGAAATGCACCACGAAAAAGTTAAAGAAGCTCCTCCTGGATTTAATGTTGGATTTTCAGTTAAAGGATTTAACAAAGGAGATTTAGCTAAAGGAGATGTTATTGGAACACCTGATTCACCACCTTCATTAGTTCAAGAATTTACAGGACAAATTATGGTTTTAAACCATCCAAGTGTTATTACAGTTGGATATTCACCTGTATTTCACATTCACACTGCACAAGTTTCATGTAGAGTTACTGAGATTGTTAAAAAATTATCACCTGAAGTTCAAGACAATCCTGACTTTATTAAAAATGGAGACGCAGCTGTTGTTAAATTTACACCTCTTAAAGCAGTAGTTATTGAAAAAAGAGATGTTATTCCTCAATTAGCAAGATTTGCAATTAGAGATAGTGGTAAAACTGTTGCTGCAGGACAATGTATGGACATTGTAACAAAGCCATTAAAATTATAATTAACTAAATAAAGATGGCACAACAACAATATTTACGAATTAAGCTTGTTGGAGATAATATCTCTAACTTGAATTCATTTGTGGAAGAAATTTCAGCTATTTGTGATAAATTAGGAGTTACCTTAAAAGGTCCAATTCCTATGCCTACAAAAAAGTTGAAGGTTACCACAAGAAAGTCTCCTTGTGGAGATGGTAAAGCATCATTTGAAAGATATCAAATGAGAATTCATAAAAGACTTATGGATGTTCAAATTAATGACAGAGTAATTAGAATGATTATGAAAGTTCCAATTCCAACTGGTCTTAATATTGAACTAAAAGTAATTTAAAATTTACTTTAATTTTTTTAAATTCGTGTCTCAAATCATATTTATTCTAATAGAAAAATTATTTATACAATAATAATTAATCTTAATCTAAATAATTTTTTATTGTTCAAAACCTTTATAAACACAATTATATTTATATTAATATGATAATACCTGTTAGATGTTTTTCATGTGGTAATGTGATTGGTTCTTCTTGGGAGCCGTACCATCAAATGATTTCAGAAGGAAAAAGTAAAAAAGAAGCATTAGACTCTTTGAAAATTAAAAAATATTGTTGTAGAGGAGCAATTATGTCTCATGTTGAAATGATTGACACAGTTGGAAAATATTAAAAAATTTATTTTTAAATTTAAGTTATATATTTAAATTAATAGTTCTTAATTAATTTTATAATGAATCTAAATTCAAAATCATATTCAAATTCTCTTAAGAAGAAACTTATTAAAATTATTCCCCCCTCCCTACATTTACTAATTCCTAGATCATTTGAAATAGTTGGAACAATTGGTATTATTGAAATTTGTGATGAATTAAAAGAATATGAAACTCAAATTGGAGAAATTTTACTTAATCTAAATCCTCAACTTCAAACTGTTGTAACAAAAGCAAGTTTTCATGAAGGAGAATTTAGAACTCAAAATTTTAAGCATATCGCAGGAATTGAAAATACAATAACTCAATATAGAGAAAATGGAATACTTATTGAATTAGATATTAATTCAGTTTATTTTTCAACCAAACTCTCAACTGAGCGAGAGTATATTGCAAAAAATGTTAAAAAATATTCTAACGAGTTAGTCCTCTTCTCAGGTGCTGGACCTTATTCATTTGTAATTTCTAAATACCAACCCAATATTTCAAGATTAACGTCAATTGAGTTAAATCCACAAGGACATGAATATGCTCTAAAAAATATTGAACATAATAAAAGTAATTTAAAAAAATCACAAATATTTAAACAAATACAAGAAATTTGTAAAAAGTATTCAATTCCATTATATGAAAAAAAAATTCTTCAATCTTTAAACCAACTAATATATCATTTTAAAAATTGTGATGTGAACTCATATAATTCAATATTAAAAGAAATTGAAGAATACAATATTGAATATAATTCTAAAATAGTAGAAGAACTAAACTATAAAGAACTCTTTGAATATTCTAAAGAATTTAATTCACTCAATATTAAAACTATTGAAGTTAATCTAAATACTATTAATGAAGAAGAAAAATTAAAACTTTTACTTCTTCTCATATGTAATCCTAACTTTATTGATTATTCAATAAAATTAAAAACAAAAATATATACCATTAAAACATTACTTGAAAAAAACTATCTCCTCCAACTACTTACTACTTCAAAACCACTTAATGAAATTGATAAATATAATTCAATATACATGCCTCTTCCAAAAACTGCTATTGAATTTTTAGCAAAAGCATTTCAATTATGCATTAAAGGAGGAATCATTTATCTCTATTGTTTTTTAAAAGAAGAAGAATTAGATAATTTTTCAAATGATACTATTAAAAAAATATATAAAATTGCTAAACAAAAAAATATTAATGTAAAAATTTTAAATATTAGAAAAGTAGGACAATCTGCTCCAAGAATGTATAGATGTTGCATTGAAATTCAAATTCTGTAACAATTTTAAATGAATAAATAATCTAAGAGGTAGTTGTTTGTCTATCCCTAATCCCTTGACTTAGTGCAGATACAAAATTATTTGTTGAACGCCAATGAATTCCACCCCCTAGTCTTGTTCCTACTATATCTAAATGCATATTACAATTACCCATATACCCTGGACTTGAACCACCTGCTTGAATACCATTTCTAAAAGCAACTCTTACAAATCTATCAAAATCAGGATTCCCGTTACAAATTCTTTGACCATCTCTTGTAATGTAAATATCTGCTCCATTTCCAAAATCATGTCTTCTTGAACCAGTTCTCTCATTGCCACAAGTAGGATGATTAGCAGGACATTGTCCAGCACTATAAATATGAACTCTAACATTAAGTTCTTCAGCCGTCACATATAAAATACTCTCTAAAATAGGAGCCAATCCCTTATCCCTTATAGTTCCACTTCCTATCTCATACACTAATCTTGAAGCAAATTGAGAATTTGATAATTCCGCTGATCTAATTTGAGTATATAACTCAGGAGCATTAATATTTAACCCCACCAATAATTCAGGACTCCCCATTTGACTCGAATACTCTTGATAGTATCTCTCATATGCAACTTGAAGTTTTGTATGATATTGATTTCTCTCATACTGAGCCCCGTTATATCTTTGTGCTATAATTCTATAATTTAAAGTTTGAGAATCTCTTAATTCTCTTAAAATTGAATTCTCCCTACTTAAAATAAATCGCAAAAATAAATCAACTTGACCTTCTTGAGTTAAAGTTCTTTGTTGTAATTCTTGAGGCGAACTTAAACCAAAAGTAGCATAATTTGAACCTAATACTTGAAACATTCCAAAACTTGTTGAACTAAATGCTTGATTTTCATTAATTTGACTCGCCCTTACAAATGCTTCATAATTTGTCTCACTTGCTACCCTACTAAAAGATTCACCATCTCTAGTTGTACATGGAACATTTTGATTAGAATTTCTATTAAAAACATGGCACTCAAATCTTGCAACCGGATTTCCATTAGAATCAAATTCCCTATTATTTGTCTCAATACTTGCAATTGCTCTTGCAAATGCAACTAATCTTCTAAGTTCTACATCATGCTCTTGAGAAAATTCTCTAAATAATTGCATGGACTCAGAATTAAAACCTAAATGCTCAATACCATATTCTGAATGTTCCGCTCCATCTTCAGGAGTCTGATCCCTTCCAAATATAAAATCTGAAATATCTTCAAGTAAACTAGCAACAGATGGAATCTCTTCAGGCCGTATCTCAGCCCCTCCGATGATACCTCCTATGGTTGAACCACTTCCAATATTCTCTCCAGTAACTTCAGCTCTTGCTAATTCTCTTTGATGCAAATACGCATTAGTAATACATGTACATTCTTCCCCTCCAATCTCTTCACAACCCTTTGACTGAACATATGCTTCAACTCTTGTATACCTTTCAAAATCCTCTGAATCTCTTAGACAATTAAATCTGGAATCTGGAAGAAGTTCTTGATCATCTCTTGTTTCGCAATACAAAGTTTGATCAAAATCTCGATAATTTGTACAAGTTGCTTCAAGTCCTTCCATTTGTGAAGAAGTAAAAAAAGGAATTAATTGACCAACAGGTCCTGCAATTAAAACTATAAGTACTATAAGTCCTAAAAAAAATACTACAATTCTTGCAACAGGCAAACCCTGAGCTAATTTTTGTTTTAAAAAATAATTAAAAAATAATTTTAATAATGATTTCATTTTAATTTTTTATTTATCCTCTAATTGTTTCAATTGGAGTATAATATTTAGCAGTATTATTTTTTGAAATTATTTCAAATTCTAAATCTTCAAAATGAATATCTCCTAAAATACCTTTTGAATTTACAAGCTCAAATCCTAAAATTCTAGCATCACCTTTTTCAAATCTCTTAAATTCCCACATCAATTTATATTTATTTGAACCTTTAAGAACTTTAGTCGGAGGAGTAATTGAAAATGATTCATCTTTAACATGTAAATAAGAGGGCATTCTAAATACAACTCTTAGAGTATCAATCTCTTCTTTTCTAACATTTTCAAATCCAATTTTAACTTTAAAACTTTTAACACCTTCATGTTTTACCTTTTTAATACTCTCAAATTTAACATCAATTTCTAAAGGATTTTTATATACTAAATAAAGTCTTATTAACACAATTATTAACACAATTAAAATCAGTAATAAAATAATCCCATACCTAATACTAATATCAATATTTTTCTCCTCCCCAGGTAAAATTTCAATACTAAACACATGTTCTGAATTAATAATTGAATAATCTACATTTGAAGACAAAAATATTCTTTCATACCAAGCAAAATTTTTAGCAACCTCATATCCAGAATTAGTATTCCCCACATTTTCTATGAAAACTCTATGATTCACAGACCATAAATTTGTGCTTTCCTCTTCCCTAATCAATAATTGTTCAAATTCTAAAATTTGAACTGAATCTCTAAGTTGCCATTGTTGACTTCTCCCCCCATCACTCTCTAAACTTACTGTCACAATTCTTTGATAATTCCCTGGTTCAATTGTTGAAGGAATTTCAAAACTTACATCAACCACATCTCTAATATATGAAAATGTAATATCTTGAGAAGGTAACTCAACTCCTCCAATTGATTTTGAAACTTTAGCTGTAGTAGAAGAACCTCCTTCATCTAAATTTTGTGCTAAAATTCTAAGTGTATTTTCAAATTCAGGAGACATTCTAGTAGTTGAAGGTTCAATTGTAAAATCAACAGGTAAATTCATAGGAGCATACACTTCCAATCTATACACTATTTCTAATGTATCTTCATCTCCAACAGGGTCAACAAAAATAGGGAAATTAAAGACTCCAAAATAATCATCATCTAATACAAACTTACTCAAACCTTGACTATCTACAATTCTAGTATATCCTAAATTATCAGGAATTAATACTTTAAATTTAATTTCTCTTTGTTCAAGTGGATTTAATCTAACTATAAAATTAGAAGGTTCAATTTCCCAAGAAGTTGAAGGATTTATTGAAACATTAAACTCCTGCATCTCATTTAAAGTATTTTTAAGAGTAAAACTAAACTCCACTTCATCCCTATTTGTTGATACAATAGTATTCCTATTCTCCTGAGTTACAAAAGAAAATGTATTTTGTGTATATTCTTGTGGAACTGCAAAACTAAACATTTGAAATGTCAACAATAAAAATACTACAAAAAATAGTATACTTTTTTTAAAAATCTGAGTTATCATCTGAATCATCCTCTTTTTTAGATTTAATTTTTTTAATTTCATCTTCTAATCCTAGTTTAGTAATTATCTCTTTATATCTATTTCTAATTGTAACCTCAGTAACACCACTCACTTCTGAAATATCTCTTTGAGTTCTTCTCTCTCCCTCTAATAATCCCGCAATATATAATGCTGCTGCTGCAATTCCAATAGGACCTCTTCCTGAAGTTAAATCTAATGTTAAAGCTTTTGATAAAATATCCACTCCCCTTGATTGAGTCTCAGGTCCATAATTTAATACACTTGCAAATCTTGAAATATAATCAACAGGATTTGAAGGTAAAATTTTAATTTTTAACTCTCTTGTAATGTACCTATACGATCTTCCAATTTCTTTTTTATCAATTCCACTCGCTTCACTAATTTCATCTAATGTTCTTGGAATATTTTGTCTTCTACAAGCAGCATAAACAACACCTGCAACTACACTCTCAATTGAACGTCCTCTTACTAAATTTTTTTGAACCGCTTCTGTATAAATTTTTCCAGACTCTTCTTCAATAGCAGTTGGCAAATTTAAATATGAAGCTAATCTTCTAAGTTCTCCAAGGGCAATTTTTAGATTTTTCTCCATAACTGTTGAGAGTCTTTTTTGCCATCTTTTCAATCTTTGAAGTTTATATCGTTGTTTTTTATCTAATGAAAATGAATCACTCTCTGAACCAATTGATGTTCCAAGCCCCATATCAAATTTAGTATATGTTGTAGGAGCTCCAGTTCTTCTCATCTCAGAACCTTCACTCTCTTCAAAATCTCTCCACTCTTTTCCTAGTGAAATATTTCTACCATCAATTACAAGACCACAAGACCTACAAACAATCTCTCCTTTGTCTTTATTATTATATAAATTAGTGCTCCCACACTCAGGGCACTTTCTAACATTTTCTCCTACCATTTTAGTATAAATCTATCTACTTTATAACCAAAAAGTTTTTAAAAGTATGTAATCTCTTAACAGTTGTTTTTTTAATTTAAAAAGTAAAAAATTATAATATATTAAAATTTAAAGAAAAAATAAAAGGATTCAACTCAAACTCCTCTTTGAAATAGTGACAAAATATTAAATCATTAAATTCTTCAAATAATATATGAAAATCATATTTCACGGTGCTGCACAAGAAGTTGGTAAAAGTTGTATTGAAATTATCTCACAAGGAAAAAGATATTTATTAGACGCTGGAGTTAAGTTTATTCATGGAGGAGTTGAATATCCTAAATATTTAGATAAAGTAAGTGAACTAAATGCTATATTTCTCTCTCATGCTCATATGGATCATTGTGGAGCTCTTCCAATGCTTGAACATAAAAGGTTGAAATGTCCAATTTATTGTACTAAAATGACGTGGGACATTACAAATATCTTGCTTGAAGATGGATTTCATTTAGAAAAATTACGTTCAATTCATCCTGCATATTCAGCAAGAGATGTAAGAGCTGTAAAAGATGATATTAATTTAGTAAGATATTCAAAATGGTATGAAACAAAAGATAGAAAAGTTAAATTTCAATACATTAATGCAGGTCACATTCCTGGAAGTGCTTCTATTTTACTTGAAATTGAAGGAAAACGAGTATTATATGCTGCTGATATTAATACTCAAGAAACTCTACTTATGGAACCAAGTTTACTTGAAAAATTAGAATTTGATAAACCAATTGATGTTTTAATTACTGAAAATACCTATGGAAATAGACTTCATCCTGATAAAGCAGATGTTCAAGAAGGATTTATTAAATCAATAATGAGTGGAATTGAAGGGGGAGGCTCAGTTCTGCTTCCTGTATTTGGAGTTGGACGTTCACAAGAAATTCTTATTTTACTTGAAAAACTTCCAAAAAATATTCCAATTTATTTAGATGGAGCTGCAAGGGTTCTTACAAAACTTATGTATCAATCAAGTGATAATTATATCCTTAATAAAGATATTTTAGAAGATATGTTTAAACGAGTTCATTTGGTAAAACACCCAGCTGAGAGAGCAAAAATTGCAAAACAAAAAGGAGTTGTAATTTTAACAACATCAGGAATGCTTCAAGGAGGCCCAAGTGTGGGATATGCTGAGACTATGATCCATGATAAAAATAATTTTATTATTCTAAGTGGATTTCAAGCACATGGAACTAATGGTAGAAGTATTTTTGAAGACCATGTATTTTATAATCATCATCAAAGATTTAAAGTACTCGCACATGTAAGAAAATTCGATTTTTCAGCACACATTGGACAAGATGGTATTAGAAAAGTAATGAAAAACTTAAAAGCTAAACATGTTCTGCTCCAACACGGAGATATTGATGCACTTGAAGCTGTAAAACAATGGAGTGATAGACATACAGATGAAGTACCTTCAAATGTAATAATTCCAAGAATAGGAGAAGAATTAGAATTCTAATTATTTTTACAGAGAATTTTCTAAAAGTTATCACTTTTAAAAGACAAAATCAAATAACTTTATAAATAAGTAATAAATACAATATTATTATGAAAGAAGCTTATTCTAGTTTAACTCAACTTTTAGTTGATGTCCAGAAAGATACACCTACAAAAATAGATTTTGCTTATAGTTTAGTGGGACAAATAAAACAATTTAAAGACCCTAATTCAATAACATTAGAAGAAATTGAAACAATTAGAAATGGAATTATTAATGGAGACTCATCAAGAAGAAATTCAAAAGATATTGAAAGAGGACAACAATTCTATAACTCTACATTAAATTCTTATATAAGATTTACATCAAGGGATGGTACTCTTAGTAATAATAAAGCAAATTCACTCAGAAGAAAAGAAAAGAAAACTCTTCAAAGATTATTACAAACAGGTGAAAACTAAAATGCAAAGAGATATTGTAGTTGGACTTGATGTAGTTGAAAATAGTGGAACTGAAATTTTTTCTAACTTAGATATACAAGATGGTGAAGTTGTAACCATTTATTTTGATAGAAAAAATGCTGAAAAACAAGGTGAATTAGATAATCCTTTAGTAAGGGAGTTTATGAATTATGGTCATAAAGAAGGAGAGAGAAATCAAGAAGGTGGATGGGAAATTGATAATGGAGATTCAACTATAATTCTTAGATTAAAATCACCAGACTCATGGGAGAATTGTCAAGGTATGACTGATGATCCTTCAATTAGAGAACATTTTTATGACAAAGGGATAAAAAGAAATGGAGTTATTGAACCTAAATTTTTAAAAGTTGATCCTAGTATTTTAAAAAAAGGATTTGAAACTAGAGTAAGCGATTTAGAATTTGATTCTTTAGAAAATAGATTAGATCCAGTTAAAGAAGGAATTCATGTTGATTTTCCAAATCAATTTTTACTTTTAACATTAGAAGGAGATAGAAGACAAGCATTATATATGGTAAGAAAAGATTTTAAAACTAGTGGCCCAGATATGGAAATTACCAGTGATATGTATCTTCAAAGAATTGAACCTAACACTACGCATTTCTTATCAGACAATAAATCGGCATTTGAAGGAAGAGAATTAGCTTTTGGGATTAAAGCAAATCATCTCTCCCAATATTTGGCATGGAAATATCTCCTTTTAGATCCAAATATTCAATTTGTAACTCTTAGTGGTCAAGCAGGTTCTGGTAAAACACTTCTAGGTTATATGTCAGGACTTGAACAAACTATTTTAGATGATGAATCTAAAGTAAATAAAGAGTATTTATATAAGATGATGAGACTATTAAAGCCAGCTGTTCCACCAACTGAACATCAAGTAGGGTTTTTACCAGGTGATTTAGGAAATAAACTTGGGCCCCAAATGGACTCCTTTAAAACACTACATGAAGAAGACATTATTCCTGAATTTAGCTATAAAGATGCATTAGAAATTCAACAGCTAAATAAATGGAGAACACAAGGATTTTATTTCCCAACAAATAAAGTTCCTCTTCTTAAAGAAGATACAGTTGCGTTTGCTAAAGGTAGTACTTGGTCAAGACAGATGATTATTGTTGATGAAGCAGAAGATTTACAAAGAGGACATGGACAAGGATTAGTTACAAGAATTGGATTTGGAAGTAAAATGGTATTTTGTGGAGATCCTTTTCAAACTCATAATCCTAAAACTTCTCCTTACAAAAATGCTCTTGTACATATGGCCTATAAACTAGCTAAAGAACAACACCCTGGAGCTGCTATGATGAATTTAGAAAGAACTAACAGGTCACCAATTGCAAATTTAGCAGCAACATTTCATATGCCTAGATAGAATAATTAATTATTATTTTTTCATCTCTTAGTGAATTAAATTTAAAAAATAGATTTTCTTTCTCCTTAATTATGGTAACAAAAAAACACCATGAAAAAGATGCTAAACATAATAGTAGTACTCATAAAAGAGAACCACTTAGAACTAGCTCTTCTTCACATGCTAAAAAAGATGATACATATACAAAAAAATCATCTTCAAAAGAAACAACTAATTCAAGTCAATTACAAATATTAATTGGAGCAGCAGTTGTTGGATTATTAGTTATTGTATTAATTATTGTCGTAATGATGGCTTTAAACTCAAATAACTCAGGACAAAATGAAACATTAGATTCTTCTTTAATTTCAAATCAAACAACAACTCTTCCACAAGAAGAATTAGTAAATAATACTCAAGAAGTTGACCCATTAACTCCAATTCTAAATGTTAATGGAGATGATGTCTTAGCACAAGATATTGTAATGGTTCAAATGCAACTCCAAAACCAAGGATTTCAAGTTACACAAGAAGATGCACTTGAACAAGTAATTACAAATATTGTGTTATTACAAGCAGTTCAAAGAGAAAATTTTGAAATTTCTAATGAAGAAGCTGAAGAAGAATTAGTTCAATTACTTCAAACACAAGGATTTACACTTGATGAATTGAAAACAGATTTACAAGAACAAGGAATTTCTTATGAAGCAACTCTTGAAGATTTCAAAGAAAGAGTAGCAGTTGATAGGTTTTTAAGCCAAAATATTGATGAGAATTTAGTTCAAGTAACACAAGAAGAAGTTGAAGAATTTTATGCTCAATATGCAATACAAATGGGTGAAAATACTCCAGCATTTGAAGAAATTGAACTTCAAATTATTGCACAACTTGAACAAGATAAACTAAGACAATTACAAACTGCATTAATTAATGAATTAATTGAAGAAGCAGATATTGAATTTTATTAAGTTTTATATTCAATTTTTTTAGTTTAAATAATTAATATTTTTATAAATTTAAATTTTTATTTAAAGTAGCAATAATTATAAAGCTACAATCCCCAATATTTGTATACATTAAAAGAAATTCCTAAATTTTCAGTACTTATATGTTCTAATCCTTGTCTTAGTTTTTGAGAATATGTTTGTTCTATATATTTATTATAAGCTTCTTCGTCAATAATACAATCTCCTCTATTTGATAATTTTCTAATTGATAAATCTAGTTCCATTCCATATGTTAAAGCCCTTTTTAAATTCCGAGATTTATTTTCTTCAAATCTTCTAACAATAGATTTATCATATTTAGAAATATCAATTTCTTCAAAAATATCAAGATTGTCTTCAATATCTAATAGTCCACAAATTTGTGCACCAAATCTATGACTAACTCCTACGTTATTACTAAAAAAAGAATCATTTAGCCAATCACTTTTTCCTAATGCCCTCTCTATTTTAGCATGAAATTTCATCTCAGATAATTCATCTTCATTTAAACCTGGTCCATATTTATCTTGAATTTGATCAGTTGATAATTTTGTTAATATTCCACACATTGCAACTATTAACCTTCTATCTATTTTTCTAAAATCAGCTCTTTGAAGTGATTCTCTTAAAATTCTTAAATTTCTATCTCCTAATGTTGGCGTTTTTAATGAATAATTATCCTTATCAGTATCTTCTACTGTATCATGAACTAATATGCCTGATACAAATGATGGTACTAGACCCAATTCTAATCCTTTTTTAGCCATAGGAACTAAATGCTTTTCAATATAATACCCTCCACTTTTTCTAAGTTCTTTATCATGTGCTCTTAAAACATTATCTCGAATAGTATTAATTTGAAGAGTTGAAAATTGAGTAGAATAATTAAAATCTTGAAAATTTTTTCTCTTCTGAGTTAAAGAATCTAATACTTCTTCAAGCCCAGAATACTTAGAAATTTCTAAAAAAGATGCATTCATTATTTCTTATAATAGAAAAACATTTATAAATGTCACTATTTAGTAATGAATTAATATGTAATTATTCTTAAAAAGTTGAAAAAAAATTCAAATTGTTGAAAAAGAACTTAAATATCAATATAAATTATATAAAATATAAATTAATGAGATTTTGAAAAATAAGCATAACATGTTGCATCTTCTTTACTAAAAAAACATTTTACTCCATTCATGTCTTTATCTTTGTGTGAAAAAGGCAAACAACTAGTTTTAGCACCAGTTTCTTCTTTAATCTTATCCTCACTCTCAATAGTCTCTTTCCAAGGAACTAAACATCTATAACCTTGTGTAATATATTTTTTAAACTCTTCATATGAATTCACTTCAATTGTCTTAGAATCTTGTAACTCTTTTTGTTTAGCATATAGAGTAAAATGGATTTCTTCTAAAATATCACTAATTGAATCTTTGTTAATTTTATCAAGTTTCATTTCAATTTTTTCATTGGTATCACGTCTTACAATGATGCATGAATTATTCTCAATATCTCTTGGACCAATTTCAACTCTAATAGGTACTCCTTTTAGTTCCCAATCATTAAATTTGAATCCTGGAGAATACTCACTTCTTGAATCAACAAGTACTCCTCCTAGACTTTCTAGCTTTTGTTGCAATTCATAAGCTTTATTTAGTACCACTTCTTCTTTTCCTTTAAATAAAAGAGGAATAATTACTACCTTTTCAACAGCCACTCTTGGAGGTTGAATAATTCCTCTATCGTCTCCATGAATAAACACCATAGCACCTAATGTTCTTGTTGAAAGACCCCATGAATTTTGCCACACATATTGTTTTTTTTGTTGTTTATCTAAATATGTAATATCAAATGCTTTTGAAAAATTTTGACCTAAATGATGAGAAGTACAACCTTGAATTACTTTTCCATCTGCTGAATTAAACGGCTCAACTGTAAGTGAAAAATCAGCTCCTGCAAATTTTTCTCCAATTGATTTTCTACCAAGAGTTGTAGGAATTGCAAGTAACTCTTCATATACATCGTTATAATATCCTTGAATTTCATGAGCTTCATCAATTGCCTCTTGTTGAGTTGCATAAACAGTATGCCCTTCTTGCCATAAAAATTCACGTCCACGCATAAAAGGAGTTGGATGCTTAAACTCCCATCTTACAACACTATTCCACTGATTAAGCCGTAAAGGTAAATCTCTATATGATTGAATCCATTTTGAATAACTATCATACATAATACTCTCACTAGTAGGCCTCACAGCGAGTCTTTCACCAAGTTTAGTATCTCCCCCATAATCAACCCATGCAACTTCTGGTGCAAATCCTTCTACATGATCTTCCTCTTTTAAAAGTAAGCTCTCTGGAATTAAGAGTGGAAAATAACAATTCTTAACTCCACTTTTTTTAATTTTATCATTTAAAAATTTCTGAATATTTTCCCAAATCTCATAACTTCTTGGTTTATATACAATACATCCACTAACTTTTGAATAATCCATTAAATCTGCTTTAGTAATTACCTCAGTATACCATTGCGAAATATCCTCATCTTTTTTTACACTAATTGCTAATTGTTGTTTATTCATAGACATGTTCTAAAAATTATAATTCATTTAATTTTATAATTCTTTCTCACTTAAAAAAATACAAATTATTAAATAAAAAAATTAATTTTATTTAGTATGACAATTATTGGACAAAAAATTGTACTGATTAATTCAAAAGATAAAACTGCTCTTTTTTTAAAGCGTTCTAATTACAAAGGAGATGAAGGATTATGGGATTTGCCTGGTGGAAGATTGAATGAAAAAGAAGATTTAAAAGAAGGAATTATAAGAGAAGTTGAAGAAGAAATTCAAGTGAAATTAAAATCATTTAAACCACTAGATGCGTATTCTAACTATGCAGGAGAAGAAGATTTTTACTTTATTTTATATGTAAGTAATAATTTCTCTTACATTAATTCAAAAAAAGGAATTCAACTCTCCTCTGAACATACAGAATATAAATGGTGTACATATAAACAAATTAATCAAATGAATATTAAAGATTCAGTTGAAAAAGTTAAACCTCAAATTATCAATTATTTAAAATCTCTATAAAAATTATTTTCATAAAAAATTGAAATTATAGTATTAATATTTATTTTATTTTTGTATCCACTTATAATGAAAAATAATGCTAAAACAAAGTATTCATTAGTTCAACAGATTGAAATTATTTATATACAATTTAAATTTTAATATATTATGGTTGAAATAACAAGACACTTTACAAGCTCAGTATATATAGTATTTGAAGATAAAATATTACTTCATCAGCATAAAAAATTAGATATACTCCTCCCACCAGGTGGACATATTGATAGAGACGAACTTCCAATTGAAGCAGCATTAAGAGAAGTAAAAGAGGAGTGTGGAGTAAATATTGAAATTATAAGTGACTCAAATTTTGAAAAATTTGTTGACAATTCCTATGAAACAAATGTTGGAGAATTTTGTAATGTGCACTTTGTAAATCCACATCATCAACACATAGATTTTGTATTTATTGCAAAAGCCTTTAATACTATTGTTAAACCAAATAAAGGGGAGAGTAAGAACTGGTTTTGGATGAGTAAGGAGGAAGTAAAAGAACATACTCAAATCAATCCTGCTGTTAAAAAATATGCTCTATATGCTCTTGAAAAATTAACAAGCAAAAATTAACTCAATTATTTATTTAAATCTTCTCTGATTTTATTTAGATAAGTATCTAAATCTTTATAATTTTTCTTCCTATCTAAAATGAATAATAATCTAACTTCATCTCTTCTTAGAGAATAAATTAATCTCTTCTCACTATTTATATCTATAAATCTTATTCTAAATAAACTTTTATAACAAATTAAAGACTTATTATTAAAAGGATTTTCTTTTAAAAATTCAATTTTAGAAACTAAAGATTTTCTTGTTTTTTCATGAAGTTCTTGTAATTGTTTTTTTATAAATAAAGTAGGCTTAATTGTAAACTTCATTTTTTTAAACTTTCAAATAATTCCTCCTCTGATGCATATAAATTATATTCATCACAAAATGATTCAAATTCTTCAATTTTTTTAATATCATCAAGTGAGTAATTTTCGTATAATTCTTTTCTCAAACTATTTTTTATCACTTCTTGAATATTTGAAAAACCGTACTCTTTTGCGTACTCTTCAGCTCTTTGTTTCATCTCTTCTGAAAGTCTCACATTGACTTGATATCCCATATGATAGTAAATGGTATCAAGATATATAAACTTATTGTTTAAATTAAGTTATTTATTTAATTCATATGTGAAAAAATCATCCTCTCCATAGTTTCCATGAACTCTAAAATGTTCTTCTTTTAATCTTTTTACAACTTCAGAGCATGCCTGTGGAGAATCACTTTGAAAAAATATTTTTAAATTTTGTCTTTGAGTTGACTTATTACATTTAATACACTTTACAATTTTTTGAGCAGTAGACATTTGAAACTCTTGACAACTAGGACATCTAATAACAATTGGCATTTTTATTTATTTTAAACTTTTTAAAGTCTCAAGAGTTAATTGAGAAACTGGATGAATTCCTTCTAATTCTTTTAAAAAATATTTTGAATTATAAATCTCATCTGAGACAAAAATATACACATTATGTTTTCTTATAGTTTTTGCTTTCTCTTCATTTAAATCCAAACCTAATGTAATTTCAATCATAATATCAATTTTAGTCATAATTGCAGTCTTAATAAATTGTTTATATCTCTCTCTTAATGTCCTCTTGGCACCAATTCCATAAGTTCTATTTTCTAATTCAAAAAAGAAGTCAAACTCTGTTGAAGAGTCATTTTTATCATGTTGTTTAGTAATTGAACTCTCAGAAATTCCTAAATCAAGCAATACTGATAAAATTCTCTCTTCATAATTGCTTCCACTATCAGATATAATTGACTGATTAACGCTTTCACTAAACATTAACATAAAAATTTGATTTGGTTCAATCCCTTTTTTAGTAAGTTCATTACCTAATTTAGACAATATTTTTAAAAAAGAAACTGAATCATTACTCAAAAAATTCAATTCTTCTCTCTCTAATTTATCAAAAAATATTAAAGATAACAATGCTCCATTAACTCTTGTAGAATAAGGACTATATGTTGTAATTTTGTCATATTCTAATGATAAAGGATTTAAATTTTCTAACTTAGTGATATCTAAAAGGTTTTTAATTTTTGCTTCTTGTAGTAATAAATCTTTTATTAAATATAATTTTAAACTAAATATCATTAATTTTAAGTCCCATTTATTTTCAATTTCATTAAAGAATTGAAGTAATTTATCTTTCTTTGTATCATTATTTAAATTTAAAATAAAATCTTCAATTATCTTTTGTAATATTTGCTCATAATTCTTTGTTGAATTTATATAATAAATTCTCAATATTAATTCTACTTGATTTGAACTCAGTTTAATTTTAACTAAATTTTTTAAAAAATAATAAAACTTTAAATTTAATTCAAATTTAGATTTTTCAATATGAATTTTTTTAATTTCCATTTTAAATTTCAGTAGAAGTTTCTTTTTTAGAAGATATTTCAATAGATTCAATCATTTTTTGAGATTCAAATTGTTCTAAACTTTCTTTTATACTATTTGCAATAGCTTCAATAACTAACACACACACACTATTCCCAAATTGTTTATATGCTTGATTATCACTAACTGAAATTTTAAAATTTTCAGGGAATCCTTGAAGTCTTGCAGCTTCTCTTGGAGTTACTTTTCGAGGATTCTTTCCAACTTGACTTATTAAAATTTCTGAACCATCTTTATAATATCTTGCAGAAATTGTACTAGTATAATTTGAATTCTTATCAAATAAAGAATAACCAAATCCATTTCCTTTGCTTTTATGTTGAATTTTTCTTCTTTGATGACCCTCCCAAAGTTTATCTGAAATTGTATACTTTTCCTGAACTTCTTCTTCTAAAATGTCTCCTACTTTAACATTAAAATTTTGAGGTTTTGGAAATGAAAAATCAACATCATCTAAAAAAGCAACGATATAAATTCTTTCTCTATTTTGTGGAACTCCAAAATCTTTTGCATTTAAAACTTGATGAAAAATTTTATAACCCATTTCCTCTAAAATTGATTTTACTGTATTAAAAGTATCTCCTTTATTATGGTTTTTAAATCCTTTAACATTTTCTAAAAATACTACTTTGGGTTTATGATATTTAACAATTCTTGCAATATCAAAAAATAAAGTTCCTCTTGAATCTTCAAATCCTTTTTTTAAACCCGCATTTGAAAAAGGTTGGCAAGGGAATCCTGCAAGTAAAATATCAAATTTAGGAATTAAAGTTTCATGAATTTTTGTTATATCACCAGCAGGTTTATGACCAAAATTTTCTTGATAAGTAATTTGAGCAAATTTATCCCACTCAGAACTAAAAACACATTTTCCAAAATGTTTTTCAAAACCAATTCTAATTCCTCCAATCCCTGCAAAGAGATCAATAAATTTCAAATGTTGAACCATACTAATATGTAAAAAACTATGTTTATAAATATTATCACTTACTTGAATAGAAAAGTTATAATTCTTCAAAAGAAATTTTACCTCTTAGCAATTGTTTTACAACTCCTACTACTTCATCTTTATGAACTCTCTTCTGCTCTTGTGTATCTCTATTTCGAATAGTAATTGTATCTTTATTATCTCCTTCTTCAATAGTTTCATAATCAATAGTTATACAATAAGCCGTTCCAATTTCATCATTTCTAGCATATCTTTTACCAACTGAACCACTTGTCTCAACAACAGTTTCAATATCTTCTTCAACAAACAATTCTTTTAATTCGTATGCCACTTTTGTAAGAGGTTCTTTATTCATTAATGGAAAAATTCCAACACTAATTGGAGATAATTTAGATGTCATATGCATAGTTGTTTGATTATTCTCTTCATTTATAAATGTGCTTTGATCAATAATTGCATATAAATTTCTATCAACACCAAAACTCAATTCTAAAACGTGAGGTAATACTTTCTCTTGTCTTGCTTCATCTTGAATAGTCATTGAAATATTTGATTCTTTTTCATGTGAAGATAAATCATGGTTTGTTCTATAGTGAACTCCTCCAATTTCAACCCACTTATTAATTGAGTGCATTTTCATTTCAATATCAAAATGCATTTTATTGTAAAAAGCTCTCTCTTTTTCATTTAATTCTAAAAATCTTAAATTTATATTTAATTTTAGTACATCTCTATAAAACAAAAAAACTCTTGCTAAATAATATGCATACATTTCATGTACTCCGTATGTGAGTAATTCTTCAACTGATTTATATTCAACTTCATTATCTGTTGTTGAGTTCACTAATTTTACAGGAAGTTTAATATCTTTAATTTCATCAAATTTATTATGTTTTTCATTAAGAGTATTAGGATTAAAAAAAATCTGTAATTCAGCTTGTTCAAATTCTCTAGTCCTTAAATTTAAATTTCTTGGAGAAATTTCATTTCTAAATACTTTTCCAATAAGCATTAATCCCATTGGTAATTTTTTTCGTTGTAATTCAAATTGTGCTTTAAAATTTACAAATGGACTCTGAGCAGTTTCAGGTCTCAAATATGCTTTTGTCCCTTTAGTAGGACCCATGTGAACATCAAACATTAAATTTAAATTAGTAATTTTAACTTTTGAATAATCAATATCGCCTAGTAATTTTTTAGAAACAATTAACTCTTTCATTTCATCAATTGTTAAATCTTCTGCTCTTTGACTTAATTTTTCTTCAATTAAATGGTCAGCCCTAAATGTTTCATCTTGCCCTTCAATTTCTACAATAGGGTCATAAAAATTCTCCAAATGACCACTTGCTTTAAAGACCCTCTCATGCATAATTTGACCTGTTTGAATTTCATAAAAATTTTCATGTAATGATTTAAAATATTTAATCCAACTATTTTGGAAATTCTTCTTTAATAATGTTCCAATATGGCCATAATCATACACTCCTGAAACTCCACCATAAATTTCACTTGATTGGTATAAAAAACCTTTTTTTCTACAAAAAGATGCAAGTTCTTGTGCGTTTAAATTTCTACTATTTGAATTCATATTCAAAATAGTACTTAAGACTTAAAAAATATTTGTATTTAAAATTAAAATTAATCTAATTCTTTGATTTTTTGTTGATTTTTTTTCATCTCCTCTTCACTGAGCATTAATTGTTCAAAACTAAGTCCTGTGAGTTTTTGTAATGTTCTAAATCCAAGTATTAAAATTATAATTGTTGCAATAGTTGTTGGAATTGCAATTCCTAAAAATCCCCAAACAATTAATCTTCCCATCTCCTCATTAAATGCTTGAGTTCCTGTTGGAGATTGAATAATAATATAAGTAATTATTAAATTAAGTAGAGCTGAGAGAAAAAATGGAAAAGTAAATTGAAATGCAACTTTTCTATACCAATTTTGCAAAGTTTTTGAAGTAATTTTTGTCAAAATAAGAGTTTTATTGAGCATATCATCTGTTACAACTTTAATAAAATCAGCAACACTTTTATTGTAGTATAATAACGCAAGTCCAATTAGAAGAGGAAATCCTGCTTCTTTAAATACAATAAAAAATTTAGACGCTTCAAATATTACAACTACTCCACTAAGTAGCGTATTTACAAATCCTAAAATTGAAATAATATTTACATATTTCTTAGCAATTAAATCATACAATCCATACCCTGTTGGAAATGCAAGTGCAATAAAAAATAAAGTTACCGGATCAACAGGAAGATAATTTTCTCCTCTTGTTAAAATAAAAGATGGAATAATAATTGAAAAAATTAAATCTAAAAATATTCTTTTAGGATTTTGAGCTCTTCTTACAGTATTTTGCATATAATAAGAGCATTAAAATTAATTTATAATAATTTGTAATTTTATAAAAAATATTGAAAAAATATTGAAAAATTATGGTTTGAATTTTTTTAATGCTTCTATTCTCCTACTTGTTGGAGGATGTGTTGAAAATAGAGATGATAATGCCATCTTCTTAAATGGATTATAAATGTACATGGAAGCTACTGTTTGATTTGTTGGATGGGATGATTTTACATGGACTCTCTCTAAATTTTGAAGAGCAGAAATTAAACCTCTACTTGTTCCAGTAATTTGAGCAGCTCTTCTATCAGCCATAAACTCTCGTTGTCTTGAAATTGCCATTTGAATAATCATCGCAATAATTGGAGCAATAATAGCAAGAGCAATTACACCAATTAAGCTCCCAACTCCATCATTTTCATCTCTTCCAAATCCAAAAATAGCCATCCACTGAAACATCTCAGCAATAAATGCAATTCCAGTTGCAATACCTACAGCAATTGTTTGAATAAGAGTATCTCTATGTTTAATATGTGCAAGTTCATGAGCCATTACTCCTTCAACTTCCTCATCACTCATCATGTGTAAAAGTGTACTTGTAGCAGCAACAGCTCCTTTTTTAGGACTTCTACCAGTAGCAAATGCATTAGGATAATTTGCTTCAATCATATACACTTTTGGCATAGGAACCCCTGCTTTTGGAGCAAGTTTTTTAGTAATATCATACAATCTTCCAGACTTCACTTCTTTTGCATTATGCATACGTAAAATAATTTTATCTGAAAACCAATATGAACCAAAATTTAATCCAAATGCTATTAATAATCCAATTATCATTCCAGTAGTTCCAAATAATGAACCAATACCAATACACAACACTCCAAGAGCTGTCAAAAGCATAACCGTTTTAATTCTATTTCCTATCATATCATTATTATAATACTTGAAAATATATAAATATTACGTATTTGTGAAAAAAATTACAAATACGTTTCTAAAAATGTTCTAAGTTCTTTTAAATCTCTTTTTTCGTGATTAAAGTGAAATGATATAATTCCAATTTTATTTGCATTCTCAACAGCAAGAGAATTATGGTCAAAATATACACAATTTTTAGGTTCAAGTCCATATGTTCCTAAAAAAATTCTAAAATATTCAGGATTAATTTTCTCAGGATTAAAACTTAAAGTAAATACTTCATAAGGCATATTCACAATTCCAAGTTCTTGTTGTTTTTGAGTATTGGCATTAGTTACTATAATTTTAGTATTTTCAAAATCTTCAAGTAATTCAAACATTTCTTCATCAACTCCACTTTGAGTTACAAATGTATTATAAGCATCAACTAAAATTACTTTTTGTTTTTTCATATCACTTACAAAATATATTAGAGTATTTAAAAAATAAAGTATTTCAAATTAGTTACTAAAATTATATTTAGAGAATATTTAGATTTTCACTTATTCTTTGTGCATTTTTCTCATAAAGTCTTCAAAAGAACTCTCTTTTAATATTACATTAGAATCACCTTGTAAATAATAAGAAACTAACTCCTCCTCCACTGAGTCAAGAGAATTGGTGTTAATTAATTTTAAGTATAATACCATTTGAATATATTCATCAAAAATTCCTGTATCTAAGCACCTATTTGAAAATAATTCAAAATCTCTATTTGAAATTTCATCACTATGAATTGGATTAAAATCAAAAACTCTTTTAAATAATACAATATTAAAAAAACCGCCTGTTTTAAGTTCAAATATTTTTTTTGAAAACTGGTGAGAAATCACTTCATCAAAGGAGGAGTGAATCAAATCTTGTTTAGAAATTGAAAAAGGGATTTCATATAACTCTTGTAAATATGAAATAAAATCAAAAACAATCTCCTCAAAAGAAGTATGAAGTACATAATGTAAATAATCACTCTCTTTTTGAAGTTGAAGAATAATATAATCTTGAAATGACATAAAAGAAGAAGGTTTAAGTTCAATAATTTTCCCCAAATAAATATCTTTTTTCACAATATATTTATTCCGCTCTTTATGTCCAGACCCATCTCCTAAATGCCTAGGTTTTCTCTTAAGAGTCCTTCCATCTCTTTTATATTTTGAAACTCTTAGATATAAATATCCTCTTTGAGAAGAATTTTCCCGAATTTGTTTAGCAGTTTTTTTCTCCCAAAGCATCTTAAAATCATTAATATAATAAAGTATTTAAAGATTTATATTTCTGGTGGGTAAGAAAAATTTATTTATGATTAATAATATTTATTTATTTATTTATTTATTTATTTATTTATTTATTTATTTATTTATTTATTTATTTATTTATTTATTTAGCTTATAAAATCATAAAATTCTTTATAGGTAAAAGAATGAAAAGGAATTTGAAAAGCATCAGTTACTTTATTAAACTCATATACAAAAATATTTTGATTTAAATAATCTTTAACCCTTGCAGCTCCTCCTAGAATTATTGATGTAGTTCCAATTTGAGCATTTTTAATATCTTCATCTGGCAATAATTTAGAAGTTGGAATAATGCACCTTACTATCAAAGGACTAGAATTATACTTTTTAGATACTTGAAAAGCATGAACTTTCACACAATCAAAAATATTTCCAAAATAATTAAGTTGACCTACATATATAGAATCTTCTTTTGAAATTTTTGTATCTTTAAAATTTGAATTTCCAGTTTTTTTTCTTGGAAGTAAACCATCTCTTAAAATTTCCTCTTTGAATTTTAAACAGGTTCCATGATATAAAATTATATAATCAAAACCTTCAATTCTTTTAGCTAATACATTTAAATCAATTAATTTATTAAGATAATAAGGCTCAAAATCAATTGGAAGTTCTAATATTTTTTTACCTGATAAAATTAATTGTGAAATTAACTCACCTTCAGGAAGATTTTTATATAATTCTTGTAAAAAAATTGAGATATCATAACTTGATGAATTAAAAAAATATTCTTTATACCTACCCATCATTTTAAAATCTCCTCCAATAATTTAGGAAATGTATCTCCAATATCACTATAACAAAAATGTCCTTTATTCTCAAATTCTAATATTTCTATATTTTTATAACATTCTTTTAAAATTTTAATACTTTTATGAATGTATTTAGAATCATTTAATGAATAAAGACAAGTAATTTCAATCTTTTTGTCTAAATTCAAATCTAGTTTGTAAGAATAAAAATCTCTATCCTCCCCTTCAAAATCTTGTAAGTACGGTGCTAGAAAAATAATTTTTCCAAAGTTTTTTTCAATATTTTCACTAAGATATCTTAATACGAAGCAACAACCCGAGCTATGAGCTACAATAATTGAATCTGTATCATGTTTAATGGTTTCGAACTCTTTAACCCATTTTTCATATTCTAAATTAGAATCATACTGCATAAAATGTTGCATACAAACACAGGAAATATTTCTAAGATATAACTGCTTTTGAATCCATGGAAAAAAATGAGAATGACTAGCAGTAGGATACTTTTCATTATAATATTCTTCTTTAGAACATGTTCCAGGAATACAAATTACATTATTCATATTCATATTTAAAAAATTGAAATTTATAAAATTAACTTAGATTAAAAATTATACATATTTTTTATAATTCATTTATCAACTAAAAGAGTTCTATCTTCTGGAGCAACTCTTGAAATAAAATCCCAATTAAATTCTTTATCAACAAACTTTCTAACTTCTAAACTTAATGGATTCATAACCACATCGTATAAATTTTCTTTTAAATTTGATTTTACTAAACATTTATAAGGAGTTTGAATATTTCTCCAACTCCAATTACTTAATTTAAAATCATTATCTACACCTTCAATTCTATTTCTTCTTTCTTCAAGATTTGATAATAGTGTTTCTGCTTCTATTGGATGTAAACCAAAATCATTTTCTCTAAAATTATAAATTACGGAATGAATAGCTAAATCTTTTTTTTCTCGATTAACTTTAGTTTGTAATTTCCTATTTCCAATTAAACTATTAAGACCAGGAATAACTAAAGTTGTTCCAAATCTTAAAGAACCTAGAAGTAAATTTTCGGAATTATAATCTATTAAGTGAACTGAACCTACTAAAAATCCTAAATCTAAATCTCCAAACCCTTTATCAATATTATAAAGAGATAAAAATCTAGGTTGTAATAATTTTGGATTTATTTTTGTAGTTAATGTATCTTCTAATTTTTGTAACATAGAAGAATCAAAAAATTGAAATTTATAAAATTAACTTAAATTGAAAATTATTTCTATATAATTATATTATATACAACTAGATATAAAAAAATTAAAAATTAAAAAAATTAAAACTAAAACTAATAAAACTAAAACTAAAAATATATTACAATCAGTTTTTTTATTTTGATAAAAATTCCTCATCATGTATGTATTTTTTTAAGGCGCTCTTTAAAAGGTTTATTGTATAATTTTTAACTTTTTATGTATAGTTTATAAATTTAAAGATATAACTTAAATGAATTTTAAAGAATATATTTGAAATTATAAATAACTCAAAATTTGTAAAAAATAACAAAAAATAAATATTTGAAAATATAATAAATTATTTGGAATTGAATCCAAGTGTTTTTAAAATTGATCTTAAAAATGAATTTTCTGCTTCTAATTCTTCAATTCTTCTCACATATTCTCCAGTATGAACTTTGTGAGCAAGTGAATGATATTTTTTAGTTACATGATGATTAGGTCTCATATGTACAAAAGGAGTTTTCTTATACAAAGCTTGTCTCATATCATGATGATGTGCAATTTCAATAGTAATTGGAGTTTCAAGTAAACTCTCAATTGCTTGATTTCCTAAATCATGACCTTTACCTTGAACTTTATTTAGTACAACTCCTTTTACTGGAATTCCAATCTCTTTTGCATGGTTTATAATTTTAAACGCATCTGTAATTGCAGGAAGTTCTGGATTTGTTACAATTAATAACTCATCAGCTTGCTTAATAATAGACATAGCCTCATTTCCAAGTCCAGCTGCTGAATCCACAAGTACAATATCAAACATATCTCTAAGCTCAATTAATGATCTCTTCAAATGTCTAGAATTAACTTCTGAAAATGATCTCATAGACAAACTTCCAGGCAAAATTTTAAATCCTAATGGATGCACATAAATTGCATCCTCTAAACTAGCATTTCCTTTTAACACATCATTAAATGTAATTGGAAATTTTGTAAGCCCTAAATGTAATCCTACATTTGGAGTAGTTAAATTCCCATCAACTAATACAACATTTAACCCTCTATGAGCAAGAGTAGAAGCTAAATTAACACAAGTTGTTGTCTTTCCAACACCACCTTTTCCTGATGATACTACAATTAATTTTCCCATACTAAAAATAAAAGAAGTTGTTATATAATCTCTTAGCACTACATTAAAGTTAAAAAAACTAAACTTTATTATAAGTTCAAATGAAATAAAATATTAAATAATAACTAATTTTAAATAAACTAAATTAAAAAAATAATAAGAAAAAACTTAAACTAAAAAATTGAATTGAATAGATTATACTAATTAATATTGTTCTTGTGTAAGTGATGTAATTGCTCTTTTCAAATTTTCATAAAAATCAAGTAATTTAGGGATATTAATAACATACTCCTCTCCTTCAATAAATGCAATAATTGATAAATTTCTTCTATACTCTCCCATTGTTTCAAACTCACTAATTAATAATTTCTTAAGTAAATAATATTCAGACAAATCTGTTACAACTCCTCTTTCAATTAATACTCTAGTGAGCATTTGAATTTTATTTGTAGAGTCTGAAAAAGAAGAATTCTCCCTAAGAAGTACTTGGTATGCAATACCAAAAAAATTCTCATACGTTGAAACCATTTGTTCCATCACTTTATATAACATTTCAGTAGTTCTTGTAAATTTACAAGATACATAAATCATATGTTCTAATGTGTTCAAGTCTCTTTGCAATAATCTAACATCTGAATATACTTCTTCCATTTTTAATAACTAACTAACAAACTTTTACTCATACTTAAACAAATCTAACTCTAAATTATATTACACAATTATTCAGTTAAATCTAAAATCGCTTGTGCAATATCTCCATTAGCTTTTTCTAATGCCTCTTTTGCTTTTTGCTCACTCACTTGTGCTTGCTCTTTTACCATATCAATATCATCTTGTGAAATTGTAACTTCAACTTGTTCTTCAACCTCTCTAAACTCCCCTTGAATTTGAAATGAAGTTTGACCTTGCATTGTAATCTTTTCAACTTGTGGATTATCAAATACATATGTTGAAGATGAAGTTTTAATAATAACTTGAGTAGCGTCAAGAGAATCTTGAGACATTCCCATTTGTCTCATCATAGCTTTTAATTGTTTAGGGTTTACTCCTGGAATCATTTTTATTTTTTGTATTACTTATTTTTAATATTACTTAAAAAGTAATAACTTAACATAACTTCATAATTTTTCCTTAACATAAACATAGTATAATTTAACATTAATTATCCAAGTCTAAATAAAAGAAAAACAAATACAACACATAGTAGTGAGAACACAATCACAAATTTTGGGGAAAAATCATAGTTTGTTTTATATGATTCTGAAACCCCTCCGATCAAACCTCCTTGACCAGATGGCAATCTAATTCCTGTTTGCTTTGCCATTAATACTATATACTAATAGTTCCACATATATAAAGGTTATGTTCTCAATGACTAAAATGTAGTACATTCAATTAAAATTAATTTAAAATATAATTTATAATTTTATTATAAAAAACATTCACACAAATTATTTTTTATGAAAAAATTATCCTACAAATGGAAGAAGAGAAGGATTAATAGTTACAACAATTAGTACTAATGAAATTAAAGAAACTACATGAACACCAAACATTGCTCTTTTCTCATCCATATATTTATTTAACATTACCCGTAAAATTTGTCCTCCATCTGTAATCCAAAGAGGTAATAAATTCATAATTCCAATTCCAAAATTAAGTAAAAATAACCAAAATAACCACTCACTTGAAACTTCAACAACTCTTGCAGTTCTCTCATACCCTTCAAGTGCAACCACATCTCTTCTCACTCCAAAAATTCCAATCATTGCTCTATCTTCTTCTTGATTATAAATTGGAGTAAATGTAACATTAATCTCTTCATCAAGTTCAAAATTAGAAATTGATAATGTTAACGGAGTTTGATTAGATAAATTAAGCATAAAATATGAAAAAATTTGTTGAGGATCAGTAATACTTATATTTTCAACATTAAGTTGAGTTATAGTAGCATTATCAAAAGGAACCAATCCATAAAGAGCAGATGTATTACTAATCTCACTAAAAGCAACACCTCTATCTTCATACACATTATTTGAATACATCCCAACTCCTAAAATCATAATCAAAAAAATAATTGCAAAAAAAATATTTGCTAAAGGACCTGCTCCAAGAACTGCAATTTGTTGCCATCTCTTCTTCTTGGCTAAATCCTCCATATCAGGTTCAACAAAAGCAGCGGGAATAATTGGAGCAATAAGTCCTAAAAAAGCAAAACCTGAAGATTTAATCTTAACCTTAAACCTCTCAGCAATAACACCATGACCAAATTCATGAACTGTTGCAATAAATAAAATAGCAATTAACCAATACCAAAATGGAACATAAAATATTACACCTGAAATGTCACCTGCACGAGCATCTCCTGTATTAATAGGTAACACTAACCCACCTCCACTATCAAAACCTTGATCTACAATAAAAAATAATTGCCAAATTAAAAATGGAACCATTAAAACCGTTCCTACAATACCAATTACTACACTCACATACGCAACCCATTTCCAAAAGGAAGGATGCTTTTTAGACCAACTCTTCATCAAATTAATTCCCCACGTAGTTTTATATTGAAGCATATACAAAAGAGGAAAACTTCCAAGTAACACTAAATTTTGTCTTTTAACATATAAAAAAATACTCAAAAGCAAAATAAATACAAAAAACTCAACATTATTTATAACAAAATTTGGTAATAAATTATATAATACATCTAACATATTAACTAAAAAGAAGAATTCTTTTTAAATATTTAGATACGCCATTTAATAACAAACATTTCTTCACTTCATTTTGAGTAAAAATAAAATTCTTGAAAAAAATACTCTACCAATTAGTTTTATAAAAACATTTGCAAAAAATATGATAACAAAATATTCCAAGACCAATAATTAAAATACTAAGTACAAACAATAACTCCCATAAGAACCAATTAATTAAAAGAAGAGGAATAAATAAGTACAAAATAAACAAAAAAACTTCTTTATATAATGAAAACACAAAACTAAACATACTAATTTCAATACTCAATTATTTAAAAACATATTGAAAAACAAATTAAGAAAAATTAAATTAGATTAAATTAAAATTTTATTTTATTTGTTTTTATTTGTTTTTAAATTATATTTCCAGTTAAATTTCTATCTCCTCTAACCCCTTCTATCTTAACATCCTCAAAATATATCACTCCCTCTTCTGCTCTAAGTCCACTTTGTAAAAATACCTCTTTTTTAATTTCTTCTTGTGAATTTGTAACCTCTTCTCCACCCTCTCTTACAATTTTTAAACACTCTCCAACATTTAAATCTGAAAATAATATTCCAAATTTATTCTGAGTTGTATCTTGACACGCAACAATCATCCCTTGGCTCTCAACTCCTTTAAAATTAGTATATTTTAAATTTGTAAGAACTACAACTTTTTTATCAATCAAATCTTCTTTTGAGTACTCGTTATCACTTCCAAATACAATTTGCCTAATATCTTCATTTTGTGCTTCTTGATTAACTCTAATATGAACTACTAATAAATTCTCAGATTCTTTATGCTCTTCAACTCCAACTACCAACCCTGTTCGTAAATTAAGAGATGAAAATATTGACTTCTCATAATTATGAGTATTATCTATTTGCTCATATTTAGAATCATCAAGAGAATATGGAGTTGAGAGCAATTCTAAAAATTTCTCTTTATTTTCAAATACAAATGAGCTCAACTTTGGACCTTTCTCTTTTTGAATTAATACCATATAGCAATTTCTAAAAAAATCTTTCATATCCATAGAAATAGTATCTTTAATAGATTTAAAATATGAAATCAATATGTCTAAACTTTGAGATTTTTGTAAAGATTCTTTTAAATATAAAATTGCCTTCTCCTCTTCAGAAGTAACTAGTGATAACGTCTCAACAATTGAAAATTTAAATTCATCAGGAGCATATTCTTCAAGCCAATTTTTTGCACACTCAAATCTCTCTTGTAATCTTCTTTTATCAAAATCAGTCTTCAATTCATCTCTATAATACTCCTCAATTTTTTCAAATTCAAAATTATGTGTCTGAGCAAGAACCGTTAAATGTCTAAATGAAGGTTGAATAGGTAACTCTTTAGGAATTTCAACTCCATTAGGCAAAGAAAGTTCATATTGTCTAATTTTATTTACTCGTTGCTTTTCATTTTTCTCCTCCTCAAGTCCAAAATATAATCTCTCAAGTTTATCAAAATCCTCATACAATTTAATCACATCAATATCAAAACTAATATGAATTTCCGAATTTGGACGTGTTCCTGCAAATAAAAATAATACCATCTCAGGAGTATATACTTCAAGAACATCTTTAAGTCGTAAAGCTCCTCCCTTTGAAGAAGAAATTTTTCCACCCTGACCTTTTAATAATACAAAATCATACATCGTATATACAGGAGCCTCTCTATTAAAAATTCTCTTAACAATTTCCTTCCCAACAGTATATGAACTCCCTGGAGTTGAATGATCTTTTCCACCAGGCTCAAAACACACCTTAAAATGATTCCATCTCATAGGCCAGTCTGCTTTCCATCTTAACTTAACTCTTGGCTCATCTTTAAAATTAACACTCTTAACAACTCCTTCTAATTCTCCTTCTTCTTTTACTTTATATGTAATAGTATACTCACCATCAAATTCAATAATTTCATTTGTATCTTTTTGTGTTATATCATCATATACATCTAAAGGCCACCAACTCAAAGGTAATTGTTGATCCTCTCCTCTATATTTATTTAATTCCTCAATTACAATATGTTTATTATTTAAAACCTCTTTAATAGAATTAGCATACACACCTGATGTTTGAATTTCATGTTGTTTTTGAAACTCAACTGGAAAATTAAATACACTAGTTTCTTCTTCAAATAATTCAATAAAATGTTGTCCATAAGTTAAAGCTTGAGAATTAAAAGGATTAGGAACATTTCCAACAGGCATTCTTAAATATTTTTCCCAATTAGAAGGAACATCTTTTGGAACTTTACGAAATGCATCATAACTATCCCAAGAATAAATAAATTTAGTTTTAACACCTTTATGTTCTAATGCTCTTCTTACAAGCTCAGTTGTAATTACTTCTCTAAAATTTCCAATATGGATATATCCACTTGGAGTAATTCCACTAGCAACAGTATATACATTTTCATTTGGAAATTGTTCTAATACTCTTTGAGCAGAATTATCAGCCCAATGTACATTTTCAAAATTTGAATTATTTTCTTTGTTATTACCATTATTTTTATCTTGAACCATTTTATATATAATATTGTATAAAATTCATTCTTTTAAAATTCTTAGTATTTATTTCATCATAAAATAAACAAAAAAGTAAAATTTCGTAGAATCTTTATTCTTTTAGTTCAAAAAGTAGAAATTTTAAAAATTTTAGTCAATTTTAAAAGAACAAATTTTTAAAAGGAAAAACTAGAAAATATAATTAAGTGGTATTAGTAAACGCTCTCTCAACTGGTTCTTGTGGAAATTGTTATCTCATTAAATGTTCTACAGATAATAGTAACTCTTATATTATGTTAGATTGTGGTTTTTCATATAAACAATTAACACAAATGCTCAATGGGGAATTAAATGAAAACTTAAGTTCAAGATCAAATGAAAAAATAAATAAAGATTTATATAATAAATCAAATAAAAAACCAATCTCATTTGAAAATATTTCACATTTAATAATTTCTCATGAGCATAGTGATCATATTAAAGGATTACAACAAATTTTAAAATTACATTCTCACATAACTCTAATTATTTCAAAAGGTACATATTCATCATTAAAATTAAATTACGATAAAACAATATTTATTTCTGGAAATGAGAAAATAAGTATTAATTCAGCTCTAAATATTATAGGAGTTGAAAAAACTCACGATGGAGAAGAACCTCTTAGCTTTATAATTCAAGACAACCAAACACACAAAAAAATTGCATTTTTTACAGATTTAGGAGAATATAATTCCCTACATATAAATATGCTTCAATTATGTGATATAGTATTTCTTGAAACAAATTATGATGAAGAACTAGTTAAAAACTCAAATATGCACTATACCTATCTTCAAAGACTCAAATCTCCTCTTGGACACCTCTCAAACACACAAGCACAAGAATTATGTTCAAAATATATAAGAGAAAATCAGACAATAATTTTAAGTCATATTTCAGAAAATGTAAACTCATACAATAAAGCATTTAACTCTATACAACAAGTAATTAAATCTAAACAATTACAAAATGTTATATTAAAAATTAGTTATCAACAACAACCAACAGGTTGGTTATAAATTAATTTTCACTAAATGCACTCTCAACATCAGTTTTTTTATTTTTAGAACTTGAATATCTATATGTATCTTTTTTATATTTACTATCTAAAAACTCTTTTGTTGAAATTGTCCTTTTAGCTTCTAAAATTTCACGAATATAGACTCTTCCAATATCTTCTTCTTGTATTTGAAGCAAATCAACATATTCTCTCACTTTATCATACGAATCACTCTCTATTTCTAAAATAGGATCAAGTCCTGCATACTCATCAATATCAAACGTAATATCTTTATATCTAAATTGAGTCCTATATTTAACAAGTTCAAATATTTTAATATACCCAAGTTCATGTAAAATTCTCTGCATTGTTTTAAAATTTGAAATTTTAACTCCTATTTCATCACGTCCAATTATACTCTCTCTTGATTTTTTTTTACCCTTTAAATTTAAATAAACATGAGACCCTTTTTGTCTAATTCTTAAAGCCTTACCTTGTCTTGATAAATCTCTATCAGGAGTATCAAATCTAAAATCTATAACTTTTCCACTAAAAATTCTAATTGCACCAATATCTGTTATCTTTTTAATAATATCTTGCTTATCTATATTTCTAACTTTCAATTCAACTTCTTTCATTTTTCTTTAAAAAAAGTTTAGAACCTTATACTAAACATTTACCAAATTATCTATCTTCGAATATATTCAAAGTAATTTACTAAAAAACATTCAATATATTTCATCATAAATAAGTAAGACAAATCATAAAAATTAAATAATTTCTAAAAATACAATACAATTATTTTAATTTTATTTAATCTCATCAAAGTCTTATTCTAAATTTATTTTAATTTATCAAATAAATTTTAGTAACTATAAACAAATTGATATGACACTTAATATAAGAGTCTTATAACTAATTACTTTATATATGATTATTATATTTATAAACTTACGTATTTTAAGGCTTTATTCAGAAATTCAAAATTAATTTATGAGTAATATTATTTTTACAATTTTTACAATTTTTACAAAAATTTTTCACAAATTGATAATTATTTTATATTTAAAAATCTAGTTTTAAATAATCTTTAAATAAAATCTATTTTAAGTATTATATTCACATACATACACTTATTTTAATTATAAAGAACTTACTCTAAAGTCTAATTGAAAAATCTATTTAAAAAAATTTATTTAAATTTTTTATTAATGTGATATTATTAATATAATATACATATAAATTAATCAAAAGACTAAGACCTTAATTTCTACTGGAAACATATAAAATTAAAATTTATCGCTTATTTTTAATAATTAATTATAATAATTGTCTAAAACTTGTCTAAAATAAAAATAAACTCCTCTAATAATTGTCTAAAACTTGTCTAAAATAAGAACAAGAAAATATAAAAATTGATGTTTAAATCATTAGAAATACTATATTTCAAATAATTATTTAAAAATTAATCTAATTTTTGTCTAAAATTAATCTATAAAATATATAAATTTAATTATATATTGTCTATATATTGTCTATATATTGTCTAAAAATATTTTAAAATAATTAATTAATATCAATAAATTAAGCATTATAAATATTTAATCTATAAAAATATTCTTTTAATTAAATTAATATATTAATTAAGCCAGATTAAATTAAATTAAATTAAATTAAATTAAATTAGAATAATTAATGTGTATTAATATTTTGATTTATTGATTTATTGATTTATTAATTAATATCAATAATTTAATTAAAAGAATATTTTTTTTGAATATTATAATCCTAAATATCTCTTAAATTTTATTTCTAATATTTTTATTAATATTATAATTTTTATTTTAATTATTATTCTAACTACAAATTACTATAAAAATAATGTATTAATATTATATCTATAATATAGTAACATCATATTTATTACTATATAATCACTATATTTATAATAAATTATTTTTATTATTACTATTAATATAATTTAATTTGATGTTACTTACAGTAGTATTATTTATAAATAATACATAATAATTTAAATATAATAGTATAAATATAAATATGGTTATAGTAAAAGATTCATTTCAAGTGGAATTAGAAATGGAGCAAAAAATGTCTCCAATTAGTAAAAAGATGCATGATGATTATTATGAATGTAGAGTTCAATTTAGACTTTATATGTATTCAAAGAAAGATATTAGTAGAAAATTAAATGTAGAAGAACAAAAGTATTTATTATATGAAAATAAAGTAGCTCAAACAATATTTTCAAATAAGAATATTAAATATAATGAAATTTTAATATCTAATTATGATTTAGCTTATTTTAAATTAAAATATATTTTAAGAAATGTTAAACTTTTAATAAATAAAATAGAAGATAATGAAGATGGATTTGATATTTATTTAGCAAATATTAACGATATTCACAAACTAAAAAGAGTAATTAATGAACATTTTTTTTGTATGTTTACACACTCTAAAAAAATTATGGGAAGAAATAAATTAAAAAGTAAAGATTTATTTAGACACTCTCTTCTTGCAGCTATTTATGATTTAAGAACAAAAGATAAAGTTCAAATTAAAGGAATTAAATATACTATTAAATCAATTCAAAAACAATACATTACAGTTATTAATAATGAAAATAAAGAGAAACATACATTTCATTTTCACATTATTAAAGATTATTTATTTAAACTAGAAGAGTAATTTTGAATTTATTAGTTTCCAGTAGAAATTAAGGACTGAGTTGTTAAATATAAATACAAATTATTTATTCAAATAAAATGTATTCAAAAGTAAATGACAGATAACATATTTAAATTAATAAAATAAGTATATACTATATGTTTTCACTTTTTAATTTATTAAATAAGAATTTAAATAAAATTAATATTAATTTTTTAAGACACTTTAATTATTTTATTAATTACAATAATTATACAAAAAAAGCTCAAACTGAAATTCCTTTTGTATTATTAATTCAAATGATGGTTGGAATTTTAATATTTATTTTAGTATTAATTCCAATTTATCAAATGTTTCAAACAAGTGATTACAACAGAGATGTTGCAAATGATCTAAGTCAAGGAGTTGTTGATTTTGTTGATTTTGTAAATGCAAGAACACAATCAACTCAACTTCAATGTAGAGAAGAATTAAAATTACATTATTTATCAAATTCTCAAATATTAAATTCAAATTATGATAATTATGTTATAGTAATTACTCCAGATAAAACAGGATTAATTACTTATGAAGATTTTCAAAAATTGAAATCAAATGAGATTGATTCAAATTTTGATTCATTTGATGATAAACTATTCTCTCAAAGAATAAATTTAAAACTTTTTAATATAGGTCAGAATGTAGAAGATTTAGGTCAAATTGAATTAATATTTTTAGTTCCAAGTGCAGTATTTGAGAGAAATTTTTTATTTAGAACAGGTTCAATTTTCAATTTTGTTGATTCAAAAGCGGGATATCACGTATTTTATTTACAAAGAGATGAAGGAAGTTTAATAGTGAGACCAGGAGATAATTATTTTAGTGATTTATTAACTTGGGAATCAGGAACTAATATATTTCAAATAAATACATATTCTTTAGGTTTCGTATCTTTTCAAGGAAATTATTTAGCTGTTCAAAGAATAAATAGAGGTGAATTTAATTTTTTAAATAATTGTAATTCTCCTCCTCCGATTTTTGATCCTAATCCTAATAGTTCTAATTCAAATATTAATACTAAAGGAATTATGTGTACAGCAATAATAGATTTTCATAATGAAGAATTAGAGAATCAAAGAATTAGAAATAACATTTATTGGAGTGATGGTTATCAATGTGCAAGTGAATTTTTGGGTGAGAGAAATTTTTGTCAAGAATTAAGGCAAAATAATCAAACAAGTTTTATATTTCAGGCTGATATAAATTCAAATAGAGAAGAAATTAAAAATTCTTATATTAGGTTTTGTGGAGAATTTTATTCTTCATTATTTTCACAAGACGAAGCAAGTTTAGAAATTATAATTGATGATTTAGAAGAAGAGGATAGATTTGTAACAAATAATAGATTTAATTTTTTAGACTTTTTTCAAAAAATTCCAGATGAAACTATAATTAACTATATTAATCAAAATAGGGAAGAAAATTATTTTTTTTCAAGAGATAATGTACCTCATAACTGGGTTTGTAGTATATCAAATACACAAATTGATTTAAATGGAAATTCTCCTTGTAACTATATAATTAGATATTTAACTCAAAATTCACAAGGAATTACTCAATCAAGATATGCGTTTTATATTCATACTCAAGACCCTCAATATAGAGGATTTTATGTTGTAAAAGATGAAGAATCATTTATTTTGCATCGAAATTTAAATCAAAATTTAGAATTTAGACTTGGAGATAGGATTCTTCCTTTTTCTTCTCAAACATTGATGCAATTAGATTGTGGATGGTTTACATGGTTAAATCCTTTTGCATCTTGTGAATATCAAGAAATTATTGAATTACAAATTAATGAATATTTATTTGATGATATTTTACATCCAAATTTTCAAGTATATTTAAATCCAATAGTAGTGTCTCCCAATAGAAGAACAACAGGAACTCTTGAACATTCTCTAACTACATTTTTTAGAGAAGTAAATGATTATAATAAAGGAGGATTAAATAATGAAGAAGTTGAGATTAATAATCAAATGTATATTATAAATACCGATTTTTTAGCACCCGAAATTGTATCCATTAATCCAGATTTTGCATATATAGGAACTTCCAGAATTAATTCAATTTCAGTTGAATTTAATATGATTAATTTTAATACTAGATTATTATATATTTTAAATGATCAGTCAAGAAATAGAAATATGTTGAATTTTGATTTACAAAGAGAAGATATATCATTAGAATTAGAAATTCCATTTGAACAACTACTTCATTCAATGTACAATTCTCAAGAGCTAGAATCTACTAGAGTAAGAGAAGAAATTAATTCATTAAATATGGTATTAGTTCCCCATACAGCAGATGAATTAAATTATGTATTTTATTTAAGAACTATAAATACAAATAGACCAGTATTTGAAGAAGTAATAAATAGTAGAGGAAATTTAATCTATATTCCTGCAATGTTAACATTAAATACTCGCTTCATTGAAGAAGAAATTTTAGAACAAGAAAATGAAAGCACAATTAGAACTTTTATTTTTCCATTATTAAAAGAAAATGGAGATATTGAATTTGAAAGAATTGAAAAAGAAATTACATTTGATGATTTTAATGATATTGTAATTAATTCTAATATAGATGATTATTTAAGATAAATATTAAAAAATGAATAATAATATAAGTGTTAAAAAAAAGAAGAGTATAAATTGCAAAAATATGAAATATATATATAAATTAAAAAATAAGTCTCAAACTCTTCCACTTCAAGTATTAGCCGTTGCGTTAATTGCTGTTGTTATTTTATTGTTTACTTCTGGAATTTTGAGTTCTAATAGTGAGAGATTGGTAACAGCAGCTCAAGATGCAGCATGTAGAGCTTATTTAGAGAGTTCAGCCACTACTATTGCAAGACTTGGTTCTTCAATAGAGCAATTAGTAAGAGCAGAACAAACATTTTTTGGTCAACTTCCCAGATATTGTAGAACTGAATTCTTAATATTAGAACAAAGAAATGAAGAATATGTCTCTCAGAGATTTTCTGATGCTGCTCAGAGATGTTATAATAGGTATGGTGCAGGAGAATTAAATTTTTTAGGTTATACACAAAGAGAAGGTTCATTTTGTTTTATTTGTGCAGAAATTGAATTTGAAAATGCAGATTCACAAGATTATCAATCATATAGATATTTAGATATTGCAACATTTATGGAAAACGAAATTCCTCAACAAAGAAATGAAGAAAGAAAAAATGCAAGAGAATTAGCTAATTTATTTTATGTAGATATAAAAGGAGGAGAATCTGCACTAATTAATACTGATTTACGTATCCAATCTAGATTTTCAATGTATGGAGAAGATACTTTACCATATTTTCTAAATGCTCTTGAAAATTATGAGTATTTTAAAAATATTTACCAAAGAGAATTTAGAGTACAAGATAAAACATATGTAGTGTATAGGTATGAATTAACTTCAAGTGATTTTGATAGTTTATTAGCAGCTCAACAACTTCAAGGTGCCTTAACATCAG
>JAIUMM010000008.1 GCA_022565615.1 Nanobdellota archaeon | reverse complement strand
GAATAATTCAAGGAAATAATGATTTACGTTTTGATATTACAAACTCAGGAAGTATAACCTCTATGGATGCATTAGAAGTTTTAAGATATCATTCAGGATTATCTACAACTGCTCCAACAAATAGAATTAGAAATATGCATAATTTATGGATTAGTGAGATGGATAATCCTTTAGTTAATAAAATCAATAGTGCTGTAAGCAAATATGGAGATGAAATGTATGGAGATTTAAATATGGGAGGAAATCGAATTACAAATGTTGCTTATCCTGAAACTAATAATGATGTTGCAACAAAAGAGTATGTGGATAGTATTGCAGGAGGAGAGGGAATTATTTCTACAATAAGGTCTATTAATGGCAATACTCTTCCAAATGCTCCATTGGGTGTTTCAGAATGGCCAAGTTTTTTGCTATGCGATAATTCTCAGAATAATCATATATTACTTCCGTTTCAATTTGTAGGGGGCACTAATCAAAGAATTGCATATAGAATTCCTGCTTCATCAAGTTCAAATGATCTTATGTATATATTTAATTCAGATGGAAGTTATCATAGTCGACAACAGTTAAGTGCAAATTGTGGTTCAAATAGTTTAGGTTCAGATTTAGTTTCTATTTGTAATGCTGGGTATTGTATTTTTGATTAATTTTTAATAAATTAATAATAATATTAAAGTAGAATTAATATTTGAATAATAATTAATATTATAACATTTTTTAAAAAATCAAGAATTTTTTCACTTTGCCTTACTTTAATTTATTTAAAAATTAACATTACACAATCCTCCTAAACATTTAAATACTACTTCTTCCTAAAATATATATGGTAAAATATCCAAGTGTTGATGATCAATTTCACCCTAAATTATTTAGAGAATCTTTAGGTTCACTTGGTACAACAACAGCACCTGGTCAAGATCAACTTCTACAATTACAAGCAAAAGTAAGACAAGGTGTAAAACATGTAGAATTACATTTAAATAGTTCAGGAAAAGGAAATTTTGGTGCAAATGACACTCCTGATAAATATGGGTTTGAGCAGAGAAGAACTATTATGCAACTTGCTAAAATGAATGAGCAAACTCTAAGTGTTCACGCATCACTTGATATAACTTCATTTACAGGTTTAGGACAAGGAGGAAGTTTTGATGAAGCAAAAAGGTGGTCTTCAATTAAAGAAGTAGATGAAACGTTAAAATTTGCAGCTGAGACTGCAAAAGGAGGAGCAGTTGTATTTCATTTGCAAGGAGAACAGTTTTCAAATACTCGAAGTGAACCCAATATTTCAAAAGAGTATTTAGAATGGCTTAAAAAAAATAGACCTGATGAATATTTGACTCTTAAAAAAGAACGTTTAGACCCAAATCCTCTTAATAGAAAAATAGTTGATAATCCTCTTCAAGAATATGATGTAAAACAAGAATTTAATCAATTAAGAGTAGAAAATCCAAAAGAGTTTGAGAAATATCAAAAACTTGCAAAAGAGCAAGGAATTGAAGGATATCAAGCATACTTTACTGCAAAATCTCTTGAAAAAAATAAAGTAGCACCTGATGTGTCTCCATATGTAGTAGTTGGTGATAAAATTGCACAAGTGGATAGAAATCAAGCATTTGTTAATGTTGATAATTTAGATAATACTAACATATATTCACAAAAAGAAAAAGAAATTTTAAAAAAAGCTGGAATTGAAATTGGTAATTATTCAATTACAGATTATCAAAAAGCACTTGCTCTATTTTCTAATGGAAAACCAAGAGAATTGAATTATGTAGATGATTCAACATTTAATTCTCTTAGAAAAAAAATAGTAGTTGAATATGAAGATGTTTTATCAAAAAATGAAAATTTACTCTCAATTGCTGATAAAGAATTTTTTCAATCTCAAATGAAGTCTCAACTAAAGCAACTTAATTTACAAAAGCAAGAACTAAATACAAAATATGAAATGTTTTCAAGAGAGTTGCAACAAATTAAAAAATTAGAAGATGAAAATAAAAGAGCAATTTTAAAGTTACAAGAATATGAAGATAAACAAACAAATAAACAATTACATGAAGCAGCTGTCGAGTTAATTAAAGAAGATATTTCTAAAAGAAATAACTTTATTCAACAACTTATCTCAACAATGGGTTATGTTGAATATCAACAACTCTCTCAATACGATCAAGCTGTTGCTCAAATTAATAAACAAGAACATGAAGTAAGTGAGAGAATTGGGACTGCAAAATCTTTAACTGATGAAGTGTTTAATAAAAATGTTTCAGGAATGGGACATTTAGGTGCAAAAGCTCTAAGATACCAACTTGATTTAAAACAAAAATCTAAAATTGGAGAACAAGAAGTAAAAGCAATTAATAAACGTGTAGAGGAGATGGAAAAAGAATATGATACAACTAATGATCCTAATAAACAAACTCATTTAGCAAGTGCTATAGCTAAAGAGAGATATAAATTAAAACAATGGATTGGTACAAAAGATTATGATGATATTGATATTGAAAATAGACCTTTATATTTAGCTCCTGAGAATATGCTTCCAGGATATGGTAATTTAGCAAGTTTAGATGAATATAAAGGAGTTATTAGAATGGCTCAAGAAGATTTTGCTAAAAGAATTTTAAGTGATGAGAGTGAGTATGTCCAACTAAGAGAAGATTATGAAAAAGCAACAGGTAAAAAAATTATAAATATTAATGATGCAAAAGAACTTGCTAAAAGACATATTGCAGGAACATTTGATAATGCTCACGCTGCAACTTGGCTTAAACATTTTAAAAAAGAAGTAAATCCTAAAACTGGAAAAGAAGAGAGTGAAGAACACAGAATTGAGAGATTTAATAAGTGGATGAATAAAGAAGTTGAACATATGTATAAAGAAGGTATTATTAAACATGTTCACTTTAATGATTCTGCAGGAAAAGATGATGATCATAATTTAATTGGACAAGGTATTTTAGATGTTCATGGTTTAAGAGAAACTTTAAGAAAAGCAGGATATAAAGAAGCTTTAATTGTGGAAGCAGGTGGAAGAGGAGCTAATTCAAATCTACATTTACTCAATGCATATGATGCTTTTAATGTATCATTATTTGCAGATTCAGAGTCTTTGGCAGGAATTCATGAAACAAATGATAATGGTTATAGAATAGGGAGTGCTACAAGTCAAGATATTTTAACAAGTGGAAGTGCTCAAGTTAGTGATTGGATGAGTTTAAAAAGAGAATATAATAGAAGACCTGAGTATAGTGAGTATGGAATGAACCCATCTTCTTTTTCAGGAAGACCAACTCAGCAGAATAAATTAGTAGGAGGATGGTCAGGCACAAGTTTTTTTTAATATTTTTTAACAATCTTATAATTTTGTTATGATAAGTTATATTAAATGATGTGTTTGTAATTTTTTTAAATTGTATTTTAAATTTAGTTGTAATTATGTCACTTTTTATTATAGTGCAAAAATTTTAAAAGTAAATAATTTATAATTCACATATGGGAAATGATAAAACTCCTCTTACAGATCCACAAGTATTTACATTTCATGGTGTTTTTGACCCTCATTATGTATATTCTGGTATGAAGAGTTTTTTAGAAACAACTAAAAATTATGATGGAACTGAGAAAAAAATGGAAGAAACTAAACTTGGTGAAACATATGAGATGGTTGCAGAGTTTATGGGGGAAGCTCATTTAAGTGATCATATTCATTTAGAAATTGAATTGGAGTTTGAAATGGAAGGGAAAGAAGTAATAGTTGTTGATAAAGAGGGTGTTGAACATATTTATCTAGAAGGAGAAGCAACATTGGAAATTTTTTCATTTATTGTTAAAAATGAAAATAAACATAGGCATGATAGTCCTTTAGTTGAGTTTGTAAATAAAATTTTTCAAGCATATTATAATACTTCTGAGATGAAAATGCTCTCTAAGAAAGCTAAAAAAGATGTCAGTGAGACTATAACTCGTTTTAAGCAACTTACAAATATGACTACAAGAGGTTTGAATTAGAGTTTTTATTACATTAAATTAAAAATTATAACTTTAAAAAATAACATAATACTACTAAAAAAATGATGTTTCAATATATTTCAAAATTTATGTCTTCAAAAAAAGGAAATATGATAGGTTTTGGAATAATTGCATTAGCTTTTCTACTATTAGTAGGTTCAGTTGCAACAGAGCCAAGTTCTCCAATTAACTCAGGTGGAAGTAGTAATAATGGGGGTGAAAATTCAGGAGAAGGAGGAGGTGGATCTAACGCTGGAGGAGGAGGAAATACAATTGGGAGTTCAAATTTTAATAATGAAGTTATATTTGAATTAAATTCTACAATACTTGGAAGAGAAGTAATAAAAACAACTGATTTTCCAAATATGCGAATTGGTTCATCAGTAGAATATGAAGAATTGACACTTGCTAGAAATGTACGTATTGAATCTAGTGCTTTTAATCAAGATTCATTCTCTTATACAATACCTAGAAATGTTATTCAAAGAGAAGATTTTCAAGGTATTTTAATTATGCCGTATCCAAAAGATGGAATAATTACAAGTAATTTTGGTATTTATATTAATAATACGTTATTTAGTGTTGAGGAGAGTGTTTCAAGATTACCGATTAAAATTTTAAAAAATGATATTGTAAATATGGGAAGTTCACAAATTAGAATTTCAACAGCTCCTGTGAGTTGGAATCAATTTTTAACATCAAATTCGCAGTTATTTAATGAGGTTTCAATTCTTGCTATGTATCAAGATTCAAGATTTTCAAAAAGACAAATTGATTTTGTACTAGATACTGATGAAGATTCTTTAAATTTTTTAAGACTTAAATTCTCAGTTGTATGTCCACAAGGAGAAGATGGTTCAACTCCAATTGAAGCGTATGTAAATGGATTTAAAGTAATGTCTCAAAATCCTACTTGTGTGACAAGAGATAGTAGAGGAACAATATTATCAGCAGAAGTTCCAAAATCAGTTTTAAATTTGAATTCCAGAAATAGTATTGAAATTGAAACATTTGGAAGTTATCAAACTTCTCTTCAAATTGAAGAAGTTTCGTTTAATTCTCAAAATGAATATGCATTTTATATTAATAGAGCAAGAAATTTAGAAGATGTATTTATTTTTGGAGATTTTGATAGAGAGTTTTTAGATATTCAAATTAACTCTCAAAGATTTTCAATTCCAAGAGGAGAAACTACTTCAATTAGAACAAGACTTCGTTCAGGAAGAAATGAATTAATTTTACATGATACTCCTTTGGAAATTAGAAGTTTAGTAATTGAACAGTTAAATAGAGTTGACTAATATTTATGAAAAAAAATATAAATATTATTATAAATTAGTTTAGATTTTAATTTATATATGATTACAAAGTCTTCAATTCAATATTTTCCTCTAATTAATTTAGATGTTAAAATTGTTACACAAAATTTGGAAATTATAGGAGTTATTGTATTTGAGTCTCAACAAGTTTTGGAAGTGAAAATTGAAAATTCAGAAACTATAAAAAATATATTAAAATCTTCAATCATCAAACTATATGTTTATGATACTCAAAAAAATAAATATGTAGAAATTTCTTGTGAATTAATAAGAGGAGACTTAGTTTACAGATTAAAGAAGATGAAGTAATAATTATGAATGAATTAATGTATTATTTAATCAATACTCCTTTTATGTTAAAGCATTTCTTTTTAAAAATACTCCTTTTATGTTAAAGCATTTCTTTTTAAAATTAAATATTTAATACACAATAGTATGAGATTATTGTATTTAATAATAGTAGTATTTGCAATTTTATTTTCTTTAAGTTTTGCAGATACAAATGGAATTTGGACATATCCTGAAGATATTAGGGCAGGAGTGTTTGGAGCAGATGAAGGTTTGACTTCTGTAGAGAGTTTTACATTTAATAATATTGTTTATTTTAATGCAAATATCATTTCCAATTCTACAATTCAAAGTGACGTTGATATTATTGGAAATAGATTTGTAGATATTGAAAACTCAAGTTATTTTTTAAATCCTTCAAGTGTTAGTAATGTACATAGAATTGTGGCTGAGAGATATTTTTCTCCTTCTACAAATACATTATTTTTAAACCCCGCAGGACTTTCACGAATTAGTGAATTAGAAGTTCAAGGTAACATTAATTTAGGTGGAACATTGATGAGTGGAGAAGTTCCATGGTCAAGATTAAGTGGACATCCTTCAATTCTTGCAGGAGCAGGATTAGTAGGGGGAGGAGCATTAAATGAGAATAGAACATTAAGTTTAGAGAGTTCTTATTTAGATGGTTCAGTATATGATTCACGATTTGTAAATGAGGGTCAAATTAATTCTATATCTACTTTAATGATTCAAAATGATGCAATTACAAGTGCAAAAATTGCCTCAAATAGTGTACGTTTAAATGAATTAGATACAAGCAGTGTTGATAGTAGATACGTGAATAGAGAAGGGGATAGTATGACTGGAATATTAGATATGAATAATAATAGAATTACAAATGTAGGAACTCCTATAAACAATAATGATGTTACAACTAAGGAGTATGTAGATACTCAAATTAGTTCTAGTAGTAGTTCAGGTGAATTATCTTGTATAACTAGAACTAATTCAGGTAATGTGCGTTCAACAGTTTTTTGTCAAGGTAATGAAATAATGACAGGAGGTGGATGTAGTGGTTCTTCAACAGATCATTATGTTGCTTCAAGACCTGAAGGAGATAATGGGTGGTTTTGTGAAAACTGGAATACTCAAACAAGAACGAAAATTGCTCACGTAAGATGTTGTACTATGTCTTAATATATTTTATATTTGAGTTAAATTTTTTTCTTAAAAATTAAATATAAATATCTATAAATAATCTAATCCTTCTAGAATTGTTTGAATTTCAACTGATGTTGTTAAACTTCCAATTAAAATTCCTTTCTCATTTGCAACAATTCCTGAACTGATATATAATGAACCTGAATTTGTAGTTGTAATGTTTTCAATCTCTTCTTCTAATTCTTCTAAATCTTCATCTCTTAAACCTGTACTTGCAAGAGTTTTTCCTTTAACTGAGTATAATAATGCTCCTGCTTGATGTAAATCTACATCTTCTAAAAAATATACTTTTTTTTGAGATTTTTGCTCTAATTCTTTTTTATTAGATTTGAGTTCAAATGATGCAATAAGATAATTTTGAGTTGGACAAATCAAATTTCCAAGAGCATTATTAGTTGAAGAGATTTGAACAATAGTATAATTATACTCTTTACATAATTCTTCAAGTTGCTTAACTTCTTCTTCATATAAATCGTGTGGGACATATATAATTTTTAATTCCCTATCTACTTGCATAAATACTCCTACTAATTCTGTATTATAACATAAAAATTCTACAAGAGGAACTTGTAAAATTTGTTCAATTGATGATTTTTGTTCTGGGTTTAAATTTTTTTTACCACATAATACAAAATCATTAGTTGCTAAAAAATTCATTCCAATTTGAGCGTTGTTTTCAAGCTCTAAAAGTGATACATTTGATGCCATAGATTATGTAAATAAGAGTATATTTATAAATTCAATCTATTTTGAATTCATTTTAAATTCAATTTGAATGAAGTCAAATAAATCATTTTAAACCAATTTTATCAAATTTAAGATAAAAAAATAGAAATTTGTATTAATATTTGTATCAACATTTATAAAGACATTTAGATTTATTTTTAGTAATCAAAACATAGTTCATTACATAATTTAGTGTAGTGTTTTGAGATTAATGAAACATAAAAAATGGTAGAAATCGATGAAAAACAAGTTTTTAGCTTATTTCAAAAAGCAAATGAGACTGGTAAAATTAAAATTGGAGCAAATGAAGTTACAAAAGCTGTAGAAAGAGGACAAGCAAAATTAGTTGTTTCAGCAACTGATGTATCACCTGCTGAAATTGTAGCTCACTTTGAAGGGTTATGTAAAGAGATGAAAATTGTATATTTAAGTGCTGGTTCAAAAGCTGAATTAGGTGCATTAGTACAAATTAAATCAACAACTGCTCTTGCTATTGTAGATGCTGGTTCAGGTAAAAAAGAATTAGAAGCATTAACAAAAGAAGTATTTGCTGGAAATAAAAAAGAAGATAAGAAAGAAGAATCAGCTGATGAATCATCAGAAGAGAAAGAAGAGTAAATATTAAATATTTAACTTTTTTAAAAATAATCTTTTATAATAAAAATGGCAAAAAAACAAGAACAAATCATTCCAAGTATTCCTGGAACTGTTGAGACTATCGTTGGTAACGCTTCTGCAAAAGGAGGAGTTACACAAGTAAGAGTTAAAGTTTTAGCAGGCCGAGATGAAGGAAAAATTATTACAAGAAATGTTAGAGGTCCAATTAGAGTGGGTGACACACTAATGATGACTGAGACAGAGTATGAAGCAAGAAAAATCTTTAAAAAGAAAAAAGCAGGAGGAAAATTTTAATTAAAAAATGGCACAATATTGTAGTTTTAGTGGAAAAGAAATTAAACCTGGATTTGGTAAAATGTTTGTTAAAGATAATGGACAAACATTATACTTTGTAAATAGAAAATCAGAAAAAAATATGTTAAAACTTAAAAGAGATAATCGTAAATTTAAGTGGACAAAAGCAGCTCAGGATTTAAGAGAAGTGAAAAGAAATGCAGTTTCATCACAAAAAACTGAATCAAAAAAATAATTATTTTTTTATGAAATCAAATTAATTATATCTTTTTAATAAATTATTTATAAATTTAAATTAATATTTAATAAAATTAAACTATGTTATCTAATAAATTTTATATATTTATATATATCAGATATTTAATTATTTATTTTAAATTAAATTCTCTTATTTGTTCAATAGTTGAATCTAAAATTCTCTTTATTGCATCTCTTGTATTAAAAGCATTATGAGGTGTAATGAATGCATTTTTGTGATTAATTAATAAATGATCTCTAATTAGAGTTTTCATATCACAAATACTTGAAGAGGAATTTGTAAGAGATTCTTCTACTTCTTTTGTGAGTTGATGCTCTTCTTTCATCATACATTCTCCTTCAATAACATCAAGTCCAACATATCCAATATGTCCTGAATTAAGTCCTTCAAGTACTGCTTGTGTGTCTAATAATTCTCCTCTTGATGTATTTAATAATAAAACACCTTCTTTCATTTTAGATATTGATTCTTTGTTCACAATATGATGTGTTTGTGGAAGAAGAGGGACATGAAGTGAAATAATATCACTTTTAGTATATAATTCATCTAAATCTACAAATGTTACTTCTAATTCTTTTGCTCTATCTTGCATGTTATGAGCAAAAGCATCGTATGCAATAACATTCATTTCAAATCCTCTACACATTTGAGCAAACTTTTGTCCAATATTTCCAAATCCGATGAGTCCAATAGTTTTTCCTTGTAAATCAAATCCTTGTAAATTAGTAAAATCAAAGTCTCCTCTTTTGACTCTACTTACACTTTTAATAATTTTTCTAGATATTGCAAGAAGAAGTGCAAATGTGAATTCTGCAACAGTATTTTCTCCATATTTACTCACACTTCCAATTTGAATTCCTTTTTTATCACAATATTGATTATCTATATGGTTTTTACCCATACTTCTTGTAATTACAAATTGAACATTTTCACATTTACTTAAATATTCTTTATTAGCTTTTGAATAAATAAAGATGCTTAGTATATTAAACTCTTTAACTTCTTCTTCTCCTTTGGTATCAATTACTTCTTGAAGAGTTTCACTATATATTTTACTATTTGGAAATGCTTGTTTAATAATATTTACTTCATATTCTTCTTTGACTTCAAAAAAACCAATTTTTTTATTATTCATATTTCTGATTAATTATTAACTTTATTTAAATATAATTTGTATCTTAAATTAGTGAAGTTAGTGAGTTTAATGAAGTTTAAAGAAATATGTTTTTAGTAGAGTATATTGTAACTCTAAAAGAAAAGAAGTAATTTTTATAAATTTCAATATTTTTGAGTAATTATGTTTGGTAAAATTAAGTCTAAATTAAGTGCAGTTTTTTCAAAAACACAAGATGTAATTGAAGAAGAATTTACACAAGAAGTATTGGAAGATAGTTCTAATTCAAAATCTACAAATTCAACTCAAGATGTATCTAATGATATAAAAGAAGAAATAAATCAAATTGTTGAGGATGAAAAACGCCTTGATAGATTAGAACAAGAGTTAGAAGATGAAATTGATGAGACTTCAAGAGAAGTTAAAGAGTTAGATTTAGTTGATTCAGAAGAGCTTAGAAAACCTGAAATTGTTGAATTAGAGCATGAACAACAAGATTTAGATAGATTAGAGCAAGAATTAGAAAATGAAATTGATGAGACTACAAGAGAAGTTGAAGAACTTGAACATATCAGCTCAGAACCAAGTTCTCATGAGCCTACACATTCTCATAAAAAGAAATTAGATTTAAAAGTTGAAGATGTGAAAAATGTTCACGAAGATTCCAATGAAAATTCTAATGATGAGTTTAATGAAGAACTTGATGAAAATGATTCTTTACAAGAAGAAGTAAAAGAAGAAGTTGAAGAAAAGAGAGGAGGATTTTTTTCAGGATTGTTTAAAAGGAAAAAAGTTGAACAAGTTACTCAAGAGATTCAAGAAGAGAGTGATTATGAAAAAGATGTTGATACTGGTAAAACTAAAACTTTAGCAGATAATGAGCAAAATAATGAAGAGAAGAACAAAGGAAATAATGAATATGGCAGTGAAGATGATAATGAAGATCACAACAAAGATAATTTAGAAGAAGTTGAAGAGAAAAAAGAAGCTGGTTTTTTACAATCTGCATTTTCGTCAATTACTCAAAAGAAAATTTCTCAAAGCGATTTTGATACTCTATGGGCAGAATTGGAACTATTTTTACTTGAAATTAATATTGCGTATGAAATTGTTGAGAAGATTGAGCGTGAGATGAAAAATGAAATTTTAGGTCATAAATTTTCAAGATTCTCTTTAAAAGATAAAATTAAAGAAGTTCTAATTTCTGAAATTACTCAAGTGATGAAGAGTAAAGAGGCTCATTTTGATACTATATTAAATGAATTTTTAGAGGAGAAAAAACCAGTTGTAATTATGATGTTAGGTGTAAATGGAACTGGAAAGACTACAAGTATTGGGAAAATTATTAAACATTTACAAGATTTAAATAAATCAGTTGTTGTAGCAGCAGCAGATACGTTTAGAGCAGCAGCTGTTGAGCAAGTTGAAGAACATTGTAATAATTTAGGTGTTAAGTGTGTAAGACATAAACAAGGAGCTGATCCTGCTGCTGTGTGTTATGATGCAATTGAACATGCTAAGGCTAAAAGTGTTGATGTGGTATTAATTGATACAGCTGGAAGAATGCCAAATAATAAAAATTTAATGGAGGAGCTTAAAAAAATTAAAAGAGTGTCTCAAACTGATATTGTGATGTTTATTGGAGATAGTGTATCTGGAAATGATTTACTTGAACAAATTGAATTATTTGATAAAGGTTTAGGAATTTCAGGAGTAGTTCTTACAAAAGTTGATACTGATGAGAGACCTGGAAGTGTGGTTACAACTGCGTATTCAATAGATGCTCCTATTTATTTTTTGGGAACTGGGCAGAGATACGAAGATTTAGTGAAATTTGATGCTAAATTTGTAGCAGAGCAATTATTTAATGAAGAGGAGTAGAATTTGAGAGTATTAAATAATTATTTTTCTCCCCGATTACTTTATAAATGGTATACTATTTTATATAGTAGAGTTTTAAGTAATTGGTATTACATTAAAAATATAATAATTATATTTTACTAAATAACATACACTAAAATATGAATTAAGTTGTGGCTGTGATACTAAGAATTAATACTTGTATTCATAGTGGCTTACATAATGTATGATTTAATCATAATAGGGTATAATATTTAGAATTGTGTTTTGAAATTTTTTCAAATGATATATTTTAAGTAAGAATATCTTACTATTTAATTTTAAATCTAATAAGTTATATTATATAATATAGAATACAGTTGTATTAATTTTAAAATTCTAATTAATAGATGGACTATTAAATATACGTTAAAGATGAAAACAATTAATAAAATTAGCAGTAAGATTTCAGAAAAAGGCTCAGGTAGAGAATCTAGTAGAAATTCAAATAGAGATTCAAAGAAAAGTTCAGATAGAAGTTCTAAATATGGTTCTAAATTTGATTCTAATAAAAGTTCAAGTAGAAGTTCAGATAGAAACTCCAGTAGAAATTCAGACAATAGAAGAAGTTCAGGAGGTTCAAGAAGAGTAAGAGAAGATGATTTTGAATTACAACCAAGAGATGTGAGTAAGACTAAAACTCAAAAAGTAAGAGAAGTTCTTGAAGTAATTCCATTTAAAGAGTTAGGACTTGAAAAAGAGGTTCTTACACAATTAGATAAACTTGGATTTAGTATGCCAAGTGAGATTCAACAAAAAGTTATTCCTTTAATTTCAAATAGAGAAAATGATGTAGTAGGAGTTGCTCAAACTGGAACTGGTAAAACAGGTGCGTTTGCAATTCCAATTATTAATGAAATATTTAAAGATATTAAATCTGGAAATGTGGTTGTAGGTAAAAGAGGTCAAAAGTTACCAAAAGTAATTATTTTAGCTCCTACAAGAGAGCTTGCAATTCAAGTAACAAATGAAATTGAAAAATTCTCAGCGTTTACTAATGAAATTAATGCAATTACAATTTATGGAGGTGCTCCAATTACTGTGCAACAAAAACAACTTAAAAAAGGTTGTGATTTTGTAGTTGGAACTCCTGGAAGAGTTGTTGATATGATTAAAAGAAAAGATTTAAAATTAGAAGAGTGTTCAACAGTTGTCTTAGATGAAGCTGATGAAATGCTTAAAATGGGATTTGTTGAAGATTTAGAATTTATTTTACAAACTACTTCAAATAAGAGAAAAACGTATCTTTTCTCAGCTACAATGCCTGCTAAGATTAAAGAATTGTCTCAAAAATATATGCAAAAAAGAGTGATTGTAACAGTTGAGAAAACACAAGAAGTGAGTAATTTAATTTCACAAGAGTATTATATTGTTGATAAGAGAGCTAAGATGAATACATTAATTCAATTATTGTTATCAATTCATAAAGTTCATGGAATTATTTTTTGTAGAACAAGAGCTGATGTTGATACTATTACAGAATTTTTAAATTCAAATGGATTTAAGGCAAATTGTATTCATGGTGATGTAACTCAAAATAAAAGGGAGAAGATTTTACAAGATTTCAAAAATTATAAATTTTCAATTTTAGTGGCAACTGATGTTGCAGCTAGAGGAATTCATGTTGATAATATTACTCATGTAATTAATTATACACTTCCAGATGATGTAGAGACATATACTCACAGAATTGGTAGAACTGGAAGAGCTGGAAATACAGGAATTGCACTTTCATTTGTAACAAGACAAGAAATGTTTAAACTTAGGCAAATTCAAGATGAGTTGAATGTTGATTTGATTAAAAGAGATGTTATGTCAAGAGAAGAAGCTGAAGAGATGAGGCATAAATATATTATTGAAGATTTGTCAAAAACAATTATTAATAATACTAAAAATGCTAAAAATCCAAAAGATGTAAATTCTTATGATAAGAAAAAGTATGCAAAAGTTCAAGAGGTTGTAAGTACAATTTTAGATACGTTACTTGTTGATTTTTCAATTGAAGAGATTGCGCAAACACTTTTAGAGAAGGAAGTTAGTTCTTCTCTTTCAAGTTCTCATTCAAATTCAGGTTCTTCAAGAGATGGAAATGATAGAGGAAGAGGTGAGAGAAATTCAAGAGGTTCAGATTCTCTTCCTGATTTTTCTAAAAATTTAAAGGAGAGGAAAATTTTTGTAGCTAAAGGAAAAGTTGACAAATTATCTAAAAAATCTTTATTAATTATGCTTGAAAAAGAGAGTGGTGTAAGAATTGATGGAGTGAAAAATGTTGATGTGTGTGATACATTTTCATTTATTACCTTAAATTCAAAAGTTGCACAGGAATTAGTTAATGTCTATAAAAACAGAAATGGAAGAGGAGGAAAGCCTCTAGTAGAGTTCTCCTCCAATTAATATTTGGATTTAGAGAAGTTTTTCCGAAGCAGAATTTGGGAGAGCACCGGACCGAGCGATTTTCTATTAAACCCTTGTTATGTTTCCCCGACCGATAGGGAGGGCGCTAGCGTGGGTCGAACGAAGTGAGAAGTCAAGTGAGAGTTTTTCCCTGCAGCGATAGCGAGAGTAACATTAAGGGGACGTTTTTTTATTTTGGGATAAAACGACTAAAAGGAGTGGTTTCCTTTATTTTTAATTAATCAACTTTAAATCCATTTTCTTCGTAAAGTCCTTTAATTTCAGATAAAAAAACCTTATCTATATTTTTCAAGAATAATTCATAAACATATATTGTTTTAACTAATAATTTGTGAAATTCTCCTAATGTAATTGTTTTTTTTGTTTCTTCATTAGAGTCCCAATCGTAGTAATAATAATCAATTTTTTCACCCTCAATATTAACTCTAAAACTCCCATGTCCAATAGCATTTCTAATATTTTTATTAAATCCATCAAACAACTTTTTATAATCAATATAATTATTATCATCTATAATATGAGTATAAAGTTTTCCTAACATAACTATAGAAATTTTTGGCGATATTGATTTAATTATATTTTCAAAAAGAAATAAACTATTTTCTAATAATTGTAAATAGAAATTTTGTCGAAAGATAACTAAATCTTCTTTTTCTATTTCATTTTCTATAGCTTTATTTGTTAAAAAAATATCTAACTTTCCAAATTTAGATAAGTTTTTAATTTTTAAATCATCTTTATCATAAACTAAATCAAAATTAACATTACTATTCGGATTTAAATGAGGCCATCTATCTTCAAATTTAAGATGATTCTCTTGCTTTAATTTTTCAAAAAAAGATAAACTTAAATCATCATATTCTTTTATTTCACGAATTTCATTAGTATTGAAATGTGCATTTAATAAATTATCAAAATGAGACATATTATTAGTTGAACTTAATCTTTCTAAATGTTTATTAACTTCTTCTTGTGTCACCATATAACAACTCAAATTAATCTAATTTAAATAATTAAGTTATATTTAAAGGAAACTATTTCAATTTTTGTTTTGTTTTAAACCCCAGTTTTATTTTTAAAATTCTAAATTGGATTTAACTCCTCTTCAAAATAAATTCGTTAAAAAAGTAAAAAACGCTTAAAAAGCGAAATAAATTGAGAACATTCTAGTATTGAAAAATTATTTTTCTCCTCCTCAATTACCATAATTATTTTAAATGCTTATAATATAATATAAGTATGGACTTAACTTTAATGCTTCTAAAAAGAAGAGAGAAACTCTCCTCCATATTGCATTCTAAAGAGATTCTGCTTTTTCACACAAGAGATGTGATGAGTAAAGGAGATGATGATTATTTTCAGTCTTTTTAGAACTCATTCAAATTCTTAAAATTTAAAAGAATATTTAATATATTAAATTGTTTCACAATTCCGGTTTTCTGCTCAAAAAATATACATTTATAAATATTAAAGTATTTAGATATATAATAAAAAGCAAAAATTCGGAAAATGGTTTTAACAAAAAATGAAATAAAAATCTTAAAAGAAATATATTTATATCAATTAAATAGAATGGAATTGAGAGAAAAATTGAATTTATCCAATGACACTATTAAGAGAAGTTTGAAATCATTAATTGAATTAAAATTTATTAATGATGATTTTCTAATAGAAGATAATTTATTTTGTAAAATATTATTAAATATGATGAATTCAGGAAAGTCTTTATCATTTTTAGAAAAACCTAAATTTTCAATTTTACTAATTTTATTAAATAATCAATTAAAAATTCAAGAAATTATTAATTTAATGGGACTTTCTAAAACTCAAGTTTATGAAAATATTAAAAAATTATTAAATATTGGAATTTTAACTTACGATGAAAACAAAAAATATCAAATTAATTCTAAAATCTGGAATGATTTAATTGAATTATTAAATGCCTATAATTCAACTATCCAATATGAAAATAAAGGTTTACCTGAAAATTCAAAAGTTCTATTTAAAACAAAAGATTATTTGATATTTGAGAATAATAAAAATTTAAGTAATTTTAAAAAAACTGCTTTTTCAGCCTTTGACTTTAAATTATTTTATAATACAAATACATACACAACATTAGATAATGATTTAACTAAGTCACAAATATATGAAGATGCATTAAATATTTCAACTTCTATTAGAGAATTAACTCTATGTGCTATTTATTATTTAAAAAATAAATTAAAAAATATTAAACATTCAAAACATAAAAAAATAATTCAGATATTAGAAGATGACAAAACTTTTGAAGGGTTTCCAACTAAATTAGAAATCTTAAATAAAAAAGAGAATGAATAAAAATGACATACAATTTAGGACATAAAATTACAGAACTTAAACATATCTATGATTTATTTGAAATGATTAATAGTAAATTAGTTGGAACTTCTAGTAAATTAAATATTTACTTAATTGGAGGTGGTGCTTTAATGTTCTATAATGCAAAGGCTTCAACAAAGGACTTAGATATTATTGTAACTTCCAATTCAGATTTAGAACTTATCGAGAATATTTTGTTTCGTTTAGGTTTTAAAGAGAAAATTTTAACTATAGAATATAAAAATTTTGAACTTGATAAAATGTTTGAATTAGATGATTATAGACTTGATATATTTAATCAAAAAGTATGTGGAAAATTAGGAATTAGTGAGAGAATGATTTCTCGAGCAAAAATTGAGCTTAGTTTATCAAATCTTAAACTATGTATACTTTCTAAAGAAGATATTTTTGTTTTCAAGTCCATAACTGAAAGAGAGGGTGATATTGAAGACTCAGTAAAAATAATTGAACAAAATATAGATTGGAAAATTATTAAAGAAGAATTATTGTATCAAATTGAAAAATCAGGAACTAATAATTGGATTACACTATTTAATCAAAGATTAGAAAAATTAGATGAAGAATTTGGCTTAAAATCACCTATTGCAAGAGAGATTAAAAAATTGGCAGAAAAAGAATATGAAAAATTGAAAAAATAAAACCTTCTTTTCTATAAAATTAAAACATCTCTTCTCCCTCTCCTCCTCAATAACCATAATTATTTTAAATGCTTATAATATAATATAAATATGGACTTAATTTCAATGCTTCTTCAAAGAAGAGAAAAACTCTCCTCCATATTACATCCTAAAGAGATTCTACTTTTTCACACAAGAGATGTGATGAGTAAAGGAGATGATGAATACTTTCACTCATGTGATAGCTGGTTTCAATATTATTTCTTAAATGCTCACTCTGAGAAAATGGTTGGAATTATCATTAAAGATAAAAATTCTTTTATATCATCTAAAATTGGAATAACTCAAAAAAGTGAAATTCAACAAACATTTCAAGGCTCAATTTCAAAAGAAGAAATAATAAAACTCTCAAATGTAGATGAAGTATGCTCTATAGAAGAAATAACACAATATATTAAATCTTCAATAGAAGAAGGGTATACTCTAAGTTATGTATTAGATGAAAAAGTAAATTATTACTCAACATTTAAACAATATATCTCAACACTACAACAATACACAACTCAAACTTTTGAAAATAAAATTTCACAATTAATTCAATTTCGTGAAATAAAAGATGAATTTGAAATTCAAGCAATCAAATATGCAAATGATATAGCAAAAGAAGTATTTGAAGAACTTCTCAAATCAATAACTGAATTAAAAACTGAACAAGAAGTATTTGCAAAACTGAGTTATGAAATATTTAAACGAGATTCTCAGCATTCGTTTTATCCAATAGTTGCAGGAGGTAGAAATGCTCTTACCCTACATTACAATAAACATAATTCAATATTAAATGAAAATGAATTACTTCTCCTAGACTTTGGATGCGAATATTTAGGATACAAAAGCGATATTTCAAGGACAATACCAATTTCACAAACATTCACAAATCAGCAAAAAGAATTATATCAAGCAGTGCTAAGAGTTCAAGAATTTGCAATATCACAAGTAAAAGAAGGAGTATATTTTAAAGAATTTGAACAACAAGTAGCACAAAAAATGGGAGAAGAACTAGTTATGTTAGAACTTATATCAAAAGAAGAATTTCAAGAAAACCCTCAAGTAGTTCGTAAATATTTTCCCCACAGATGTTCTCATCATCTAGGTTTAGATACACATGATATAGGTACATATGAGGAGATGAGAGAGAGTATGGTAATTACAATTGAACCAGGATTATATATTAAAGAATTAGGAGTTGCAATAAGAGTAGAAGATAATGTAGTTGTTACAAAATTAGGATGTGAAAATTTATCAAAAAATATTCCTAAAAAACTAGAAGATATTGAAAAAATAATTACTAACTAATAATTTTATCTTTGATTTTTCTCTTCTTCTTCAATTAACTCTTTCTCTTCTTCTCTTTGAGCTCTAGTTGTTGTAATAATTCTAAGAGCTACTGCATAAAATGGTCTTGTAATAAATACTCCAATAGTTACTCCTAAAATAATCATAAATGCAAATCCTTGTAAAATTGAAAGTCCTGCAAAGAATAAAGGCCCAATTGCTGCAAGAGTTGTTGCAAAAGCTATTAAAATAATAGTCATTGCATTTTTAATTCTCTTTGATGACATCTTATTTTGATTCTTTTTCTTCATATATTCATCAGTTATAATAATCTGATCATCAACTCCTGTTCCAATTGCTGCAATAAGTCCCCCAATTGCTGCTAAATCTATTGCAATTTGAAATAAGATTGAAGCTCCAAAAATTAATACTAATTCACTAAGTAGTGCAATACTAATTAATAAAAAAATTACAGGATTTTTATATCTATATGAAATTGAGAGTGCAACAATTACAATTGCTAAAAGACCAACTATTAGTGCATTTCTTAAAAATTCTTCTGAGAGTTCTGCACTTTGTGTAAATGATTGAATTACTTCTAATTCACTAGGAAGAGGTTTAGTAAGTAAAATTGCTTTCATAATTTCTTGTTGATGCATTGCTGATTTTCTTGCAAATTCAAGAGAATCTTGTGGATCACCACTTAGTGTAATTTGTGGAGCTAAAACAGGTTGAAATTTAAATGTTGAAGCAACTCTTAGTGATTGTTGTTCAACTCCATCTAAAATAAACACTAACTCTTCACTTAAATACCCATTTATAATATCTAAAGTTGAAGCTTCTTGAAGCATATTATTTGCAGCTTGAGAGCTAATTCTTACTGTAAAAGAAATTGAACATTGATATGGTGCAAAATTATTACAATTAATTTGAGTAAATTGAGAACCTTGCAGAACTTCTCTAACATCTTCTCCAGTAAACACACTTCTATTACCAAGTCTTGCTTCAAAATTTCCTTGTCTTTCAATTAATTCAAAAATAGCGTCACGATTAGCACTAGGACTCTCAATAAATAGAAATTGATCACCTGAAAATTGGTCAGTAATAATTCCAACAGTAGCACCACTTGCACCAAACACATTTAGTCTATTTTCTAAAATTTCTCTAAGTTCTTCAAATTGTTCTGGAGTTAAATCTTCTTTTGCTTCTAAAATAACTCTAGTACCACCACTTAAATCAATTCCAAGTCTAATATTAGAACCAAAGGCTTCTTGAATTGAAATACCTAAAAAATCAACAACAGATAAGTTATTAGGACCTGGGTTGTATCTATAGGTGTATGAATTACCATCAATTATAATTGTATTTGTTGAATTTATAGTTTGTTCATTAAATAATTCAAATGCTTGAGGAAGGGAGTTAACTCTTACTCCATTGATTTCATCAAGAGTTGGAAAATTTCTTTGTAAATTAATTCCATCTACTGAAAATCCTTGTCTAAATAATTCTTGCTGATTAGATACACTTGAAATTATAACTTTATCTTGTGAAAAAATATTAGTATTAATTCCAACAATACTTACTAAAATTAATAGTATAAGAAGAATAGTTCTCCAATTTAGAAGAATATCTATAATATTTTGTTTTGTTTCAACCTTCATATAATATAATAGAGTTGATTATTTTTATAAATTTACGTATAATTTTGAGAATTTTAAATATATTTAGAAGGATTTTTAGTTGTTATAAAAAATTAAATTACTATTTTTTGTATTCTTAATCTTTTTTAAAAAATTTAGAAAGTTTAGGTCCTCTTTGACCTTGATAATTATTTCCTAAATCTCCATACCCAATTTTAGGAAGAGTTGAGTTTTTGTAAATTATAATACTACAAATTGGTTGTGAATCAAATATGACAATATTCTCTGAAGCTCTTACTTCAAGCACTCCTGTGGCTCCATTTTCTCCTCCAAATCCTGGGTCAAAAAATCCTGCATAATGTGCTCTAAAATCTCCAATCATGTATGAATATGGGAGCATTTCAACAGAGTGTGTAAGAGGTACTTTAATTAATTCTTTTGTATGAAAAATATAAAATTTATCCTTTTCAATTACTACATATAACTGATTATTAATTCCTCTTTGAGCATGTAAGGGTTCAAAAAATGTTGAAATTTCATGTGTATATAAACTAGTTAAATCAATTGGAGTCTGTGTATTTTTTGCAACATATCCAAAATGTCCTTCATTAATTTCTAAACTTAAAAATTGCATATTCTCTTCAAAATTAATATTTTTTTTATGCTGAGTTGTAATTTTTTCTTCATTTAAAATAATACAATTTTGTAATATTTCAATATCTTGATTTTCACTATTTCTTACTTCTTGAGTGTGTTCAACTTCTTTAAATAATCTAATTTGACTCATTGGAACTCCTTTTTGTACAATAATATTAAATGATTGAGGTGTAATTTCTAAAAACAACTTTCCCTTTGATAAGTGAGGAATTACATCATATACTCCATTTGTTGAACATACAGCTCTTACTAATACATCAATTCTTCCAATTGAAGATTTAGGAGAGCATTTACCACAAATATTTTGAGGTAAAGAAAGTTCAATATCAGTTTCAACTAAATATGTATGGCCTTTTAAAAAAAGTGTCTTTTGATTTAAATCTAATTGTTGAAGAGCAATTTGAGGTCCCAATTCTTCCATTGAAATATTTGGAGCTAAAGCTCTGTGAGGGAGTAGATATGCAATTGAACCAAGTGTTATATCAATACTACTTGGTTGAATTTGAGTTGAAATATCTAAATTATTAAGTGGTTGAATAATCTTTGAAGAAATACATTCTTCTAATTCTTCAAATGTTAATGTTTGTTTCATAGTATTATTATATTTCAAATGATTAATAAAATTTTGTATTGATTTGTAAAATTTTATAAAGAGTTAGTATTTAACTTTGAATATGGAAAACTTAATTGTAGTTGTTGGAAGTCCAGAATTCACGTTTGGATTTGAAATTGCAGGATTAAAAGCTTTTTTACCCGAAGATTTCTCAAAAGCAATTTCTAAAGAAGAAGATAATGGGATTGTAATTTTAGATGAAATAGTTTATAATACACTCTCTCAAAGAGAAAAACAACAAATTAATACAATGACTAAGCCTCTTGTTGTAATATTATCACAAGATGATGCAAAAGGAAGTAATCTAAGAGAGATGATTATTAAGGCTTTAGGAGTAGATTTATTGAAAGATAAATAAATATTTATCATTGAAATAACTATATAGTAGTAATATTTTTAAATTATGTTCAATTTTATGTATATATGTATTTAGCTCAAAATCTTGTTTTAGTACCAAATTTTAGAAGTAAAGATGATAAGAATCCTTATAAGAATAGATCTAACTTTTGTCCTTTAGAGGAAATTTCTTATATTGAATTTTCACAATTAGAGATTGACGAATTTGTAAGAAGAAGAACACATGAAAAGAGTGGACTTGAAGAATTAATGCAAAGGGGAAAATACAATGTTACTCCCTTTATGAAAGATGATTCTTTACTTCCAATTCTTTATGGAGGATTTATGTTAGGAGAAGGGTGTATGACTATAGAAGAAATTGGTGATTGTATAGACCCACTAGGTGAGTATGATGGTAATTTATTAAATGGTGATAATTTAAACAGTTATTTTCATAGGCAAAACAAATTCTTTGAAAATTGTTTTTTATCATCTCGTTCTAAATTAAGTAGTTTAGGTTTGAGAAATTCTGCAAGAGAATCAAAATTTAGGCCTTTAAATTTAGAAATAGGAATAGATGTTGTAGAAGAAACTCAAGGTATACAAGTAAATGACGTAACAAGACTAATTAGAATTGGTGAGAAAAATTTTGTGGAACTTTCTCAAAGTGAACTTGAAGTTTTATCTAATATTGAAAGTAATCCGTTTATTAAATTTAGTCTTGGAAGTTCTCAAACTGTTTTTTTAACCCGACTAAATAATAAACTTTCTCAACTAATGAAATTTAAAATCTTAAGAAAAGGTGGACATGATAATCCTTATGCACTTCATTTAGTTCAAAATTAGTATTTGCAAATTTAGGCTAATTTAGTTATTACCTGTACTAAAAGAAAACTGCTCATCCATAATACTACTCCAAATATAGTTCCTCCTATAATATCACTACTGTAATGTTTTTTCAATAAAATTCTCGAATAACATACTAAAAAGTAGATAATTATTGAAATTATAATTAATAAAAATGAATATTGGATAAAAAGAGAATTTAGAAGTAATAATAAAATGGTAATTCTTGTTGCATGAAATGATGGAAAAGAGGAGAATCTTATAATATTGTGCTTTTCAAAAAAGGTAATATGATTTTGAGGATTAGTTCTATTTCTAAACGTAATTGCACGCAGAGGAAGTCCAATTACAAACATTACAGTGAGTAAAAATAGTAATAAATGTAGATAATAATTTAAGTCAAAATTGTAGACATAATTAATAACTAACATTGATAAAACTATTATAACATAAAATTGTAAAGATCCTAGAAATGAGATTACTTTAATTAATATTTTTAAGATATTTGAATTTGAAGAATCTAAATCAAAATTTTTAATTTTTTTTAATATGCTCATCTTCTTTAGTATCTTCATTAACTTCAATTTCTTCTTTAAATTTCTCTTCTAAACCTTGATTTTCTTCGTAAGTATTATTTTGAGAATTATCATCTTCATTAGTGTCCTCTTCTGTTTCTTCTTTAGATTTATTTTTCATCTCTAAAATATGTTTAGCTTCTTCTACAGTAATTTGTAATTCCTCTGCTAAATCTTCAACACTTTGAAAAAATGTAGTAATATTAGAGTCAGCAGTTTTTCTAAAATCTTCATCTTCTTCAAGTTGAAAATAATCATAAAATTTTTTAGTTACTCTATAAAATTTTCCAATTCCAACTTTTTGATATGATAAAAATTTATTTCTATACAAATATGCTATTTCACTTTGAACATTTTTACCAATAATTTCTGCAAGTCTTGTTTTACTCACCGGTTGTTCATATGCAATAACTGAGAGTACCTTTAAGTAGTGTTGAGGAATTTCTAAATTTGCAATTAAATCACTTGCTAAGGTATCAAATTCTTCTCTAATTTTCATTTTATACCTACCACCTTCATCAATAATGATAAAAGAAAAACCTTGTTCGAATTTTTTTTGAACTTTTTTTAGTGCTTCTTTAATTTTCAACTCACTCTCTTCATGAAGTGTTGTTTGAAGTTCTTTAATTGATAAAAAATCTCCATACGAAAATAATAACGCTTCAATTTGAGATTCTAGTGTTTGTTGTTCCATAGTTATTTTTATTAAATTATACATTTAAAAATTTGTCACTCTTAAAAATAAATTACTATTTATTTTTCAATTCTTCAAATACTTTAGTATTTATAGTTACACTTTTATCTTTATCATTGACTTGTGTAATTAATTTTTTAAGAGTTGGATTCTCTTTAATTTTTTCCTTAAGTATCTTAAACCCATTTTCTTCTTTGATAATTGAGTTTATTTTATTTTGTAAATTTTGAAGTTCTTGATAATGCTCATAAAAACTACTTGCTTGAAGCTCTAGCTTTTCACTTTGTTCATTAATTTTTTTTAAATTTTTTTCTTGATCTTCAAGTCTTTTTTTAAGTTTAGTGAGTTTAGCAGGTTCTTTTAATGAAGTATCTTTAGGAATAAAAGATTTTTTATAGAGTTCTTTTAATTTTAGTGAAAATAATTCTTCAAAATTTTCAAATTCAAATTCTTTTGATGTAGAAATTAAATTTGAATTTTGCTCAGTTGGATTAAATGGAAGAAGAATATCATCTTTTGAATTTTTAGAAAATAATAAAGTAGTAGAATTTGAATATTCTAATAAATTTGATATTTCTTTAATTAGTATATTGAGAATATTTGTTTCAATTTGTTCAAGAGGAGTTTGATTTGAAATGTTAAGCAACAATTCTAAATAAAAAATATATTTTTTACCAATTCCTAAAAATTTTAAAGAATCTTGAAGATTTTTAGATAAGTCGATTTCTTCAAGTGTAAGAGTTTTAAGTAAATTATCTTTTTTAATTAATAAATTATTTATATTAACTTTGTTCTTTTCTTCTTTTAAATCACTTATATTTTTCTTTTCTCTTTTTAGCTGATTTAACTCTTCAAGTTTAGTATTAAAGAGTTCATATGTGTTAGAATTATTTGAATTTTCTTCAAGAGAGATTTGATTTGAATTCTCATTTAAATTTTGACTTGAACTTTGAGGAATTGAGAGTTGTTTAAGTTGTCTAATAATTTGATTTTTATTATTACACAATGTCACTTGTCCACCCATAAAGAGTTCAATATGTAAATAATATGTTTCAAATTCTTTAGTTTCTTGATTTTTAACAGAGAATTTAAGTGTTACAACTCTTTCTCTTTCATATGTAAAACAACACTCAAACATACCATTTTTTAATTTTTTTCTTAAAAATTGAATAAATATATTTTTTGAATTATGTTGATATTTTTCATTATTCATTAAGAATATTCCTTTATTTAAAAAAGCAGAAATAAAACTATTTTTTTGGCCAGATTTATATAATTTAATGTGTAATTCTTCATGATTACCATAAATATTTTCAATTTTTGAGTATTCAAGCTCTGAAGTTACTTCTTTTCCCAAATAATGAATATCTATCCAAGATAATGAAACCATACTAGTAATAGTTGTATTTTTTTTAAATATCTTTGTAGGAATTTCAAATCAAACTATACGTAAATTAGTAAATTGAAACATATTTAATATTTCAATAGATTTTTAAATATTGAGTTTTTAATACCTTATTATGGATTATATAGATTATATAAAAAGTTCATTTAATTTATGGAAATTAGATAAAAAAGAAGCTCAAAAAGTAAGTGATAATACGTACCCAATTTTAATTGGAAGTATTTTAGTAGCAATTACTATGACAATTGTATTATTGTTTACATTTTTACCTGAAATAATTGTACCTTCTGGAGATTTGATTTTTGAAGGCATAAATATTGCACCATTTTTATTACTATTAGCTCCGGTTTTTGGAGTTTTATCTGTTGTATTTATGTTTTTATCTTTTTTATGGAGTTATTTATGGATTAAGGTATTTGGAGGGAGTAGGGATTTAAAAAAGACTATTGAAGTATTTTTAGTAATTCAAGTTCCTTTTTTATTATTTAATATTATAATTTCAGTTATTGACTCAATTATTTTAATACTTGCAGGGTTATTTTCTGAGTTTATAGCTTTATTTGCTTTTGTAACAGTAATGATTACTTTTGCATTTACAGTATATTATTTTGTAGTTGTAGTTAATACAATTTCAATTACACATAATATGGATGTAATTAAAACAGTATTGGCAGGTGCTGTATCAATAGTTGTTGCAATGGCAATTATTGCTATGTTGTTAATAATTCCTCTTATGATTTTAGGGGTTGCTTTTTTCATGTAAATTTATAATGTAGTTGTATAAATATATAATTACAAAATTTATTAATAGTTTTTTATTTTTTTAATTCTATGGAAGATTTTATTTCAAAAAAACAACATGTTGTAAACAGATTTAATTCTTATATTTCACAAGAAATAGAATTAGAAGAGTTTATAGATAATATAAATTCATTTTTGCAAGATTACGATTTAATTCAAATTGATTTATTTAAAAGTATCTTTAATGAGATTGTTGAGTATCATCAAGAACTCTCCTTAAAAGATATTAAACAAAGAAAATTAATGATTGAGAGTTATATTTATTAATGTGGTCTATTTTTTAATAAAATAATATTTGTATGTATCTTTTACAATGCATTTATTTCCCAAATTCCTCTTCTCATAAGTTCATAAAGCACATCTGCTTCATATATACTTAATAATTTGGAATGATTTTGAATCTTTATTGAAAATCCTTTTTCATTTGAATTACACCAAATTTGAGTGCTTGAATTTGCACCTTTGTGAGAATTTTTATGAAAAAATGCACATTTTTCTTTTTTTCCTAAAATAACTGAGCATATTTCAGCAATCTCTACATCACTAAATTTACAAATTATCCACTCCCAATTTTGTTGTTTTACTGTTCCTATGTGAATATACATTTCTTTACGTTTAGAAATTTGAAATTTGAGACAACTTGTTTTTGAAAAAAATACTTTCTCAGCAATTAGAAGTTGATTAGAAGAAGATTCCTGAAAATTTTGATTTTGATTATTTTTTTGTTTCTCAGAAGGTAGTTGAGCAGAATTAGATGTTTTTAAATCAATTGTATTTAATATATTTGATATAAAAGGAGAAGTTTGAATTTTTTTTTCAATTCCTTGATTTGCTAAATTATCTGTTATTGTATTTTGTTCTCTTGGAACCCAAATAAATGATACTTGTAAATTATGTTTTGAAATAAAACTGAGTATATGTTTGTGAAGGATTTGTAAATGTTCTTGTTTTACTTTATATTCTCCTTTAAGTTGCTTAATTACAAGTTCACTATCCATTACAACAGAAATAGATTTTGAAGAATTGTGCAAATTTAATTCAACTACTTCATATAATGCTCTTAAAACACTACAATACTCAGCAATATTATTGGTATAATTGTTTCCAATCATCTCACTTATTTCACAAATTGTTTTAGATTCTTGAGAAATTACTGCTCCAATTCCACAAATCCCTGGATTTTTTTTACTTGCACCATCACAAAAAATTGTTATCATAGTATATTTTTATAAAATTTAGTTTTTAAAAGTATGTGTTAAGAGCAATAGAATTTTAGAATTTGATTAGAATTTGATTAGAATTTATTTAAATTTAATTTAAATTTAATTATTTTATAAGATTTCTAAATTTAAATTGGTTTAAATATGGATATAAATATGAATATAAATATGAATATAAATATGAATATACCTATAAATATAAATCTTAAATTCTCTAAAAACTCTTAATGGCTAAATTAATGCATAAATTAATGCGTAGATATATAATAAATAAATAATTTATATTTGATATTATGAAATTAGCAGTTCTCTTCTCAGGTGGTAAGGATTCTCATTTAGCAATGTACAAAGCCTCAAAAGAGCATGAAATTGTGTGTGCTATAACTATGAAATCACGAAATTCATATTCTTATATGTTTCAATCATTAGGGTTTGAATATACTTCTTTGCAACTTAAGATGCAACAAATTAAACAACATATTGTTCAAACATATGGTGAAAAGGAAGAAGAACTTGAAGATTTGAAAAGAGGAATTCAAGAAACAATTGAGTTATACGGTGTTGAGGGAATTGTTACAGGTGCAATTAAAAGTACATATCAGGCAAGTAGAATTCAAAAAATATGTAGAGATTTAGATATTTGGTGTTTTAATCCTTTGTGGGAGATAAATGAAGAAGAGATGCTTGAAGAGTTAAGTTCACTACATTTTGAAGTAGTATTATTGGGTGTATTTGGGTATCCTTTAACAAAGAAATTTGTTGGAGAAACTTTAAATGAAGATATTATTCAAAAATTATTATTATTTAAGGAAAAATATGCATTAAGTCCAATTGGTGAAGGAGGAGAATATGAGAGTTTTGTACTAAATGGACCTTTATATAAACAATCTTTAGATATTAAAATTAACTCAATTAGAGAAGAATCTGAAAATTGTGTATATGTTGAGGATTTCAAAGTTTTTATGAAAGTTTAAGATTGTACCAGTGTATTTGTACTTATAAAAAAACAAAAATATTTAAATACTTGAGAGTATAAATATAATTATGGCAGATTCAAAACAAGAAAAAATCCTCTCAAGAAAGTTACTTGGAAAAGTAGTTGTAAGTAAAGGGGGAAAAAGATTTGGAGAAGTAGGAGATTTAATCTTTGATACTAAATCAGGTGAAATTATTGATTTTACTATTCAAAATCCAACAAAATATGTACAAGATGTAAGTGTTGAGAGAGATTCAAATGGAGATTATTTAGTTCCATTTCACTCAGTTATAGCAATTGGAGACTTTGTTGTAATTGCTGAAGAAGATATTTTATAAATATAACTTTTTTTTAAATAAAAACTAAAATGGTCGATTTTAATGATGCAATTACTCTACTTATAGAGACAGGTTTTACTAATGTTTTAGCACCTTTTATTTTAATTTTTGCAATTGTATTTGCAATTTTACAAAAATCTAAAATATTTCATGGAGGGGCTAATGAAGATAATTCAGCTAGAAAAATTAATGCAGTAATTGCATTCGTGTTTGGAATTTTTGCAGTAATTAGTGTAAATGTTGTAAATTTCATTGCTCAATCACTTGCAACTGCTGCTATGGCTATTGTAGTTATTTTGTGTGCTTTGATTGTTTTAGGATTAATCTTGGGAGATGGATATATGTCTATTTTTGAAAACCCTAAAGTTAAGTATAGTGTTGCGGGGTTGGTATTTTTACTCACAATTGTATTTTTGTTTTCATTATTTAATATTTGGGAGTGGATATCTAATCAATTCTCTTCAATTACAGCAGGAGCAGGTAATTCATTGGGGATATTTTTGTTAATAGCATTAGTACTTGGAGCATTATTTTGGATTACTAAATCAGATAGCACAAAAAATGATTAAAAATTAGGTTTAGTATTATTTTAATTTTTTCAATTTACTTTTAAATATCTAAAATATTGCTAATCTTCTTTAAAATAATACTATTTTTTAATTTGTAATATATCTAGTAATTAAAAAAGTTTATAAATAATGAATAAATAATTTAGATATGGCAAGATTTAAAAGAATGTCTGATGTGTATGACATGAAAGTATTTACTGACACAGGTTATTTCTTCGGTGAGGTTGAAGAAGCGTTACTTGAAGAAAATAGAGTTAAAAGTTGGAAAATTAAAGCAGTACCTGGTTCTATGCTAAGTACTAAGGTTAGGGATGCAAAAGGAGTAATTATTCCTCATAAATTCTTTAAAGCATTTGGAGATATTATTATTATTCAAGAAGTAGATTTTGGAACATCTTCTGATGAAACAGATGATTAAATAAAATATTAATATTTTATTAAGTTTAACATTTTAATTTATTTTTACATTATTTTTATAAACAATATATTTTTTTAATTATTATAATGAATTTAGATAATTCCATTTCAACTAATTCTAATTTTAAATATATTGATAAGTTAGTTAATACTACACATTTAGGTAAAAAGGCAAGTAAAAATTTTGTTCTAAATCATTATAATTCTAAGAATTTTAAAAATAAGGGTAATAATTATGTTGAAACTTCTTTTAAAGTAATTCATGTTACAGGAACAGCTGGAAAAGGAACTATTTCAAAAATGATTGCAAAAGGACTTGAAGATGCTGGATTTAAAGTTGGATTATTTACATCTCCTCATATGTTAAGGGTTAATGAGCGAATTCAAATTAATTCTTGTAATATTGATTCAAAAGAATTAGAGGTATTGCTTGAAAAGTATTATAAGTTATATCCAAACATTATGTTTTGTGAAATTCTAGTGTTAGTTGCAATTGACTATTTTACTCAAAAAAGAGTAGATTATGCAGTATTTGAAGTATTTGTTGGAGGAGAGTTTGATACTACAAATATATTTAATTCAGTAGCTTGTGTAATTACATCAATTGGACTTGATCACCAACATTTGCTAGGGGAAACATATGAGGAGATTTTAACTCAGAAATTAGGAATTATAAGAAAAAATGTTCCTTTATTTACAAGAATTGAGCATAAAGTTATTGGTAGTAAGGTTCAAGAAATTGGTGCTATTTATAATAAAGTTGAAACATTATGTGATACAAATTTAAAGGGAGAGTTTCAAAGAAAAAATGCAGGAATTGCATATGAAGTTTTGAAATATTTAGGAGTTAAAGATATGAGTACTAGAAATTCTTTGATGAATATTCTCATCAGAGGAAGAATTGAGCATATAAAATCAAATATTATAGTTGATTGTGCTCATAATGAACTCGCACTTAGAGAACTTAAATTATATTTAGAAGAAAAACTATTTCAGATAAATCAAGATTTAAATTATTTGAAGAAAACTTTAATTTTTGCAATTTCAAATTATAAGGAATTAAAAGAGTTTAAATTTTTTTTTGAGATGTTTGATACTATTATTTTCACTAAATCAACTATATTTAAAGCTAAAGACTTAAAAGAAGAATATTTAGCATTTGAGGATTCATTAAAGAATAAATCGATATTTTTAGATATTGAAAAAGTATATAATTATTTAGAAAAGATTGAGAATAATGAATTTTGTGTTGTAACTGGGTCAGTTTTCTTAGTAGCTGATGTATTGAAGTATTTTGAATACACACGTTAATATAATTATAGATTTAGAATGTTATATTTTTATTGTAAGTATATTAAAATATGTTCAATTTTTATGTTTTTTTTCAAGATTAAAAAGTATTTATAAACTTAAACTTATATTATATATGTATTATGGATTATCAACAAAAAAGTATTGAATTACATAGAGAATTTAATGGGAAATTACAAATAAGCTCAAAAATTAAAGTTACCAATAAAGAGGAATTATCTTTAGCATATTCTCCTGGTGTTGCAGGCCCTTGTCTTGAAATTGCAAAAAATGAAGGAGCATATAAAGAACTTACTTCAATGAGTAAAACAATTGCTGTAATTAGTGATGGTTCAGCAGTTTTAGGACTTGGAAATATTGGTGCAAAAGCGAGTATGCCTGTAATGGAGGGTAAATGTGTATTAATGAATGAGTTTGCAGGAATTAATGCAATGCCTATTATTTTAGATACACAAGATACTCAACAAATTATTGAAACGATTGCAAATATTGCACCAAGTTTTGGAGGAATTAATTTAGAAGATATTTCTGCCCCAAGATGTTTTGAAATTGAAGATGAGTTGAAAAAAAGACTTAAAATTCCAGTATTTCATGACGACCAGCACGGAACTGCTATTGTAACTCTTGCTGGTATCATCAATTATGCTAAATTAAGTGGAAAAGATACATCTTCACTTAAAGTTGTAATTAATGGTTCAGGAGCAGCTGGAGTTGCAATTGCTAAATTATTGGATAAATTTGGGGTTGAGGATATTATTGTGTGTGATAGTAAAGGTGCTATTTCAAAAGATAGAGGAGATTTAAACTCTATGAAACAAACTCTTTTAGAATTTACAAATAAAGAGAATAAAAGTGGAAGTGTGTATGATGTTATGAGAGGAGTTGATGTATTTGTAGGTGTAAGTGTTGGAAATTTATTGAAAAGTGAGCATATTGCTCTTATGAATGAAAAACCTGCTATTTTTGCAATGGCTAATCCTACTCCTGAAATGATGCCAGAAGATGCAAAAGAGGCAGGAGTGTTTGTTATTGGAACTGGACGTTCTGATTACCCCAATCAATTAAATAATGTACTTGTTTTTCCTGGAATTTTTAAAGGAGCGTTAGAAAATAATGTTTCACAAATCACTGATGAGATGAAAATTAATGCAGCTCTTGCAATTGCAGGATTAATTGGAGATGAAGAATTAACTTCTGAGTATATTATTCCAAATGCATTTGATAAACGAGTAGTAGATGCAGTAGCAAGTGTTGTGAAGGAGTAATTATAAGTTACTTAACTTTTTCATTTAATTTTCACTACTTTTTAGTTAATTTTATAAATATTGATTTCTTATGGATTTATAGATATGTTAAAACAACAAGAATCCACAACATTAAATGCAATGATTGAACAAGCATTAGAAGAGCATTATCAAGCAAAATATATTAATAATTCTCCTCCTATTCCACGTAATTATGGGAAAATTCATTTTGATTTGGATAGTTTTACAGGATTAAAAGGAACAAATGGACAAAAACCCTACCAATCAAGAGGAAGTATACCTGTTAGATTTGAAGGAGATGGTAGAAGTGATTTGGAATTGGTAATTATACATTTTCAACCAAAAGGTGGAACTGGAAGTTTAGTTGATTATCAAGGATTGGTAGATTTAGATGGGAATCCACTCTTACCACAGCAAACTCCAAGAAATAAAAGAGGAATTGAAGGAGAGATTATGTTCCCATTAGTTGATTTAAATGGATTTGAAGGAGAGCAAATTGCCTCAACTAGCTTAGATTATATTACTCTTATGCCTACTACAGATGATCCATTAATGCTTGAGTTAGGATTTTTAGATTCTGAAAAAATGGGTAAAGGTATCATTGAAAGGAATTTTGGAAAACATGATGGGACTTTTGAAGGACAATTTGACCCTCAAGTATGCAGAACTTTTTACCATAACGGATTATTTAATGTTGGAAGTCCTCATGCAATTTATAATCCAAAACCTTATGATCAAGTAGCAGGATTCCTAGGATTCTCTAAACAATAATTTTAAATTTACTTCTTCTTTGTATTTTTCAAAACTAAAATATATCTTGTAAGAGAGGAGTTCATATACTGCTCTATTTCAGTTATTTCTTCAAAATATTTGAGTGCAAGAGGTTTAAAATTAGTAAAACAACCATAAATTATGACCATTTTTTTATTTGGCTTTAGCATTTTTTGAGCAGATTGTAAAAATCCTTCATATAATTCAACTCCTAATTTTCTTGAAGATTTACCATAGGGGATATCACTTACAATTCCATCGACAGAGTTTTCTTCTAAAAATTGAGTTTTTGAATCAGCATTATATAGAGTTGGTTCTTTTAAATTAAAATGTGTACAATTAGTTTTAGTATGTTCTAAATCACTTTTATTAATATCATTTCCAATCATTTCTAAATTCATATCAATTCCTTCAAGTAATATTCCTCCAATTCCACAAAATGGATCTAATACAATATCTCCTGATTTAACATCAAGAAGATTAATACATGTTCTTCCCATATCAGCTTTTAAAGTATATGGTTTATTTATTGCTCTTTTAACAGGCATTCGTTTAAGGTAGGTTTTTTGATTTTCAAATATTGTATGAGTAAAGTAGACCTTATTTGGTATGAAAATATATTGAAATAAATGATTTGGTTCTTTTAAGTTAGCTTTTAAATGATGAAGTTGTTTTCCAATTGGGTATGCAAGAGTTGAATTTTCAATATTTGCTTTAGTTTTTATATTAATTTGACTCACAGCAAATGTTTGTGAATATAAATGAGGTCTTAAGTGAAGCTCTTCAAGTATAGAGTCAAAGTCTTTTGCTTGAAATAATAATTCATAAATTCCTTTTGTAAGAGTAATTCTTGTAAAAAATTCATGAGATTTATTTGGAAGTTTAAATGAAGTTTGAAGCGAGTAGAGAGTATTTTGAATTTGTTTTAGTGTAAATGTTTCACTTTGAAAATAAATTTCAAACAAATTTTTGAATTCTTGATAAAAAAACTCATAATTGCTCCCTTGCATTATAAGTAAATATTCATGTGTATTATTCATAATTATAAAAATTAAAGATTATTTATATAATTTAGTTAAATCACTGTTTTTATCACTTTTAAACTCTTACTTCTACAAATCGAACTCTTTTTTCTTCAATTGCTTTTTTTACACTTTTTTGAACTTGTGAGAGTTGAGATGTTCCAGTTTTTATTTCAATAAAAAGAACTTCTTCAACATATTTATTATCAAGTCCTTTAAATCCAATAAAATCAATAGGTTTTCCTTGAAAATTACACTCAGTACTAGAACACGGAAAATCTACACTAAATGGTGCAAATTGTTCTTGGAGTTGTCCTTTAATTACTGCTCTTGATTTATTGAGTGCTTTTTCTTTTTCTTTTTCAAGTACATGGTTCATAACTTCAAACATGAATCTTTTTCCAACAGCTCTTCCTATAAAAAAGGAGATGATGATAAATAATACTGCAATTATTAAAACTATTACTATTTCATTCATATTAAAATTAAATTGAATATTTATTTAAATCTGTGTAATGTAAGGGTTTAGTTACTATTTATTGTTGAGATTTAGAAACTTTAGGTGTATTTTATGCATTTAAGTTTTAGTTTAATATAAAAGTCTAAATTACTCTAGAATAACAACTATTTTTTATTTTTTAAAAGTAATTCAATTGATTTTTTATTTCAAAGTAACAATTTAGTCAGATTTATAGAAGTAACAAAACATTTATAAATATAATTGTACTACTATATGTAAGAACATGGGAGATTTTGATTATGAAAATGAGTATTTAGCTCGTAAAAAAAAATTAAGAAAATTGCATACTAGTTTAAAGAATTCTAGAGAGATTCAAGAAATTTATCATAAAATTATGGGTTCTCCTGATTCAGGGGACTCAGGGGATGAGATTGATTTAGAGGACTAAAGTTTAATTTTAATTTTTTTAATTTTTAATTATCTTTTGTTTTTTATTTTATTTTCGTGAAATTGTTTTTACTTTAAAGTTATTCGTTAATTATATATTTTAAATATTTAAGTTTATAGTATGAATTATATTAAATATACTTTATTAGTATTAATTACACTCTTATCTTTAAGTATAGGATATTCAGAATATAGTCCAACACAATCTGTGTGTTGTTATCAAAGTTTAGATGGTGGAAGAGATGGTCAAGTAACTACTATGTTTCAAAGAGACTGTCAACAAGTTGGAGGGTTAACTCTTGGATTACCTAGTTCAGAAAATGTTTTAGAATCAGGTAATGTAAGAGGAATTGCTGCTCAGTGTGGTCAATTAGTTGTTGATAATGGAAGAAATTGTGTGTTAAATACAGGAGGTTTTGAAACTTCTAGATTTTATTTTCAAATTAGTGGTGTAAATTATCCTACTACAAACTCTTGTGTTGAGTTTACAACTTGTGCTGAAGATGGATGTAGTTGGCAAGGAGTTTCTCAAGGAGGAGTTGATCCAATAATTGATGATGAACCCCCTATTATAGATGAACCTCCAATTATAGTTGATCCAATAATTGATGATGAAGACCCAATAATTGATGAAGATATTGATTTAGGATTAAATCCTTTCCCAATTAGTCCAAGAACTGTGTGTGAGACTCCAAGAGGGCCATTTATGGGTTCTCTGATGTCAAGAGTTTTATGCGAGAGTATTAGTACTGATTGTGTGTATGACCCTCTAAGAGCTGGAGTTTTAACTCAAAGAGTGGGGGACTCATTGGATTCATCTATTTTTTCAACATTTGCAAAAGATACAATGTGTGTTTCTAAATCAAATTCTATTAGAATGTGTGAAGATATTAATTCAAAAGATGTGTGTACAAATTATCAAACGAGATTAAATCCAAATGAAGGTTCTTTAATGCAGATTTATGGTTGTGAGTGGAGAGAATTGAATGATTTTCAAGGAACTTGTATTACTAAAGATTTATATTTTGAAAAAGAAGAAGATACTCAAAGTAAGTCTTTAAATATAGCTAATGCAATTCAGAGAAAAAATTATGTGAAGAATCCAATATTTCAAATTAGAGATGGTTCAAATTTAGAGTTTTTGAGAGGATCCAATTTTGAAATTCGTTCAACTAATATATTTAATAATTTTTTAGGTACTAATAGAGTTGTATTTTCAGATTCAGGATATATAGAACAACAAATATCAGGAATTCCAGTGAATTCAAATTTAGAATTAAAAATATTTGTTCAGGGTGCAAGAGTTAATGTATTTATGGATGGAAGTATGATTCCTTTAAGTTCTTCAACTCCATTAGCTTCAAGAGGTGATTTTCAATCAGATATTAGAGTGTTAAGATTTGAAATTTCAAATTCTCTTGAAGATGCCACAAGAACATTAAAAATTGAACCTCAAGGACCTACTTCAGTATTTGGGAGTAGTTTAAATTTGATCTCAGGAGATTTATCTTCTACGTTAGAAAATCCTATTCAAAATATTAATACAATTAGTTCATTTCCTAAAAATTCTTTTAATTGTCAAGTTTGTTCTCAGGGACTTTTAGCTGGACTTTGTGAAGAAGAAACAATTAAGGGTTTTGGGAATTGTGAATTAATTTCTGAGTCTTCAACTTCTTCTTATTCAACAGGATTGTCTGCTGTGATTAATCCGTATGAAACTCATTCAGGTTTAGAGAATATTTTTGTGGAAGAAGATATGACTTTTTGTGGAATGTATGCAAGTCAAAATAGGTGTGAAGATCCAAATAATAAGTTAAATTCTCAAATAATAAATTATCACTCGTCTACTTCAAGTACATTATGTAAATGGATTGCAAATCCTACATATCCAAATGCTGGAACTTGTATTAAAGACTCAAATGGAGATGGTAACCCTGATACGAATAATAATGGAGCTCTTCTTACTGCAATAACATCATCTGCTTCAACTAATTTTATAGATAATTATAATTTTCAAAATGAGCATACAAGTTTAAATGATTTTCAGTTAAGTTGTGATTCATATCCTCCTACAATATTTGTTGAGATGTATAAATCATATTTAGAAGGAGATGAACTTGTGAGAAAAAGCACTCTTCAATTAGAACCTAATGTAAAAGGTGTAATTGATTACGTAATTGTGAGAATTGAAAATCCTGTATCACCTGCTTGTAGTGTGTTTGAAGATTTCAATTCAAGAGTAAGACTTGCATTTGAGTTAGATGGTAATATTATACTTTCAGGTTTAGCTTCAACTATTTTCTCAGAATATAGGGGGGGGGAATTTTTTCAAACAGTTTATACGTATGATGAATTTAGAAATAAATTTTCAGGTCTTGAAACTTCAGAGTTAGATAATTTAATCTCAAGAGGTACTGTTAAAGCAGTTGATAGTTCAGGAAATGTTCAAAAAAATCCTCAAAGATTTAATGGAGGAGAAGGAATTGGAGAATTTTCATTTGAATTAGAATTTGAACCAAATACTGCAGAATTATATTGATTTTCTTCATTTAATTTGAATATCTTAAATACTCCTTCTTCACAATCTAGATTTGACGAAGAAATTTGCTTAGTTGAATTATATGAAGGTTCAAATGAAGTATTAATTGAAAATAGAAGTATTTTAAATCTAGGAGTTAATGGATTTGAAATTGGAAGAGAATTTAATGAATATGAATTAAGAAGAGTAGGAACTGATGGAACTCCTAGAGAGTCATTTGATGTTGCATACCAAGTATCTTGTAGAAATTCTTTTAATCAAAGGTACACAGTTTCAGGAAATTTATTATTCTCAAATAGAGATGAGCTAATTATTGAAATGTTTGGAAGTGGAGGAATGAGAAATTCTCAAAATCATCCTTATTTAGATACTAATTCATACACAATACCTTTAAATGTTTCAGCATTAGAAGGAGTTACTTGTAATAATGTTGTATTAAGAAGTATCAATAATCCTTCTTTAGAAATAGATAGAATTATTGATTCAAATATTATGTTTACAAATTTAGGATTAAGACAAACTCATCCTTTAAATGCATTTATAGAATTAAATTTTAGTGAAGTTTTAAGTCCTTTTTCAAATGTTGATGGCCAGTATGGTTTAACGTTAGAGTGTAATTTATTAGGTAATAGAGATTTTGAAAGAGAATTATTTTTTGAAATTAACACTCAAGTACCTAATTTAGATTTAGTTAGATTAATTCATTTAGATGAAAATAAGTGGGAAATTTTAAATAACGAAGTCTACATTGATGCATTAGGAGAAGATTTACTTATTGGGGAAATTGAAGTTAATAAAGAAAATTTAAATAATTATATTAGAACTTCTTTAAAACTTAATATTGAAGATGAAGATTTAGTTGATGAAATAACTTCTTTGAAAATTTGTGGAAGAGAAGTTAGTCTATCCTCATTAAGAATTACTCAAAATTTATTTACTCTTGATGAAAGTTTAGGATGTAGAGCTTCATATAATGAAGAATTTTCATCCATTGAGTTATTAACTAGAATTGAAGTAGAAACTTCGTGGGGAACTTCTAATTCTCAAGAAATTATAACAAATTTAGAGTTTTTAGAGCCATCTATTAATGTAAGAACAAGAGATGGAGGAATGATTATAGATGAAACGTTATATTTTTCAGAAGAAAATCCTGAAATTTTAGTTGATTTAGCTCTTCCTCCTTTTAGAGAATTTAGTTGTTCAGTTCAGCCAGTAGTTGGAGGTAATCCTTTGGATGGTATGAATTATAGTTCTTCAAATTCTAGAATTAGTTTTACTCTTTCAAATATTTTAACACAAGGAATTTTATCAACAATAGATAGTTTAGATGTAAGTTTAATGTTTAATTGTGAAGAAAATTTATTTAATAAAAATACTAATCGAGAAATTCAACTTGTAAAAGATAATATTGATTTAAGAATTGAAAATGTAGAGTTTACAAATATTGGAACTAACTGGGTATATCCAACAGTTGGAACTTCACAAGTATTTAGTGATATTCAAATTCAATTATCAAATATGAATAATTATGTAAGTTGTGAAGTTCTTCCAAGATTTGGTTCAAATCCATTAGTTCAAAGCACTAATAGAAAGCAAGCAGTAGATAGAGATACAAATTTACTAGTAATTGAAGATGTATTGACTCTTGTTAGAAGAAATACTCAGAGTAATTCTTTTTTAGTATTAACAAATTCAAATTCATTAGAATCAGTTCCATTTGAGGTGGGAGTGAGATGTAGTAATGCTGCAGGAAGAACTGTACAAAGAAATTTTTCAGGATTTTCATTATCATTATTTGATTATGGTAGTATTGGAGTTAGAGGAGAATTGAATAGAGATAAACGATTAAATTTAGAAGTTGATACTTTAGCAAACTTAGATAGTTCAACTTTAAATATTAGAGATGAAAATTCAGGAGTATTATTATATTCAGGATTAGTTTCATCTTTAAGTCCTCAAAAAACACAAATTGGAAGTATTAATAGGTATAATTTTAGGGGTATAAATATTCAAGCTCAAACATTACTTGAACGTTCAGATTATCCTTTAAATATTGAATTTATAATAGGAGAAGTTCCAGTGAGTAATATATTAGAAATAATGGTTGATAATACTAATCCTGAAGTATATATTAATTTAAATACAAATGATGATGGAGTTGTATATGAAAATTTTATTTCAGGTGATATTGTGATTAGAGATTTTCCAACTTTTTCAAGTGGAATTTATAGTTATAATATTCAATTTAGAAGAGGTTCAGAATTACTTAGAGAAATCCCTAAAACTCATTACAGTGAAATGAGTTATTCACTTAATTTAAATGAGATTGAAGAATTTAGAAACTTAACTGTTGGAAGTTATTCAATAACTGTAACTGCAAGAGATTATTTTGGAAATTCAAATACTACGACAAGAGATTTTAGAGTTAGTGATCAGATATTTATTACATTACTTGAGAGTTCTAATGTTGGTTTATATGAATTAAATCCAACTACTTGGTATACGTATGAATCATATCCAACATTAAGATTTGAAAGTACTCAAAATTTAAACAATTGTAATTTAATGCCTGGAAGTTCAGGAGGATATATTGGTGGAATTATACCTTTTGAATCAGAAGATGGACAGACATTTGAATTAAATCTAAATAGTCACCAATCTTCATTTGAGATATTACCAGGTAGAAGAAATCTTATACTTTCTTGTCAAAGAGCAGATAGAAATGAGACATTAAATATAGGAGTTAATTTGTATAAAATTGATAGTTTTCCAGATTATATTTTATCTTTTGATTGGGGATTAAATCAAATTTTAATGTCAACTCAAACTTCAAGAGTTGTTGATTTTAATGTCTTACAACGTTCAGAATTTAGAGATGTAACTTGTGAAGTTAGAGTAAGAGGGTCATCATTAGATCAAAATGTTAATCTAAATCCTTCAGGTGGAGTTGGAAACTTTAATGGTTCAATATCTTTAGGTGTTGGAAATTATATGTTTACATTGTTATGTCAAACTCCAACAGGTCAAGTAGGTCCAATTAAAACATATGATGTGGTTATGACTCAAGAACCATTTAGAATAGATTTAATATCAGTTGAACATCAAAGACTTGGCTTTAATTCAAGAATTGAGGATTCAAATGTAATTAGACTTCCAAGAGAGATTTTATCTGAATCAAATAAAAATATTAAAATAACATTTACAAATAATTATCAAAATGAAATGACTTGTACAATTGATACTACTAAATCTGGAATTGTTAATTTTATACTCTCATTATTTAGAAATACTAGGGTAGCTACAATGCCTATCTTGCAAGGGATGTATGAGGGAATTGTTGAGATTGAAGAGAGTGTTAATTCAGTTCAAATAAGATGTCTTCCAGAATCAGGATTATTTTCTACTAGAACATTTAATTTCCCAGTTGAGTTTATCGATATATCATCAGTAGAAATAGGTGATGTTAGAGTTGAAGGTGAGAGATAATTATGGTTTTAAAATCCATATATTTAAAATCTAAATCCTCTTCTAATTCTGTAGATATGAATCCTAAAGTTAATTCTAAAACTAATTTCACTACTTCTAAAAACTCTTTAATTAAAGTAGATAATGTAATTAAAGAATATAAAATTGGAAAAAATACTCTTAGAGTATTAAAAGGAATTTCTTTTGAAATATTTGAAGGAGAATTTGTAGCAATAGTTGGAAAATCAGGTTCTGGAAAAACTACTCTTGTAAATCAAATAGGTTGCTTAGATACTCCTACAAAAGGAGATGTTTATATTAGAGGAAAAGGGATTAGAAAACTTAGTGAGAGTGATTTAGCTGTTTTAAGAGGTAAAACAATTGGATATATTTTTCAAAAATTTAATTTAATTAAATCTCTAAGTGCCCAGGAAAATGTAGAACTTCCAATGATATTTTCAAATAAATCTAAAAGACAAAGAATAAAAAGAGCAAAAGAATTACTTGAACAATTTGATATGGGTGATAGATTATTAAATAAGCCAACTGAGCTCTCAGGAGGTCAACAACAAAGAGTAGCAATTGCAAGAGCACTAGCAAATGATCCTAAAATTATTTTAGCAGATGAGCCAACAGGTAATTTAGATTCAAAAACAGGTAAAATTGTAATGGAGTACTTAAAAAAATTAAATTTAGAAGGAAAGACTATTATTTTAGTAACTCATGATGATTCTTTGGCAAAACAAGCTCAAAGAGTAATTACTCTTCATGATGGAGAAATAATAGGGGATAAAAAAAATTAATGTTTAATTATTTTTTAATAGTTTTAATTTTTATACCTAGTTATAATATTTAGATTAACATATGTTTACTAAAATAATATTTAACTTTAATAATAGAAAATAAAATTAATTAAATGAAATAATTTCGAACTTTTCTTCTCCTCTACATACGCTTTCTTCAAAATTGTATCTGTATTGAGTATTTTTAATTGCTCTAAACTCAATTGTATATTCATAGTTAAGTTCTTCAATTTCTTTAATTACATTACTTAATTCTCTATTGTAGCTATAAAAATATGTTGAATAAATTACATTTATAGTTGAATCACTTGGAATATCAATAAATTTACTTCTTAAATTAAATATATCACTTCCTCTATCAATTCTATATGAACTTGTATCTAAACTTTGAGAGAGTATTATTTGTTGATTATTTGAATTAAATATACATAAAACAATATCGTCTAATTCCACTCTATTTGGAAGTATTGAATTTGAATTAGTTAATGATAACTCTAAAATATCAACTCTTGAATTTGAATTATTTAATTCTTGAAGAGTAATATTTGGGTTTATTAGTAAAGAATATTGTTTATCAATCCCTATAATACTTGGAAGACTTAGCAATACGATACTTATGAGTATTAAAACTACTAATAACACTACTGAAATTAGAGGTATTTTTGTATTGCTTTTATCTTTACTTTTTTTAGTATCTTCTGTTTTCATTTTTAATAATTTAGTTCTCTTTTGTATAAGTTACTCCTTGAAAATATTTCCCAAGAGCAAAGAACGCTATTGTTGAGATAACAAGTGTGAGCATAATTAAATTTCTTGAAAAATCAAATACATCAATTGCATAAAAAATTGAAAATATGAGAGTTGAAATACTTGCAGTATATAATATTAATGAAAATTTTCTATATATTACATAAAACACTATTGCAAATATTATTGCTATAAAGTATACTAAAAATCCAACTGCTATTGACCATTCTGCTCCCATTTTATCTATTTGACCTCCTCATTATATCTGCTACAATAAATAATATTGCACTTGCAATAAAACTTAATGCTACTTTAATTGATGTAGGAATAATATCTAAGTATGTTCCTACAAAGTATCCAATTGTAATTATTAAAAATACAATTCCAACCCCTGTAAATATTTGTTCAATATTCATAATTTACTCATGATATCAATATTTATAAAGTTATGTTGTATTATTATATATAGATGAATAAGAGAATTCTTGATAAAAATGATGAAAATAATTATTATAGAGCTTCAAAAAAATTTAAAACGTCAAAGTTTAAACCTAATGTTTCAAAATTTAATTTTTTAGAGCACTATTCAAAACATTTTAAAGATTCAAATAATTTATTAAAACTTCAAAAAGAAGTTATGAGAAAGAAATTTGTTAGATTAAATTCATCAATTATTAAAGAGGAACATTTAACACAATTATTCAAAAAATCATATAGAACTTCTCTTAAGAAAACTAATATTTCAAATTGTTATGAAATTGAAAAATCTCATTTTTCATTAAGTGGAAGTTTTCCAATACTTAGTGGAGTTTCATATTTACAAGATTATCCTTCACAAATTCCTTTGTACTCAATTGATTACTCAAAATTTTCAACAAATTCAACTCTAAAAATTATTGATATGTGTTCTTCACCAGGTTCAAAACTTACTCAACTTAGTAATGTAATATTTGAACAAATAGTTCAAGGAAATTTAAAGAAAGAAATTAAAATAGAAATTATTTCAAATGAGATTTCAAAAGAGAGATTTTTAAAACTTGTAAATAATGTTCAAAAACAATTTAGTACATTCAATAAAAATACCACTATTGAATTTATTCAACTTGATGCTCTTAATTTGCATAAAATTAAACATTTTAAGGAGAATTTTGATATTGTACTCTTAGATGCTCCATGTTCGGGTAATTTTTTACAGGAAAGAAATTGGTTCAATAAAAGAGATAAAAAAGGAGTTTTAAGAAATTCTCAAATTCAAAAACAATTACTTGAAGTTGCAAAAGAGATTTGTTCAAAAAATGGAGTTATTGTTTATTCAACTTGTTCAATGGAAATTGAAGAGAATGAGGAGAATGTAATTTATGCTCAAAAAAATTTAAAATTAGTTACAACTAAAATTGAGAATAATTTTATGAAATCATTTGCTTATCCAATTCAAAGTATTGAAATTTTAAAAAATATTGAAAACAAAAAACTTATTCAACACTCAATTAGAATTCATTCTCCTTATTCAAAAACACAAGCTTTTTTTGTAAATGTGTTTAAAAAATAAAGTAAAAATATATAAATTACATAAATATAAATTATTTCTATGGTTAAAATAATTGTTGGAGTTATGGGACCAGGTTCTAATGCACTAAAAAAAGATTTAAATAATGCTTATGAAATTGGAAAATTTATTGCTTCTAAAAACTGGGTTACGTTAACAGGTGGAAGAAATGAGGGGGTAATGAATGAAGCATTAAAGGGAGCAAAAGAAAATAATGGTTTAACTCTAGGGATTTTACCTAGTGATGATAAAATTACTTTTTCACCTTATTTAGATATTCCAGTTTGTACTAATATGAGGAGTGGAAGAAATTATTTAAATGTTTTATCAAGTAATATTATTGTTGTATGTGGAATTGATCATGGAACTTCTTCAGAGATTAGTTTAGCAATAAAACCAAATAAAAAAATAATTTTAATAGGACTATATGAAGAGGCTAATAAATATTTTGAAAAATTAGCTCCAAATTTAATTTATGTAGTTGAAGATTATTTAGAAGCAATTGAAATTTTAAAAAAAGAGCTTAATTAATTTTTTTAAAATTATTTTTGATTTGAAGTAACTTGTAATTCTTTGATTTCAATTTTATAATCTTTAATTTCATCTTTAAGTTGTTCTTTTAAAGCTCCTTCAAGCATTTGTTGCATTTGAACTAATTGCTGAGGAACTTCAAGTGTAATTGTTTTATCTTTTAATCCAACTTTGCACATCTCAGGACTAAGTCCAATTAATACATACAGGGTAGTTTCAATTTTTTCTTTTAAATCTTCAATTTTCTTAATAAGAGAAAATGTTACATCAATTTCTTTTCCAGCAAGTGGATGATTGAAATCAACCATAACTCTTCCTCTTGAAGCTGATTTAACTTTACCATAATTTCCATCAAAGTTATACACTTGTCCAACTACAATTCTTAATTCTTGGTCTTTGAATACTTTTTCAGGATATGTTTGATACATTTCTTTTTTTTTATCACCAAAAGCATCTTTAACACTTAAATGCATAGAAAATTCTTCTCCTAATTTTGCACTAACTAGTTTTTCTTCAATTTTAGGAAGTAGCATACTATTTCCAAAGACTACTTTTTTATTACCAAATCCTTGCAAATTATTTTCTTTTGCAATTTTTTCATCTGTTGTATCAAAAACTTTACCATCACTTGAAATTGTAAGTGTAACTTCTATCATATCTCCTTTTTGTAATGTCATATGTTTATTTAATAAAAAAGACTTTATAAAATTTAGTAGAAAAATGAGACATTTAATTAAATTCTCTGTGTAACCAATATAATTTAGGGCAAGTTGATGTTCTAAATGATTCTTCAATATGTTGTCTTGAATATCCAGTAGATTCAGGACTTACAAGAGTTCTAAATTTTCCATTTTCATTAGAAAATACATAAGGAAGAGTTTGTCTTGAGTGTGTAAAGAGTGCATATGTATTAGGAAATACTTCTATAAAATTAAAAAACATATTTGGTAATTGAATAAATTTTCTTTGAGTTGAAATAACTTTACCATCTTCTCTAAATATTTCAAACATTGAATCTTGAGCATAATGTTTAAGAGAATTTTTTCTTAGTTTTTCAGTATTATTTGTTCTTGCATTAATTCTTTCTTCAAGAGTTGATAAATTATTACTTTGAAAAGAAGAGAGAGCAGGGGGGAATTTATACTCTTTTAAATCAAATGCCATAGAGTTTGCAGAACTTTATCTTTTATAAATTTTTGTTCAAATATATATAATTTTCTAATTATGTTTTTAGAATTGATGAAGTTATAATTGATATAAATGTTTAAATATCTTTGTGTATTAGTATAGTATATAATATGAATGAAGATAATTTTAATAATTCAAAAGAATACGTGCTTAAAAAATCTAATTCTCTTGATAGTTGGCCTCAAATTAAAGGGTATAATGTTGAAGAAGAATTTGATTTGAATACTTTTTTAAAATCACTTACAACAACAGGACAACAAGCAACTGAACTTGGAAAAGCAATTGAAATTACCAAATATATGAGACGAGAAAATGCTACTATCTTTTTAGGATTTACTTCAAATGCAGGAACAAGTGGAATTCGAGAATATATTATGTATTTATTTAAGCATAAAAAAGTTCATGTGGGTTGTACTACAGTTGGTGCAATTGAAGAGGATATTATTAAATGTTTTAAACCATTTGTAATTGGAGATTTTAGGGCAAATGGTGCTCAACTCAGAGAAGAAGGAATTAATAGGACTGGAAATATTTTTATTCCAAATGATAGATATGTCTATTTTGACAAATTTATGAGAATATTTTTAGAGCGTTTATTTGAACTTCAACAACAAAGAAACGAGATAATTGGAATTTTAGAATTTGTATATGAATTGGGAAGAGAATTAGAACTTCAAGAAGTTGAAAATAAAGAGGAGAGTTTTACATATTGGGCATATAAAAATAATTTACCTTTTTTTTGTCCAACTCTTTTAGATGGAAGTTTAGGAGATATGGTATATTTTTTCAAAAAAGAACCTAAATATAAAGATTTTAAAATTGATATGAGTGAATACATTGTTGAACTTACAGACTTAGCATTAAACTGTGAGAAAATGGGAATTATTGCACTTGGAGGTTCAGTTCCAAAACATGCTCTTGCAAATGCAGGATTATTTAGAGATGGGGCTGAATATTGTGTGTATTTAAATTCAGGTTTGGAGATGGAAGGAAGTAATGCAGGAGCACCAATTGATGAAGCAGTGAGTTGGGGAAAAGTTAAAGCAAATGCACATAAAGTAAAAGTGGAGGCAGATTTTTCATTGACTTTTCCATTATTAGTACTAGGTGGGTTCAAGGATTAATTTTTCTTCGAAAAAATTAATTCTATTACTACAAAAGTAAAACTTTTTAAGTATCTAAAACTAAAATATCTTATGATTAATTGGGAAGAGGATTTCTATGATGTTATGCAGGTATGTAAAAATGGACATCAAATTACTGATTCATATAATGAATATCCTAAATATAGAAAAGATTTTTGTTCTGAATGTGGAGAAGAAACAATTTTTAAATGTCCAAATTGTAATTCTGATATAAAAGGTAGACATCATGTTTCTGGAGTGATTAGTATGTATAATACTCCAGTTCCAAAACATTGTGAAAATTGTGGTAACAAATATCCTTGGGCCAAAAAAGAAGAATTAATCTCTAATAGCATGAAAGAAGAAATCAACTCTGCCGAGGTTTTAGTTGAAAACATTTGTAATAAATTCCATTTAGTTGTAAAGCAGATTAGATGTAGGTACAATGAAAGAAATTCTATTGAAATTAATGATGAATATGATGTACAAGATTTATTTCATGCATTGTTAAAACTTCACTTTGATGATATAAGAGAAGAGGAATGGACTCCAAGTTATGCGGGAAGTGGTTCAAGAGTTGACTTTTTATTAAAAAAAGAAAAAATTATTATAGAAATAAAAAAAACTAGAATGAATTTAAAAGATAAGCATTTAGGAGAACAATTGATAATAGATACAGAAAGATACAAATCACATCCTGATTGTAAAACACTAATTTGTTTTGTATATGATCCTGAAGGTTTTATTAATAAAGCTAGATCAATTGAAAATGATTTAAGTGGTAAAAAAGAAGATCTTTTAGTAAAAACAATAATAGTTCCGAAAGGTTATTAAAAATTTATTTATCAGAAACAAAGTTTCAATTCTTTTGGCAGCGGGTTTTCTTAGAGAATTGAAAAAATTTTAATTTTTTTAATGAACGTTAAAGAAAAGCTATCTACATATAATCACGCCATTGATGTGAACATTTTTCACATTTGTAGAATTGAGTCTCAGGCTCATCTCCTGCTATCATTTGCTTAGACCAAAAATATGCTTTATCATGACCACATCTCTCACACTGAGCATCAGCTAATGGATACACTTCTGTTTCACTTTCATCTCCCAATACTTCAAGTTCCTTTTTTTTGTCAACTTTTTGAGATAAACTCATACTAGTTGTCGCTTTAGCAGTATGTCCACAACTTGAACATTTAATATCTTCTCCTGCTTTACCCATAATTAATGTACCACATTTTTCACAAAAATCTACCATATTTTTTTCACCTTTTTTATTTTAACATAAGTTTATTTTTAAACTCTTCCATTTCACCATCTCCATACGATTTAGTTTTTGAAAAATTAAAAACTTCAATATCTGTTGTAATTGGAAAAATATGAATATGTACGTGAGGTACATCTTCTCCATAAATAACACTTCCAATATTTGAGTTAAAAATTTCTCTGTAGTGTTTTGATAGTTTTTGAACAACTCTTTGTAACTCACAATATTCATTTTCAGGCATATGAGTAAATCTTGAATATTCTTTTTTTGGAACAATAAGAGTATGACCTTTTGTAAAAGGAGAGATATCTAAAAAAGCTATATGACTCTCATCTTCATATACAATTGATGCTGGAATTTCTCTATTAATTATTTTCGTAAATATTGTTGACATAACAGTTATAGGATTTGTATTTTTAAAAATGTTTGTTGTAATTTAGATTAGTTTTTTTTCAGTCAAAACAAATTATTTTAAACTAGTTATATTAAATGTATATATTATAATGAATTCAGTTTTAATAGTTCCAACATTATTCTCAAATTCAATTCCTCAAATGATTGAACAATATAAAAAATTACAAAATGAGTTTTCATACTTTCATATAGATATTATGTCAAATGATTTTGTATCTCAAATTAATTTAGATATTTCTAATTCTAATGAGATTTCTAATTTTAAAGAATTATGTTCTCTTCTTCATTCAAATAATCACAGAGCAGAAATTCACTTAATGGTTAAAAATGTAGTTCAATATATTGAATTTATAAGTTCTCAAGAATGTATTTCAAGTATTATTATACATTATGAAAGCTTTAATTCAAAAGAGGAATTGGAATATGTAATTGAACATATTTTACCAAAATATTCCAAAATATCTTTTCAATTAGCAATTAGTCCAAATTCAGTTGTTGAAGATATAATCACATTAATTTCAAAATTTTCAAAAATAATGGTTATGGGAGTTTTTCCAGGAAAACAATCTCAGGAATTTATAGAGAGTAGAATTAATGTAATTGTATTACTTCTAAAACTTGGTGTTAATGTAGGTATTGATGGAGGATTAAATGAACATGCAATCTCAAACATTTTACTTAAAACAAAATCAATTCTTAATCAAAGTATAAACAATTCTAATGGTGGTACTAACAACTTAGTAACTAGACTTCAATTAAATGTTGGTTCTTTTTTTAATCAAGTTAAAAGTGATGAAGAGCTTAATTCCAAAATTTCTGTACTTAATAATCAATTAAAATTAATGAATTTACAACAAGAACAATATATTGCTTCAAATCCTTATGTCATAATTATTGATATTGGTGGAACTCATACAAAATTATATATTGGTTCATTTGAAGAGTTTAAAGTTGAAGAAATTCAAGTATTTAATACAAATGAGTTTAAGAGTTCAAAAGAATTATTTCAAAGGGTAATAAAATCAATAGGTGTTCATACAATAGTTGATTATGTAATATTAGGTATTGCAGGTGAAAAACATACAAATATAATTAAGATGACTCATGAAAATTTGGAATTTAATATGGATGTTATTGAGCAACAATTTCCTCAGTTTAGAGAAATATTATTATTTAATGATTGTGAGCTTGCAGGATTTGGAGTTAAAGGTTCAAAAGAATATCTTCAATATAAAAAAAATATTGAATTTGAAAATAAGAAAAATTTAAGTTTAGAAGATACTAATTATTTAGAGTTATTAGTAGTAATTGGGACAGGAGTTGGAATTGCACATATTTCAAATGAGGGTGTTTCTTACAATTCACAAGGAGGACATATAATTACTCAATTTGAGGACATTTTATATAGTGAATTTTTACATAAAGAGCTTGATAAAAAGACAATTTCATTTGATGATGTAATTAGTGCAAGAGGACTTGAAATGAGATATATGTATGATACTGATGAATACAAAAATACTTATGATATTTTAAAACTTGCAAAACAAAAAGATGAAAAAGTAACTAAAACAATTAATTTTTTTTTACAAGAACTTATTTATTTTCTACAAGATTGTATATACTTTGACAATATTATTACAAATCTCTATTTAGGAGGAGAGTTTTTATGTGAGATTGTTGAACTATTTAAAATATATAAAGAAAAAGAATTTATTGAATTAGAAAATAGGTGTAATATAATTACAATTCATAATGATTATTTACAATTTTTAGGAGGACTTCAAATCGTGCATAATAAACTTAATATTAAATAATAGTTTTATTTGAATTAAATAATTAAAAAACTAAAAGTTTAAAATTAATATTTATATAAATTAAAAATTTTAGTCAATTTTTAATCATCTTTTTGAAGATGATAACTCACACTTCCTTTTGTTTTATCTTTTAAAAAATCAATAGTTTCATCAACTCTTCCTGTTGGGACTTTAATATGCATATGCATATTGCCAGTATCATCATAAAATTGTTTTTCAACAGTTCCAAATTCTCTAATTGGTTTAATAATAAGTCCTGAAAATTGAGATTCAACTTGTATAATAATAATTGTTGAGTCAAATTTAATTGGAATTTTTACTTTTAATTGTTTAAATACATCTTCTGCTTGTTTAATATGGTTTCTAAAAGGAAGAATTGAAATTTTTAAAGAGTCAATTTCATCTTTGAGCATTGCACTTGTATATCTATGCTTTGTTTGAGGATTAATTGTCTGATTTGTTAAATAATTAATAATTAAATCTTTTTTCTTTTCTCTTTGTTCATTTAAATAACTAGTTGGAATTTGTGCATCCCCATGAAGTGCAATTTCTTTGAGCATTTCTTCTTCAGTTTTATTTGGAAATAACTTTTCAAGAGTATCATTATCTGCTACTAACCCTTTTTTAGTATCTGAAAAAATTTTAGTATCTGCAAAAATATCATATATTGAGATATTTTCTCTTTCTTCTTCTTTTTCAAGATACTGAGCAAGAGATTTATATTCAATAAGTGCTTCTACTTCTAAATTTCCTTTTTTATATCTAATAATACATGATTCATCAACTTTTGCCATTGTAAGTGTAATTAGTTGATTCATTTTTATAAAATTTCATCACTTTATCTTTTAATACAATTTTATATTTATTACTTATTTTCATTATCTTTACTACTTTATATTAATCAATAAGTATTAAAATGAAACTTTTTACTCCATATTTAGATATGGAAAGAACTTTGTTATTTTTAATTTTTAGTATTTTTGTAATCTCAGGCGCATTATTATTTGTATCAATTCCAGGAACTGCTGATATGAAATTACTCAAAGAGGAAATGACATTAGGAAAAGAAGGAGAATTATGTAGAAGTCCAACATTAGTAAGAGATTGTGAACCTCATTTGAGATGTGTAGTCCTAGAACAGGATTTTTATACTAAAGCATATTGTTTAAAGAATAATTAGTATAGATAATTAAAATAAAAAACTAAATTATTGTAATTTTTTTGTTGAATTTCATGAAATTTCAAAATAAAGTTTAATATTTTTCTCCTCTTCATATGAGTAAATTTTATAAACTAAAAAATTACCTATTAATTTAAGTAAGAAATTAATGTAAAAATGGTTGATATGAAATTAAAAGTAGCAGAAGCTCATCAAGATGATGTTAATAAAGGAATTGTAAGAGTAGATAGTTCAATTATTAGATCTCTTGGTTTAAATATTGGAGATGTAATTGGAATTAAAGGAGAACGTGAAACAGTAGGAGTGGTTGAGAGAGCATATCCTAGTGATTTAGGACTTGAAATTATTAGAATGGATGGAACTGTTAGAAAAAATGCAAAAGTTGGAATTTCTGAGCATGTAACTATTTTTAAACCTAAACTTGAAGAAGCAACAAAAGTGACACTTGCACCTATGCAAGAATTTGTTATGCATCCTGCAACATTTGCAAATTTGAAGAAAAGTTTATTTAAAAAAGCATTTGCACAAGGAGATATTATAACTATTGGTTCAGGAGTTGAGAGAAGTCCTTCTTTTGGTTCAGGAAATCCTTTTGCAATTGATTTAGTAAAAGCATTTGAAAATGAGTTTTTAGGATTTAATCAAGCTTCTTTGAAATTTAAAGTAGTTGGAGCTAAACCTAGAGGTTTTTTATATATTTCACAGCATACACAAGTTGAAATTACTTCACAAGAAGGAGAAGAAGAAATAGGAGGTGGAGTAAATTATGAAGATATTGGAGGTTTGAAATCTCATATTGAAAAAATTAGAGAACTAGTTGAACTACCTTTAAAACATCCAGAATTATTTACAAAACTTGGAATTGAACCTCCAAAAGGAATTTTATTATATGGACCACCTGGAACTGGAAAAACACTTTTAGCAAGAGCAATTGCAAATGAAACTGAGGCGAGTTTTTTTTCAATTTCAGCTCCTGAGATTATTAATAAATTTTATGGAGAGAGTGAGAAAAAATTACGAGAATTATTTGAAAATGCACAAAAAGAGAGTCCTGCTGTAATTTTTATTGATGAAATTGATGCAATTGCTCAAAAAAGAGAAGAAGTTCAAGGAGAAGTTGAAAAAAGAATTGTAGCACAACTTTTAACTCTTATGGATGGATTGAAAAAATCAAATAAATTGATTGTAATTGCAGCAACTAATAGGCCTGATTCATTAGATGAAGCTCTAAGAAGACCTGGAAGATTTGATAGAGAACTTGAAATTGGAGTTCCAAAAGAAGATGATAGACTTGAAATTTTACAAATTCACACTCGTGGTATGCCAATTGCTCTACCCAAAGAATTTAGTGCATATGAAACACAACTTAATGCATTTTTAAAGAAATATCCTGATATTAAACTCAATGTTGATGAAATTAAGAAAGCTTTTGAAGATGATAAAAAAGAAGGTATTGGTTCTCTTAAAGGGCTTTTACAGTTACCTGAAGAAGTAGTTGAAAAAATAAGAAAAAAAGAAAATACTAAATTACTCAAAGAAATGTCCAAAAATACGCATGGATTTGTAGGAGCAGATTTAGGGGCATTAGTAAAAGAAGCTGCGTTTAATGTTTTAAGAAGAACATTTCCAGAATTAAATGTAGGAGAAGATGAAGAAATTCCTCAAGAAGTTTTACAAAAATTAGAAATTACACAAGATGATTTTGCACAAGCTCTTAAAATAATTAGGCCTTCTGCTATGAGAGAGTTGTCAGTTGAAGTTCCAAATGTGAGTTGGGATGATATTGGAGGACTTGAATTAATTAAACAACAAATGGTTGAGATGGTTGAGTGGCCTTTAACTAATGCTGATGCGTTTGTAAGACTTGGAGTAAATGCTCCTAAAGGAATTTTAATGTATGGACCACCAGGTACTGGAAAAACATTACTTGCAAAAGCTGTTGCATCTCAGACAAGTTGTAATTTTATTTATATTAAAGGGCCTGAGATTATTAATAAATATGTTGGAGAGTCTGAGAAAATGATTAGAAAAATTTTTGAAAAAGCTCGGCAAAATTCTCCTAGTATTGTGTTTTTTGATGAATTTGATGCAATTGCAGGTACAAGAATGGGAAGAAGTGAGGGTAAGAGTACTTAAACTATTGTAAATCAAATTTTAACTGAATTAGATGGACTTGAAGAGTTAATGAATGTAAAAGTTTTAGCAGCTACAAATAGACCTAAATTTATTGATCCTGCTCTTTTAAGACCAGGGAGATTTGACAAATTAGTTCTTGTTGATGTTCCAGATGTCAAAGCAAGAGAGAGTATTTTAAAAGTTCATTGTAAAAATGTTCCAATTACAAATAAAGAGGATTTAATAACAACGCTTGCAGGAAAAACTCATGGGTATGTGGGGGCTGATTTACAAGCTGTTGTAAGAGAAGCAGGACTAATTGCACTTAGAGAAAATATTAAAGCAAAAGAAATTAAAAAAGAGCATTTTGAAAAAGCACTTCAAGTAATTAAACCTTCAGTTACAGAAGATTTACAAAAATTCTACTCAGAAGTTGAGCAGGAGATGAAAAATCCTAAGAAAATGCAAGAGAGTTTAAGTATGAGTAGTTATATGTAGAAATTTTTAAGTGTTGCTTTGCAACACTTGAATATTCGTGTAAAGCAAAATTTAATGATGCATTTTCAATAGGTAAAGAAATCGTTATTACCTTTTGTTCTTATATACTTTTCAAATAATTCTTGGTCTTGAGAACTTATTAATAGATATTCAAACCCAGGACTTCTTCTAGTTCTATTTTGAGATATAATTCGAGTTTCTTCAAAATCATTTGGAAATCCATCTATTAAAGGATTGATTCTTGTTATTAAATCTGAACTAACTCCAAGTAAATCATGGCTCAAAATTCCTCTAATTCTCAATTCATCAATTTTAATAGAATTTTGTCTTCCTCCTTTTTCATTATACTTTGTTCTAATTCTATCAAAATCAAATTCAGGAATTATTAGGACGTCATTTCTATTTATTCTAGATTGAGTAATTGCTCCTTCTAGACTATTAGAAACTCTCATAGCATTACTGGGAGTGATATTATATGGTTTTGAACTATAAACTAGAGCTTCTCCTCCTCTAAGCAGATGCATCTTATTAGGTTTAATAAATAATTCCATATATTTAGTAGTAACTTAATATTTATAAATATGTTATGTTGAACTTAAAAATAAACTATTACTTATTTTTTATTTTTAAATTTTCTTTTTGTACTTATTTTGTAATGAGAATAGAATGAAAAAGTTTATTAATACATTACTTTTTGAAATAGTATGGAATTAATACTTGAGAGTCCAGCTTTACTTAAAAAAAGTATGGAGATTATATCAGACATTGTTCAAGAGGGAACATTTGTATTTAAAAAAGATTATATTGAGCTTGTTGCATTAAACTCAAATAATGTTGCAATGGTGATTTTTAGACTTTTATCAACTAATTTTAAAACATATGAATTAGATGGAGAAGATAAGCAAATTTCAATTAGTTTAGATTATTTATCAAACGTATTAAAGTCATGTGATGATAAATCAGAGCTTTCAATTACATTTGCTAAAAATGGTAGATTAAAATTGAAAAGTATGGGTAATAATCCAAAAGAATTTGAAGTTGCATTAATAGATTATGTTAATGAAGAATTACAAAAAGTTCCAGATTTAAAATTTCCTGCAAAAGTGATTATGTCATCTTCTCAATTATCTCAAGCTGTTGGAGATTTGGGATTCTTAGAAGAAGGAGTTACATTTAGAGCACAAGATAAATCATTTGCACTTGAAGGAAGAACAACTGCAATGGCTGGAAAAGTTGATTTTAAAGAGAATGTTGATGTAAAAGTAGAAGATGAATTAGAAAAATATGAGTGTAGGTATTCAATGGAGTATTTAAAAAAATTTATTAAAGCTGATAAAATTGTTCCAAGCGTTGAATTATCATTTAATAAAGATTATCCTCTAAAAATTGAATATAAAGTTATGGATAAGTTACTTTTAGGATTTATTTTAGCTCCTAGAGGAGAAGAGTAATTAACATTAAAATATTTATTTTTTAATCTAATATTTAAAATATAAAAATGAAATGGTATGCAATTAGTGGAAGTTGGAGAATTACAACTCCTAGAGTTCAAGAAGATGTAGAAGGAGTAGTTAGAGAGATTATTCTAAATGGTGATGGTATTGTTACAGGAGGTGCCTTAGGAGTTGATTATGTAGCTACTCAAATTGTATTAACTCAAGGAAATCCGAAAAAACAATTAAAATTATATCTTCCTATATCCTTAGATAATTTTTGTAGACATTATAAAACTAGGGCTTCACAAGAAGTTATTACACAAGAACAAGCAGATATGATAATTTCTCAGTTATGTAGGGCAAGAGAATTAGAATCTATAATTTTTGATGATTTTGGATTTATTGAAGCTAAT
>JAIUMM010000007.1 GCA_022565615.1 Nanobdellota archaeon | reverse complement strand
TCCATTTGTATCCGCAAAACTTAAAGAGATAAGAGTTGTAAATACAATTATAATTAAATTAAATAATTTCATAACTAAATATTTAAAATGTTCATTTAAATATATTTGTTAATACATAAGAGGAGTAATTATAAATATTCTAAATTTCTCCTTCCTCTTCTATAAGTAGTTATAAAATAATTAAATATATAAAAATCAACATAATAATATGAGTGAAGAATTTGTATTAGTTTCTAAAGAAAAAATCAAAGAGTATGAAACTAAAATTAAAGATTTAGAAGAAAAATCTAAATCAATAGTTAATAACGAGTCTTCTGAATTTTTAAATCAAATTAAAGATATTTTAACTCAAAATAATTCAACTTTAATTTCTCAAATAAGTAGTAAACTTGAAGAAAAAAATAACCAAAAAAAAGATGATAATACTAGTACTAAAAATAATACTTTAATTGACAATAAAAATAGTGAAGACATTAAACATATTTTAAAAAAACTTGAGTCAATTGAAACTATTGAGAGAAAAACTAATTTAATTCATTCAGATATGAAAGTAAACCATAAAGACACTATTGAAAATTTAAAACTCTTAGTTGAGCATTTACAAGACAGTGATTCTATTGAGTATATGAGTAAAGGTATTGAAGAGATTAAAAGTTTTATTTCTAATTCATTATCTTCCTCTAATGAATTTCTAGAAGACCAATTTTCAAATCATTTAGAAATAATAGAAAAACTTCAAGAAATTGAGTTATTTATGACAAATTTAAGAATATTGCTAAGTTACGTTAAACCTCGATATATAGAAAGAGAGCAATAATTTAAGTTAATTAATTATTAAAAATTGTGTCTAAAAAAATACACCATTTTTGATGTATATTTTTGAAGTGAGAAAAAAATTTAATAACTATACTATTTATGTCCGCTAAGTCTTAAATGAATGTATAACTCCATCTAAGACTACTTCAAACTTTAATTAAACACTAGATAAAAAATGGCTAATTCAAAAAATAAAAAACCAGCAGCAAAAATTGATACAAAAACTAATTCAACTTCAAAAGCAGCAACTTCTAAAAAGAAAAAATAAATAATTTTTAATTTTTTTAATATAAAAAGTATTTAGAAAAAAATCTCCTCCACATCAAGAGTTTTCTTTACTGTGTCAATTAATTCAGAAGTTATTTGAATTTTCTCATATTCAAATGATTGAGGAATTGTAACTTCTTTTGAAACTTTATTTTTAACATCTAATTCAAACACTTTTGAATTTTCTAAATTATGTACATACACAACTCCTAATGTAGAAAAAAGTTCAGCTCTTTTATTTTCTTTAAATATTAATGAGATTTTATGAACTGTTTTATTCATATAACTTTCTTCATTAATTAATTTAATCTCACTTGCAACATTTCTAATCTCCTTAATTACTTTATTAGCTTCTAAACTTGATAAATTTTTTGATGAAATTTGAGACATTACTTTTTCAATTTCCTTTATAGATTTTTCAACAAAGTTATGAACTTTTCCAGTTTTAACATAAAGTGTAATAAAATCTAAAAGAGGAGATTTAGAACTGGAATCAATTTTTTCAAGCTTGAATACTTGGCCCAATAAATCTTGATATGCACTCTCAACACTTTCAATAGTTTTTTCATTAGTTACCATTTCAAATTGTTCTTTTGATTTTTTTAAGAAAAATTCTGCATCTTTAAGACGTTTGTCAAGTTCTTTTCCACTCACATTATAAGATTTATCATGCTCAATTGCTTTAAACATTGCAACAGTATCTTTTAAAATTTGAGCTTCTTTTTCACTTACAAATTTCTCTTTTTTAAATAGTACTTCTTCATAAATTCTAACTGTCTCTTTTGGAGTTGTTGGATTATAACCTTTAAGCATAAGCATTGCTTGAGCTGGGTTTAATACTGCATAATAAATATCTTGCATAGCAATTTCTTGCATTGTCTTTTTGGCTCTATCCATTAACTGAGTGGCTCCATTCATATGTAAATCAATTGCTTCAGGAGAAGGTCTAATTTTTCCAAGTTTTAATAATTCTTTCCATGCTGAATATAATCCTCTATCATAAAATGGAACTCCATCACGCAAGAATGTAAACATTACAGGATGAGCATCTTTTAGAGCATCCCAAAAGTCAGTGAGTAAATATACTTGAGTGTGTAAATTAATTCCTGTAAGTTGTGCTACATCTTGAGCCATTTGCCAAATAATTCTTGTTAATTGGTCTTTTACTTGAAGTCTTGACATTCTTTTAACATCAGTGTCATCAACAACTACAAAAACATCAAAATCGTTACTCTTCTCTCCTCTAAGCCAACTTCCAGCTCCTGCGTATACTACAACATATTTCTCAAATTTTTGTAAAAGCATATTTCTATGAATATCAATTGACTTTAAAGCAGAAATAAATCCCCTGTAATCACTAAAAATAATTGAAGAACCTAAATTTTTCAAATCATCATACATAGAGTCAAAACAATTTTCTCTTAATATTGAAATTGAAGTTCCAATAAATTTCCAATCTTTAAATTTTTTAAAACTATATTCAACATATTCTTCTTGTGTTTGTGAATCTTTTTTAATTTCTTCTTTCAAATATGAATCAAAAGCGTCTTGAAGTAAAATTTTAGCATTAAATTCCGGAACAGGCTTTTCAAAATCATCTAATAAAAAATGAACTTTCAATTTAGAAAAATTTGGAATAAAACCTTGCTGAGTTTGTTCAATTTCAGGAACAATATACATACCCATTGCTTTTCCTTGTGATTTTTCAAATAAAATAGAGTTAAATTCATCCAAAAAAGGTTTAATTTTTTCAAGCTCTTCTCTTTGATTTGGATTCATTTTAGAAATCTCAGCATCAAATACAATAGCTTCTGATTGTTTATGTACTTTAGAATTTTCGTTACTTGATGAAGTATTTGATTTTGTAGATTTTTTAATTGTAGTTTTTACATTACTCATATTTAAAATGGAGTATTGAACCTTATAAATTTTTGTAATTATACATCAAATAAAACTTTAAAAATAAAGTAAGATAAAATGAAGTAAATTGGAGCATAAATAAAACATTAAATTTGACTAAAATTTTCAAATGATTGTATTATTCTTATATATTGAAATCAGAAACTATTTTCCTGCTCTAATCTCAATTATAGGAGAAAATTCATTAGATTACGTTCTTATCAATTGAGATACTTACTTACCAGAACGTATCTCAATTATAGGAGACACTTCATTTCATTGCGTTCTTGTATATTGAGATACTTACTTACCAGAACGTATCTCAATTATATCTCCAAATTCTAGGACATGGTCTTTTCCTACTGGAATTTTCTTTTTAATATTAATTGCTTGAACAAAATTCTTACCAAAGTCAGTATGGAGTCTATATGCAAAATCAAGAGCTGTTGTTGATTTAGGCATTAAAAAACAATCTGGAAGTGTATTTCCATTTGAATCTTCAAGTTTAGCTCCTCCTGGAAAAATTGGTTTCATTTGCAACAAATCAAATACAGCTTTATTTAAACAATCTTGAACTCCTGTTGTTTTCATTTCATCTAAATACTCTTGAATAATATTTAAACCTTTTAATTGTTGTTCACTTAACTTTTCACTTTGTTTAATTTCAAATGAATTCTCACCTGGTGTATATTGTAATAATTCTGCTTCATCTGCTTTTTTTAAATTAAATTCATATTGTGCAACTGTTGGAATAATAATATAGTTAGGAAATAATTCTTGAAGTTCTTTTAATTTATTTTTCAATTGATTAACATCTTTAAACGCATCACATTTGTTTGCACCTATAATCATTGGTTTTGAAAATTCTCTTAATTTTACTGCAAGTTCAAATAAATTATCTGCAATATTTGAAGCATTTAAAGAGAGTGCATAAATTGCATCTCCTATTTGTTTTTCACTAATTTTCAAACCACTTAAAACTGTAAGTAATGCTTCTTCAATTTTCATTCCTTGCATTTTAATTTTCTTGTAAATATTTTCCCAGTGTTTTTTAATAATATTAAAGTACCAATGATTAAGTTCATCTTCTAGAAATTTAATATCATTAATAGGGTCATATTCAAATAATTCAACACTCTCTCCTCTTTCATTTGTTGAACCTGAAATATCAATAATATGAATTAAAACATCAGCTTGTCTTAAATCGTCCAAAAATTTATTTCCAAGCCCTTTTCCTTCATGAGCCCCTGGAACTAACCCTGCAACATCAATTAATTCAACTGGGACAAATCTATAATCTCCGCTTACATAACCATCTCTTGGATTTGAATGTTTATTAAAATCAAGAGCTGGATCTTTTACTTTCACATATCCAATTGCAGCATTTTTATCAATTGTCGTAAATGGAAAATTTCCACTCTCAGCATTTGCAAGCGTTGCTGCTCTAAAAAAAGCAGACTTTCCAACATTTGGTTTTCCAACTACACCTATAATCATACTATCTCAAATAAGTTTTGATTTATAAAATTAAACATTAATAATTTTTCTAATTAATATAAAAAAATAAAAAGTAAAAAAAATCAAGATTCATAAAATCTTAGAAAATCAATTTCCCTGAGTATATTTTTCGTGAATTGTATTTAGTTGTCTATTTACTCGAATAAATGTAGCTCTTTTTGGAAATTCTTTTAATTTTCTAGCTCCAATATATGTTCCTGTTGAACGAAGTGCTCCAAATAAATCTTGTAAAAAGTCTGCTAAATCTCCTTTGTGTGGAATTAACGTATATCTTCCTTCACTAGCTCTGTGAGATTCTTTTTTTCCATAAAACTCTTTCATTGCTTTATTAGAAGAAGAACCAAAATACTCTTTAAATTTTTGACCCTCCTTCTCAACAGTTTCACCAGCTGATTGTTCAAACCCTGAGAAAAATGTTCCAGACATAATAAAATCTGCTCCCCCACAATATGCTTTAGCAGCACATGATGGATAAACTAATCCACCATCAGCTATAATTAAACCAACACCTTTTTTAGAACCATCAGTATTATATTTACACAATCCATGAGCAGCATCCCCACACTCAATTACTGCTGAGAGTTGAGGATATCCAACACCAGTCATTCGTCTAGTTGTACACGCAGAACCTGGGCCAATTCCCACTTTTACAATATCAGCACCAGCTAAGATAATCTCTTCTGTCATTTCATTTGAAACAACATTTCCAGCAATAATAATATGTTCAGAACATAGTTCTCTAATTAAAGTTATTGTTTTTAGAAATTTTTGAATATATCCATTTGGAACATCAATACAGATAAATGAAAAATTATCTATTAAATTTTGAGCAATCATCTCTTGTAATTGAGAAATATCTTCATCTCGACTACCTAATGTATATGCAATATAATTAGGATTATTAAACTCTTTAAAAAAATCAATATACTGCTCAACTGAATAATACTTGTGAAATGTTGTAATAATTTTATGTGGTGCTAAAAATTTAGCCATCTCAAATGTACCACAAGTTGCCATATTAGCAGTCATTATTGGAATCCCCTCCCATATTTTAGGAGAATGATAAAACTTAAATCTTCTCTCAATTCTTACCTCTTTTCTTGACTCAAGAGTACTTCGTTTAGGTTTTAGTAATACATCAGAATAATCTAACTTAATATCTTCTTCAATTCTCATTTGTGAGTTTCACCAGTGAATATGTAGAATTAAAACTTTAAAAACATTTGTGTTTCATACGTGAAATTTTAATTTCTATTATGTATCATTTTTTAATAATTTAGAGTAATTTTGGTTCAAATAAAATCTAAATACTAATGGAAATACTACTTATAAGTTTAATTCATTAAATATTTTTGCAAAATAATTTAAAATATCAATTATAATTGTTTGTAAATGTTCTTGTTCTTTATCTTCAAAATTAAGAGTTAAAATGAGATATTTATTTGAATTAAGAACCATTAATAAATATCTTAATAATTCTGAAATTGATTTTGAACTACTTGTAATTTGTCTATAATTTCTATCTATTAAAAAAGTTTGTAAATGTTTTAAAAACTCTCTTAAATCAAATTGTTCAATTTCGCTAGATTTATAATAATTTTTTCTAGACTCTTTATCAAGTCTAATTAAAATATTGTTAAATTCAAATAAAAGTTCTTTGAATTCTTCTCCTGTACTCTTTTTTTTAGACCATAACATAAAAATTATTCATAAATTAGTATTAATAAATATTTGTAATAATATAAACAAATCTCAATTAATTCTCAACTTCTCCTTCAATTCTTCAAATTTATTTGGTGTATGTAAAATTCTAAATAAGTAATTACTAAAATATTTATTCCTAAAATGTTCATCTTCAACGATTGTTAAAAATTCTTCAAAATCAACTTCTAGTACTTCAATTTTCTCGCCACTATCTAAATTTTGCTCCTGCACAACTTCACAATCATGAGCAATAAAATAATAACAAGGCCAATCAATTTTACCCCCTGGATGAGTTACTTCAAAAAGTTCAAGTTCATCACATTTCATTCCTGTCTCTTCAAGAAGTTCTCTTCTGGCCCCTTCTTGAGGTAATTCATCCTCAAAATCACATCCTCCTCCAATGAGTGAATAACCTACTTGTTCATCTTGAGGTTGTTCTTCTTTTAAAATAACAAACTTATTCTCTTTTGTTTTAGCAATAACTTGAACTGAAGAGAGTCTTTTTAATGCTTCAAATGTCTTGTATGTTCCATCAAATTGTTTTTGTTCCCAGTGATACACATCAAATAAAATTCCAGAAAATACTTTTTGAGCAGAACTTGGAATTGGTGAGATATAATCTTGATTTATAATTTTGTGATTTTTTGAATTCATAAATATAATAAACATAAACTAATTTATAAATAATACATACTATTTAATTATTTAAAATAATTTGATATTATCTTCTTAATTTTTTTCTACTATTTTCAAATCCTTGACTACTTAAATCATATAGTAAATCCTCTCCTCTTTGAGGAGGTTTTCCACCATAATTTTGTTCAATATTTGACATTGCTCTTTGAGTATTATTCATGCTCTCTTCAAGCATTTGTTCCTCATTTTTCTCATCTTTAAATAACCAACTCATAAGTCCTATAAAGATAAATAAAATAAACATGTACGGATCAAACAATAAACTTCCAATTCCAACTTCACCCATGTTATAAATAAATGACACTGAAACATATAATAATAATAATGCTAAAGCAAACCAACCAATTAATAAAAACACAACTCCAAGTATTAAAAATGAAATAGCTACAACAACTGAAATCCAATCTGCTTGACTAAAAGGATCTAAATTCCAAATTCCAATTATAATCCCTCCATAAAATATAACAGAACCAAGCCCTAATGCTCCAAAAAAAAATATCATATAAGCACTAATGTCTTTTCTAAACATATTTTTAAAAAAATCAAACCCTAAAATTGAACCAATTACATACAAGCACAAAATACCAATTGAAATTACTGAAATATTTGGAAATAGTAACATCATCATATCAGCAACAGAGTACCCCGTTGGAAATTTAAATGCAACTGAATAAAATGAAACAATAACTGCAATAATTGTACTTGCGGACTTTGAAAATAATTTAGAACCTTTTCTTCCAAGTACTTTTTGAAGAACATGAAAATATAGTGCAAAAAGTAGTAAAAATGGAAATAATACTTCAAAATAATTTGCATCAATAAATACTTTTAAAATATCAACTAAAGAGGCTTGAGATAAAAAATCAATTAAACTTGAAGTCATTTAATTACCTCCTACCTCCTTGCTTGTGCAGCTTCATGCTGAGCAATTAATTGTTCTAATTCCTCTCTAATGTCTTCAAGTCTCTCACATGCACTCTCTTGAGATTGCCCAAGAGATTGTAGCTGATTAATCAAACTTTTAATACTATTAATAGCATTTGGAATTTCTAACACGGCAAGACCAATTGCAGAAACTTTTGAAAAAGGATCAGAACAATTAGGACTACACATACTTACTTGTCTCTCAAAAACTCCCCTAACTCTATCAATTGCAAAACCTAAAGGGTCTTCAAGAATCCTCCTTATATTTTGTCTCAAAGCCCCTATTAAAACACCTTCTACCACATCAAACCCTTGACCTGTAATTAAACAAGTATTATATGCACTCTGTTTAGCACATGCAATTGGAGAAATACCTTGTCTTGCTGCATTATATTCACAAATGATTTTCTCACACTCATTTTGTTCCAATCTATGTAAATTAACCAAAATTCCCGATAAACACAATCCCATTACTGAAGCCATTAAATTATCTTGAGGATCAAATCCTCCTGCAAATAATCCTTGACACTCTGAAACTGAAAGAGAACCTCCAATAGGAGTTTGACCCGTTGACAAAGAAGGAGGTACAACAACAGGATCTGAAATTGAACCAGGAGGAGTTCCAGGACCATCAGCATAAGAAAAAGAGAATGTAAGTATACTAATTATCAAAAAATAAATCAAAGTCTTTGAAATCATATTTGTTATATTTAATTGTATCATTTTTATATTTTTTTAACTCTAATTTTTTATTTAAGGACTACACATCATATTACCCAAAAATGAACGTTGACCCGTTAAGTAATCTCCAATTTGCATATCTCCTGTTACTGAATTTAAAGCTCCCCCAATTAATTCTTGAGAAAAACTACAAGATGCAAGCATACAAATTTTACCCATAATATTATCCATATTTCCAAGCATAGACTCTCCTTGAGCCGCTCCTTGAGTAGCAGTGTCAATTGCTTGAGAACCAGGAATAAAACTTCCAAAAGCAAGACTAATAGCATTCCAGGATTGAGACAATGATTGAATTGTACCTTTAATCCCATTATACACTCCACAAATATTATAATACATCATATATATATCTAAAAGCCCCCTTCCATTTCTAACATTTTCATTAACTGAATTAATATCATCTAATATTTTCTGTGCAAGTGCAATATTTGAATTTAAATCACGAGGCATATCATAAAATTCAATAGGGAGTACAATTGTTACATTTTCATCTTTATAAACTGTATCAATATCAGTTTTTACAATTGAGAGTACAACTGTTGATTGAGTTTCCCCTTCCATTTCATAAGCAGACATTAACTGAGGCATAAATGACTTTAGAAAAAAATTTCTATTATCTCCTAAAACAACTCCTTGAGAAGTTTGATTTTGTAATTCAAAAAAATTTAATCTCACATCTTCTCTTTGTGAATCTGAACTTACACCCATACCCAATAGTTGAACACTAATAATCTTAAATTCTTCATTATTATTTTTAGGTTTTAATCCAAATTGGTGATATACATCCATTCCCTGCTCTTTTACAACTCTTCTATTTAGAGGAGTGAGTAATTGTACAAAATCTAAATCAAAGTAATCAATTGACTCACCTTCAAATATTTTAAAAATTTTAACTTCTTTAATAGCTAAATCACTATTTCCAGCATCATTTGTAACAATAATTCTCAAATCTTCAGTCCTATCACCATCAAATCCTCTATTTAATTCAAATTCATCTGAAAAACATATCTGTCCTTCATTTCCAAGTTCACTCTCTTTTACATATTGACACATAAAATTAATAGTGTCAGGACTATTTCTAAAAATAATATTTGAACCATTAATCCTAGTTTCAAACTCTTCTAATTCATCTACATTTTTCACAAAAAATTCAATTCTTACATTTTCATAAGATTCTAAAATTGAATTTCTCTCATTCCCTCTCTCAGCAATCCTTAAATTTGTGATATTTGGAACAATATCATTTACAATAATTGAAATCTCCTCTCGATTAGCACTCCCTGTAATGTCTCTTAATTGAATTGAAATATTAAATTCTTCATAACCTGCAACATCTAAAGGATTAACTTCCCATATACATCTATGTCTATTAGTTCTTGAATTAATTTCTTCACACAAAGATTCAGAAATATCTATAAATGGTTCAAAATTTCTTTGAATTGTAACTCTTTGAGAATTAGAAGATTGAGAAGATGAATATAGTGAAGATAAATCATTGGAGTACTCCAAAATTATTTTAGAATTCTCTGCATTTAGTGAAGATAAAATATTAGTATTATTAATTGGATTTCTCAATTCAAAAGTATGAATTTCAGGACCTTCATTATTTATTTCAATAGTTCTTACAAAATTTGAGATAATTTCATTTCTTACCATATCAAAAACTCTTATAGAGAAATTAGTTGTAAATGTACTCTCAACTTGTATTGGTTGACTCCTAAACGTACAAAGAGTATACAATAAATTAGATTCCCTCTCATCATCAGTATTACAACTAATAATTTGATAATTAATTTCTAAATTAGAATCTTGATTTCTTGAGAATAATGTAACGTCATCTGCAACAATTTCAAAATCATCTCTTAGAGTAATTTCTCCAATTATAATATGTTGTAAATTGCTCGTAATTTCATATGCAATAATCTCTAAAGAATCTATGGTTGGTTCAAAAGAATCAAAATCTAATGAAAAATCTTTAATTTCAAATGTATTAAATTTATCTGATGCTATAACTTGAAATTCTAAAGGGGCTGTGTCCAATCTTACTTGAACTTCAAATTCATACTCATCTCGACTATTTTGAGTCGTTTGATTCAATATTATCTCTGCTCCTCTTAAGTTTCTAATTCTGATATCTTCAAGAGCAACATCATCTGTAATTCTAAATATAACTGACACCACATCATCATTTTTTAATTGACTATTTAAAACTGGAAAATTAATATCAATTTCTTCACTTCCCCTTAAAACATTAATTAAAGAAATTTCAGGAAGTTCTCTATCAACTCTTAGAGTTAAAATATCTTGCATAGATGAATCACTTAAACTTTGAAATTGAAATGATTGATACTCATTTTGAAATACTAAATCTTCTTGAATATCAAAAATCCAACTTACTAAATAATTCCCTTCAGATACTGTTTCAATTTCAAAATTAGAAGGTAAAGAAATTGTACCTGAAACTCTCATACCTAAATCATTTTGATTATAACAACCCTCATAAATTGAAGTTTGAGTAGATAAAATAATTCTTAAAGGGTGTGAAGAAAGATTACTTTTTATAACATATAAATTAGAATCCAATTCATCCAAGTACAAATCTCCTCCTGAAAAAACAAAATATTCCAAATTTGAAAAATCAATAGCGCATGACTCTTGAGCAAATAAAAAACTTGAACTAGAGAATAAAAATATACACAAAATCAAAATTGTATATGAAAATTTGTGCACTAATTCAACTATTAATTTAAACATATAACAATATGTACTAAATGAATTTATAAAATTTAGCAACTACTCACACACAGAAATATAAAAATAAAGTATTAGTTAATAGAAATAAAATTATAAAAATAATCTTATACAAATTTATATTTTAAATTATTACTTGTAAATACTCATTTAATTTTATAAGAGGAGTTCATATATTTTAAATATGAGTGAAGATTATTTTTCAATTGATCTTGAAAGAGATGAACTAAATAGATATTTTGGAGGAGGAATTCCCAAAAATAGTCTAATATTGTTTGAAGGAGTAGATGGAGCTGGAAAAAGCTTACTTTGTCAAAGATTTATTTACTCTCTTATGAAGAATCAAACACAAGTCACATATATTAGTACTGAATTAAATACTCTTGATTTTATCAAACAAATGGACTCCTTAAATTATTCTATTAGAAATGATTTATTATATCAAAGATTACTTTTCATTACTATGGTTCCTTTTTTAGGAACAGTTAAATTTGAAGAAGACTTTATTGACAAAATTATAAAAACACCTAAATTATTTGAAAAAGAAGTTATCATATTTGATACACTCTCATTTTTATTAGTGAAAAAAAATGCTGGAGAAGAAGCATATTATATGATAATGAATTTTTTTAGAAAATTAAACAATTTAAATAAAACAGTAATTTTTACAGTTGATCCTTCTCAAATTGATGAAAAATTTTTAATGCTTGTAAGAAATATGGCAGATATGTTTATTCAAATCAATCTTGGAAATTTTGCAGGTGAGACTACAAGAGTTTTAAATGTTAAAAGATTTAAACGCCCAATGGGGATTTATTTAGATAAAATTGCATTTAGAGTTGAGCCAAAAGAAGGACTCATTATTGAAATTGGAGGATATAGTTAAAATAATTATTTTTATAATCCAATAAATAAAAATTAAGTTAATCTCTAAAATAAAATTAATTTAGGTATATCCAAATATCTTCTTAAGTAGTAAAAAGAATTTATATAATAATTATTTTTATTTCATAATATGGAATTAAATTTAATTCAAATTATTTTAATTGGAGCATTAATAATAATTTTGCCACTAGGCTTGTGGAATCAACAAAGAATGAAGAAAAAAAAATTAGAAGAAGAATTATATGGAGGCATAAATTCTACTACTAAAGAAGGAATAAATAATACTTCTAATTTTGATGAATCTTCAATTTCTCCTCAAATATTGGAACAAGCAAAAATTTATATTCAAACATACAAATCTCAATATCCTAAAGAAAGTGTAGAACAAGGACTAATCCAATTAGGAATTACTAACGAACAAGCTAAAGAATTAATCAATAAATATTGGCAATAATATAACTCTTAATAAGTATAGATTAATAGAAATATAAACATTCTAAGAAATATTTATAAACATTAAACTCTCCTCTTTAACTATGGGAAATAAAGTTATACTTAAAGCAATCATTGATATTGCTGGAAAACCTGAGAGTTTAGTTTCAAAAACTCTTGATAAGGTTCTTGAAAAATTAGAAGGAGATGAAACACTTGAAGTAGTTGATGTAATTAAAGCTGAGCCCGATTTACAAGATGAACAATCAGGCATGTATACTGCATTTTTAGAAGTTGAACTTGAATTTTTAAATATTAGATATGCAATGAGTTTTATTGTAGAATATTTGCCAACTTCTGTTGAAATTCTAGAACCAAGTTCTATTAAAGTTACAAATGAGCAACTCACCGAAGTATTAAATGATATGGCACATTTTCAAATTAAAAACTTAAATGAAAACCATAAATTTAAAGCACACAATCACATTCTTCAAAAACAAATTAAAGAATTAGAAGATAAATTAAAGATTTCAAATCAATAAAATTTCAAAAATATTACTAAACATCCATTATAAAAATTAATTGAAAAATGTCAAACAATAACTCAATACTTCAAAGTGAAACTTCAAGAACTAAAGGTAGTGATGCAATACTTAATAATTTTAATGCTATTTTTGCACTTAGTGAAATAGTTAAAACAACACTAGGCCCTCTTGGAATGGATAAAATGTTAATTGATAGCGTTGGAAATTCTATAATTACAAATGATGGTGTACAAATTTTAAAATCAATGGACATCGATCATCCCGCTGCTGAGTTAATTATTGAAGTTGCAAAAACTCAAGATTTAAATGTTGGAGATGGAACTACAAGTTGCGTTATTTTAATTGCACATATGCTTGAAGAAGCAAAAGAATTATATTTAAAAGGGATTCATCCCAATTTAATTTTAAAATATTTTCTCATAGGAATTAACTACTCATTACAACAACTTGAAAGTATTAGTGTCGATATTTCAAATGATTTAGAAAATTACCTCTACAAGATAATACTCACTGCAATGAGAGGAAAATCTAGTGAAGAGAGTAGCCCATATCTTGCAAAATTACTTGTAAATAACATTATTTCCAATTCTTCAAATGAAAATACTGTGAATAAATATAACTTCTCTAAAAAGTCATTTAAAAATGTAAAAATTATAGGTCCAAATGTTGAAGATTCTAAAATTATTAAAGGTATTGTATTTGATAAAAAAAGATTACTACATTCAATGCCTCAAAAAATTTTAAATCCAAAAATTCTAATTTGTTCATGTCCTATTGAAGTTCAAGAAATTGAAAATTCTCACCAAATTCAAATTTCAAATTATGAAGAGTATGAAGAATTCATTACACAAGAAAAAAAATATTTACAATCCATTTCTCAAAAAATTATTGAACTTGGCGTACAAGTAGTTGTATGTCAAAAAGGAGTAGATGACTCAATAGTCTCAATATTAGCTCAACATAATATATTGGTGCTTAGAAGATGCAGAAAAAGTGATATTGAGTATTTGAGTGAATATTCAAATAGTAAAATTTTAGGAGATTTAAATTCACTTAACACCTCATATGTATCTTCAATTTCAAAAGTTCAAGTTTATGAATTTGAAAAGGAAGAAGTAATTAGTTTTGAAATTGAAAATAGTAATTTTTTAAGTATGATTATTTGTGCATCAACTCAACATGTAGTAGATGAAATTGAAAGAGCTATTGAAGATAGTGTAGGAGATATTTCAAATGCTCTAAAGGAAATGAAAATTGTAGGAGGAGGAGGAAGTAATTTTACAGCATTATATACAAAATTAATTGAATATTCTAAAACTAAACATGGTAAAGAGCAATTTATTCTTGAACAACTTGCAAATAGTTATTTATCAATTCCTAAAATTCTTGCACAAAATAGTGGTCTTGATGAATTAGAAATAATCTCAGATTTAAAATTTGCACACTCACAGCAACAAAAATTTGCAGGAATTGACTGTACAAGAGGTGTAATAGATAATGTTCTAGACTATGATATTGTAGAACCATTAGGAGTAATTAAACAAATATTATTAAGTTCTAAAGAAGCAATTTCTTTAATTTTAAGAATTGATGATATTATTGCAGCTAAAAAATTTGATGATAAGTCTATAAATTTGGAATAATAACTAAATAATTTGTTTTCAATCCATGTCTTACCTTTTAAATTTTATTTTTAAATTACATAGTATGATTAAATCTAATTTGACTACTACAAAAAGGTTTATTTTATAAATTAAAAAATATTTTTACTTAGTTAGGTATTATTAAATTAGTGCCTATTTAACCTTTAATCATAGTTTAAATTAAAAATAATTAAATACAAATTATGAAAGGTTGCTTATATTATATAGGAAAAATGGGAAAAATATGAGACACTTTTATGAGCTTTGCTCATATCGTTCTTATACTTTTACAATTTTTAATAAAATAAATTAAATAATTAAAAATGGGAAAAGAAACTGTTGATGTTTTAATTGAAGGTGGAAAAGCAACTGCTGCTCCTCCTTTAGGACCTGCATTAGGTCCACTTAAAGTAAATATTGGACAAGTTGTTGCAGATATTAATGCAAAAACTCAAGATTTTAAAGGAATGAAAGTTCCTGTTAAAGTAATTGTTGATACTGACACCAAAGAGTATTCAATTAAAATTGGAACACCTCCAGCTTCACAATTAGTTAAATCAGAACTAAATATTAAAAAAGGTTCAGGAACTCCAAATTCAGCATACGTTGGAGATATGAGTATTGAACAAATTAAAAAAGTTGCTAGAATGAAAATGGACTCACTTCTTGCAAACACTCAATCAGCAGCAGTAAGGGAAATTGCTGGAACTTGTTATTCACTTGGAATTACTATTGATGGTAAAAAGCCAAGAGATTTTATTGCAGATGTTAAAGCTGGAAAATATGTAAATGAACTAAGTGAGGATATCGAATAAAAATGGGAAAATCAAAAGAAAAAGCTAAATCATCAAAACCTTCTCAAAAATGGGTAATGGTTAAAGAAGGAAGAAAAACTTGTCCTAATTGTGGTAAAGGTGTGTATTTAGGTAAATATGCGAACCCAAATAGATACCATTGTGGTAAATGTTCCTACACAGAGTATTTTTAATAAATCTTTGTAGTAGTAGCATAAATTAATAAAAATTTATGTTATTTTTTATTATAATGAATCCTAAATTTAATTCTAGAGAGTTGAACGAATTTTTTAAAAATTATGAAGAAAAAAATTCAGCATATATTCTTGGATTAATTATAATTTCACTTGGACTCTATATTCTTACTTGGATTTACTCAATTAATAAAGATTTAGAAAATTTAGACTCAGATGCTCCTAGTTCTAGTAGAGGAGCAGTATTAATGTTTGTACTCCCATTTATTTGGTTTTTTATTATCACATATATAAAAACGATTTCTAATTCAATAATTATTGAATTTATTCAAGTAACAATATTTTTAGTAATTTATATATTAATTCTTAAATATTTATATGAATTTAGTCTAACATTTTCACACATCACAAGAACTAAACCTATTATTTGGTTTTCATCATTTTTTGTAGGAAGTTTAGGAATATTTGGATATTATTTAGAATTTTATTATCTATTTTTTTTATTTTCAATATTACTTCTTTTAATCCCTGCAATGCAAGAACAGTTAAATGTTACATATCATAAAATATCTATTAAAAAAAATAATATTTCTTTTTACTCATAATTTGTTTATAAAAAAGTACTTGTCACTAAACTTATTTCTTAGAAAACTTTATAAATAAAAAAATTGATATAATTACTATCAAAAACCAGTTACATAAAGTTTTTGTTAAATAGTTCAAAAAACTATGTGTCTCTATTTAGAGAAAAAAGAAACTTTATAAAGACTGTGCGATTAAAATATAATAAAAATGATTGTCAAAGAAGAGTTTTTAAACATGCTAAGACAGTACTTCAGTCTAAATTTATATGAAGTAAAGATTTGGACTGCTCTTTTATCTAGAAAAGTAGCAACTGCAGGTGAATTAAGTGATTTAGCAATAGTTCCTAGATCAAGAACATATGATGTATTAGAGTCTTTAGAGAAAAAAGGATTTGTTATGGTAAAACTTGGAAAACCTATTAAATATATTGCAATATCTCCAAAAGATGTAATTGATAGAGTTAAAAAAAGAGTAGCTGAAAAATCAGAAGAAAAAATTGGAAAATTAGAGTCATTAAGAGATAGTGATGTTCTTCAAGATTTAGAACAATTACATGAACAAGGAATTCAATTAGTTGAACCTAGTGACTTATCAGGAGCATTAAAAGGTAGATACAATTTATATAACCACTTAGAAGCAATGGTTAAAAATGCAGAGAGTGAAGTTATTCTAATGACTACATCAACTGGGTTTTTAAGAAAAATTGAAGCACTAAGAGGAATTTTTGAAACATTAGTTGAAAGAGGAGTAAGTATTAAAATTGCAACTCCTAAAAGTGATAAAGCATTAAAAATTAAAGAAGATTTAAAAGATGTTGCTGAAATTAGATTCACTGATGAAATTGAAGCAAGATTTTGTGTAATTGATGGAGAAGAGGTATTATTTATGACTCTTCATGATAAGGACATTTATCCTGCATATGATATTGGAGTTTGGGTAAACACTCCATTCTTTGCTCAAGCACTTCAACAATTATTTGAAGTTGCATGGAGAGAAATGACTGAGTAAATAAGAATATTTATAAATTAAATTTATATTTTAATCATATGTTTTCTAAATTATTTAATTCTAACAGGGCATTAATTGTCATATATCTCATCTATTTAATATTAGCAGGAATAATCCTTATATTGAGCATATGGACACTATCTTTGCTAAATTCTAGTACACATGATTTTACTAACGAGCAAACTTGTTTAAGGACAATTGACAATATTGAAAATGTAATGAGGTCAGGAAATATTGAATATTTAAGTTCATTATATAATGAACATTGTAAAGTCGATGAAGTAAGAATTAGAAATGAAGAATCATTTAAAAATGAAATAATTAAATGTAATAATCGAGCACAAAGAATGACTCTTCAAAAAGATTTTATATCAAATTTTCCTAATTTGTGTATTCAATGTAGTGATTTAAGAATAGAAACTAATTCAATTATTCATTTTAATCAAATCCAACAACTCAGAGAATTTAATAATATTGAAACTGAATTTTTAGAAATAACTATAGAAGATGATAATAAAAATTCATTAATTTTTAGAATAATTGATAATAAAGTACAATTTAATATCCTAAGTTCTCAAGAACGAGGTTGTCAAAATTTTCTAAATTAGTGAGGAGTTACTTAAGTTTATTAATTTTTTTCATTAAAAACATACTATGAAAGTTGAAGAAAAATTAAGTAATGATGTTGAACTAATAAAAGAAATTGAATCTTTAAAACTCAAACAATTACTATTAGTCGAAAGTTTAAAAGGAAATAAAAATGATGTAGATACAAATAAATTAATTGAAGAAATATATAATAAAATTGTATTTGCATTTAATTCAAATATGACAAGTTATGAAGATTCTAATAAATTAAATATATATTCTAGAATCGATAAATTAGAAGAAAAAATAGATACCATACTTAGCTATGTTCAATCAAAAGAAAAAAAGAATGAAGAATCTGAAAATACCGAAGAAGACAATAGTGAAAAAAATCCCCCAATTCCTGAATTTTAATAATATGAAAAATGATAGACAATAAAAAAATTAAAGATGAAATAAAAAAATTAAATATTGAACTTGAATCAGTTATTAAAAATTCAAATTTAAAACTTCCCCAATTAAGCAATATTAAACAATTTAATACTCCAAATTCTTTAGAAATTAATTCTGATGCATTTCAACTACTAAATTTAATTCAAGATGTAAGAGATGAAATTTCCCTACTTAGAAGAAATTTATTTAGTGATATCGAATCATTTGTAAATAAAAAAATTAATGTGGAGCAGGAAAAATTCTTTGAAAGAATTGAATCATCATTTTCTAAAGTTTTAAAAGAATCAATACTTTCAAGAACTCAACACATACAAGAAATGAAAAATGAATTTTCAATATTTCATATGAAAATGAATAAAATTAATGAAGAGATAGATAATTTAAATGCATCAAATGACCACATTAAAACATTGTTGCATAATGAACAGAGCAATATATTAACTAATCTTGAAGAAATTGATAACAAATTTTTTAATACTCAAAACTTAATTCAAGAAAATTTTAAATTTCAAATTCAATTAATTAAAGAAATTAAAAATAATCCCAATGTTTCTGAAGAAATCTTTGAGAATAAAATTAATTATGATTCCAAAAAACCAATAAATTTTAATAAAAATTCAATACAAACTTCAAAACTTCCTTCCAAAGTTGAGAATAGAATTTCTAGAATTGATGCTGCACTAAAAAGATTAGAAGAACATTAAATTTAGAAATTTTTTAGTAGTGACATAGATATATAATATTTTTCTTCTTTAAAAAATTAACAATGGCATTAGGATTTATCCAATTTTTATTAGGTGGTAAAACGAAAAAGAAAGAGTCTAAGACAACGACTGCTGTTCCTGTAAATAATTCTCAAAATACAGAGGTGAGTTCACAAAATCAAATTAATCAAAATAATAATAGTACAACAAGTCAAATTCCCGTTAATAGTAACTCTCAACAAGATACTCAAAATTCTGCTCCTACTAACCAAGGAAATATGAACAACAGCACATCTGTGAATAATTCTAATGGTAATAAAAAATCAGTTTCAGAAGTCTTAATGAAAATGCATAAAGAAATGAAAGAAACTAATGAGAGATTGACAGGTTTAGTAACTGACATTAAAAAACTTGAAAATACTGTAAGTAGTTTAAACAATAGAGTTGATAATTTAGATAAAAAAGGAAAAGAAAATGATTCTAAATTTAAAGAAATTGATTCAAATATGGCTCAATTTTTATCATTATATGAATTAATTAATAACCAATACAACCCATTTGTTTCAAAAGAAAATATGCCTAAAATGAATAATGAACCTTCATCTATTGAAATTGAAAACGCTCAAGAGCCAACTACTGAACCTATTGAAATCTCCTCATTGAGCGATAATGGTAATGGAATGTCTTTAGAGATGAAACCAAATAATGATGAATTTGAGTTTGATACTAAAAATTCTTTTGAAGAAAAACCATTTAGAGAAGAAATAAAAATTGAAGGAGTTCCTCCTCTTAGTGAATTAAAAAGAAATAGTGAAGAAGTTGAAAATGAATGGAACAAATCTACTCAAAAAGAAAATACTTCTAAAATTTCACAAAGTCTCCTTGAGCTTGATACATTAAACATTGAAGCAGCAGCAGCTGACGCAGTTCCATTAACAATCTTGAAAAATAATACTAATGCATTAGTAATTATTTTAAGTTGGATGGAGTATTTAATTAAAAGAGTAGGTATTGAAGAGACTAGAAATACACTTAGATATTATACTGAAACCCTTAGATGGATGACTCCTGAAGTCTTCTTTGAATTAGATAAATACTTAAGAGGAATGAGTGATGTTAAAAATCCACAAAGAGCTAAAACAAATGTTAAAGATCATATTGTATCATTATACTTTATTTCAAAGTTAAATGAAAAATCATTAGATCATAAATTAACAACAGCTGTTCTTGAAATTATTCAAGAATAAAATTTAATTATCTATCTAATTCTTAAAAAATAAAATAATTTTAAATATATTTTTGTTAATAAATTTAATAATACGTAATTTTAACCAAATTTCTCGTGACTTCTCCTCTCTTTCACTACATTTAAAGAATCTAAAACTTCATGTACACTATCCACCATTTTAGTTCTTCCACAAATATAAAAAGTTGAATCTACAAAGTTAATTTCTAAATCATCAATATGGTCTTGAACATATCCTCTTAATCCAGCCCATGAATCATCAGCTCTTGAGAGAGTAATTACATAATTAAAGTTTGGATATTTTTTTGAAAGTTCTTTAAATTCTTCGTCATATAAAATATCTTGATAAGTTCTTACACCAAATAAAAGTACTATTTTGCCCAAATAATTTTTATTTAATAATAAATCTTTAATAAATGATCTCATTGGTGCAATTCCAGTTCCTGCTGCAATAAAAACTTGTGTAATATTAGATGAATCATCTACATTTTTTAATTTGAATAAACCTAAAGGTCCCATTATATTAAATTGAGTTCCTAACTCGCTTTGTTGTAAAATTGGTGTGAATTCCCCATATTCTTCAATTTTAACACATAATTCAAAAAATTTAATTTCAGATGAACTTGGAGTACTAGTAATAGAATATGCTCTTCTTAATGGACGTTCTTGATTCTCTTTTTCTACTACAAAATTTAAAAATTGACCTGCTTCATATAAAAACTCATCTTGAGTTGAAAAAATAAAATGATATACATCATTTGATAATTGATTTTTTTCAACTAAGGTTGCTTTTGTTTTAACTACCATATTAGTATAAATTACTAAATATTTATAAATAATACTTTATTTTTTAACAATATGCTTAGACAAAAAAGAAAAAAGTCTCAATCACTAAGAGGAACAAATTCTCACGGATGGGGACATAAAAAAAAACATAGAGGTTCTGGAAGTAGAGGAGGATTTGGTCTTGCAGGAACTGGTGCTAGAGGAGATGTTAAAAAAACATCAGTTTTAACTGAAGCTAAGAAATTAAAAATGTTAATTGGAGCTCAAAGAGGAGTTAAAATTTCAAAAATTAAACTTGGAAAAGATTACTTTGGAAAAAGAGGTTTCACTTCAATTTACAAAAAATCCGATAAAACAATGTCTTTAAATTATATTGAAACTCAATTCAAATCAATTGAAGAATTAGGTGCTGTTGAAAAAGATAAAGAATTTTATGTAATTAACGCTAAAGCTTTAAAAGTTGATAAAATTTTAGGAAAAGCTAAACTATCAAGAAAATTAGTAGTTATTGTTGATGAAATTTCAAGTAGTGCAAAAGCATGTATTGAAGAAGCAGGTGGAAGAGTTGAAGGACTTGTAACATCTGATGATGATTTTGAAGAAGAATAAATAATTTCTTTTAATTTTTTACAAATTTTAATTAAATTTATATCTTAGTAATTATTTATTATATTATGCAAGATACTAATTTTGAAGAATCTCAACTTGAATTGCTTTTTAATAGTAGATATTCTTTAGAAAATATATTAAAAAAAGAATTATTAATTTCAAATAAAAATCATATTTTAAATTCAACAATACTATCCCCTTTACCTCAAAGTAAACTAAATTTTTCAAATCAAAGAAAAGGATATGTTTTAGAGTTTATGAAAATGAACTTAGAATCGTTTGATATGTATCTATCTGAATTCATATCAAGTAATCTCAGTCGTGATTATAATTTATCCGAAGATTCAATAGCTCAAAAATTATGTGTTATATATGGCATGCAACAAGGAGTTGTAGTAGTATGTGAAGATGATTTCTTAAATGATTATTATATAATTCTCCCCACAATTTGTGCATCAGATCCTCACACACTATTCATGTTAGAAGAATCTCCTCTTTAAAAAGTATACAAATATTTATATTATTTTAATTTTTAAATATATCATGAATTTTGGAGAAGAAATTGTAGATATTGTTGATAAAGATGATAATATCATAGGAACTACCTCTAGAAAAGATGAAAAATGTGGAAAACATATTTTACGAAGTGCTTCAGTACTTTTAATAAATGAGGACAATAAAGTATTGCTCCAACTAAGATCTAAAAATTCTAAACGATATCCTCTTCATTGGGATGTTTCAGGAGGAGGACATGTAAACTCTAAGGAAAGTTATGAAGATTGTGCAAAAAGAGAATTATATGAAGAAATTGGAGTTAAAATTGAGTCAATTCAACTATTAGGGAAACATTTTTTTATTCTTGATGATAAAAGAAAAAGAGTAAACTCTTCATTTATTAGTCAAGTAAGTTCAAAAAATACTCAAAATATTACTATTGATTTAAATGAAGTTGAAAAATATACATGGTTTTCCAAGTTAGAGATTGAAAAAATGATAGAAAATAAGGTGAAATTTCATCCTGAATGTGAGTTCTTGTTACAAACATATATATTATGAATTGTCCCTTAAAATAACAACAACAACTATATAAAATATCTGACTAGCAAACCTTTATAAAGCAAATCCCATTTATTTAGACTATAACAATGGCAAAAAAAGAGAATAAATCTGCTGAGTTAATTCGTATCATGGCAACTGATATTCCAGCGAACCATTCATTACTATTTGGACTCTCAAAAATTAAGGGAGTTGGAGTAATGTTTTCAAACGCTGTATGTATTGCTCTTGGTATTGATAAAAATAAAAAAATAGGAATGTTAAGTGAAAAAGAAATTGAAGTAATTGAAAATTACTTAAATGCTGGAGACTTTTCAAAAATTCCTACTTGGATGTTAAATCAACAAAAAGATGTTTTAACAGGAGAGAACAAACACTTTGTAAGTAAAGATTTAGACTTTCAAACTCTACAATTACAAAGAAGAATGTCTAAAATTAGATCCTACAGAGTTCTACGTTCTAAATTAAGACTCACTGTAAGAGGTCAAAGAACAGCTTCAAACTTTAGAAGAAATAGAATGCTTGCATCTAAAAAATCAAAAACAGGAGGTAAAAAATAAATAAAAAATGGGATTACCTGTAAAAAGAAGAAAACAATATATTTCTCATAAAAAAAGATGGGATAAAAATACTATTCTTGTTGAAAAAGATTTAGTTAAAAATTATGCTCTTAAAAATAAAAAAGAAATTAGAAGACTTGAATTACTTGTTAAAAAATATAAAACAATTGCTAAACAATTAAATAGATTACAAAATCCAAGTGAGAGTCCTCAAGGAGTTGCATTTTTAAATAAATTAAAAGAGATGGGAATTATTGATGTAAATACTACTTCAATTGATAATGTATTAGATATTACAGTAGTTGACTTTTTAGAGAGAAGATTGAGTAATATTGTATATAAATTAAAACTTGCAAAAACTCCTGAGCAAGCAAGACAATTTGTAGTTCATAAACACGTAAGAATTGGTGATAAAGTAATTAACTCTCCAGGTTATTTAGTTACACTTAGTGAAGTTGAACAAATTAACTTTAGAGAAACTTCTGCTCTATTTAATGAAGATCATCCTGAGAGACAACTTGAGAGTGTAAAAGAAATTATTGAAGAAGTTGAATTAGTTGAAGAAAAAACTATGGAAACTGTAGAAGCTTCACTAAAAGAAGAAGTGACTCAAGAACAAGAACAAGTTGAAACAACTCAAGAAAAAGAGGAGGATAAACAATAAAAATGGCAACTGAAACAATTGAAGAAAAACAAGTTGCAACTTCACAAAGTGAAGAGCAAGTTCAAGAAACTCAAGCTCCTAGTAAAGTAGCTAAAAAAGAACAAAAACCACAAGAAGTGTGGGGAATTTTATACATATATTCCTCTTATAATAATACTCATTTACATGTAACTGATATTACTGGAACTGAGACTATTTGTAAAGTAACTGGAGGTATGGTTACAAAATCAGATAGATTAAAAGCTACTCCAAATGTTGCAATGGCTGCTGCTAAAATGGTTGCTGAGCAATGTCAAACAAAAGGAGTTACATCTTTGTATGTTAAACTAAGAGCAGTTGGAGGACACAACGGTCCAATGACTTCAGGTCCTGGAGCTCAAGCTGCAATTAGAATTTTAACAAGATATGGTATGAAACTTGGAAGAATTGAAGATGTAACACCAGTTCCACATGATAAATGTAGACCTAAAGGTGGAAGAAGAGGAAGGAGGGTTTAGATAAAATGGCAGTTTCTCTTCAAAAACAAGATAATGAAGCAATTATTTCATTTACTAAAACTAAAAATGAAATTGTTAATTCAGTTAGAAGAACTATCATTGATAATGTACTTACATTTGCAATTGAAGATGTTGAAATTATTAAAAATGAAACTCCTCTATATGATGAGACATTAGCTCATAGACTTGGTTTAATTCCTTTAAAGACTAATTTAAAAGATTATAATCTAAAGAGTAAGTGTAGTTGTGGTGGTGTTGGATGTGCGTTATGTGAAGTTACATTTACTCTACAAACTGATGATAATGGATATGTATATTCAAAAGAATTAAAATCAGATGACCCTCAAATTTGTGTTGTTGATGAACAAGTTCCAATTACTAAAATTTTTGGAAATAAAGGAGTTCATATTAAAGCTAAAGCAATTTTAGGAGAAGGAAGAGAACATGCAAAATGGAGCCCTGCTCATGCATATTTAAAAGAAAATGACTCAAATTCTATAGACTTAGTTCTAGAATTACATGGTCAATTAAGTGCTGAAGAAACATTTAATTCAGCTCTTGATATCTTAATTTCAAAAATAGAAGAGGTTGAAGAACAGTTATAAAATGACACAAGAAAATAAAACTCAAGAAGCTACTATCATCGATGCTAAAGATTTAATTTTAGGTAGATTAGGTAGTGTTGTTGCTAAACGATTATTAATGGGTGAAGAAATTAAAATCGTAAATTGTAAAGATATTGTTGTACTTGGTAATAAAAAATATTTAATTGATAGATATAAAACTAAGTTAAGTAATAAAGTTGTAAAACAAGGACCTTATTATTCAAGAAGTCCTGCTGATATGGTTAGAAGATCATTTAGAAACATGCTTCCGTATAAAAATCAAAGAGGAATTGAAGCATATAAAAGATTAAAATGTTATAACAGTACTCCTTCAATTTTATTAAATTCACCAAAAGAAATTGTTGAAGGTGCAAAAATTGATGAAAAAAGTGTATTTTACTACTCATATATGGGAGATATTTGTAAAGTACTTGGATATACAAAGGTGAACTAAAATGGCAGCTAAAAAAACATCAAAAGATATTATCCACACAGTTGGAAGAAGAAAAACAAGTGTAGCTAGAAGTAGTATGCAAAAAGGTAAAGGAGTTATGAGAATTAATGGTCAAGATTTAGAAGAAGTTGTAAAAAATCCAATTCTTCAATTAAGAGTTATTGAACCGCTTATTTTATCTGATATGCAATCTAAAGTAGATATCTCAATTAAACTACAAGGAGGAGGATTTAACTCACAAGTTGATGCTCTAAGACAAGCTATTGCAAGAGGAATTATTGAAATGTTAGGAGAAGAGACTAAAAAAATGTTTGTTGAATATGATAGAACATTAGTTGTAACTGATACAAGATTCAAAGAGACTAAAAAACCTAATAACTCACATGCAAGAGCTAAAAGACAAAAATCATATCGTTAAAGTATTAATGGAGATTAACTAAGAAATTAAAAATGGAAAACGAAAAGAAATCAGGATTTATTAAAGTTAAATGTCATGAATGTGGACATGAACAAGTTATCTTTGGAAGAGCAGCTAGTGAGATTAAATGTACTAAATGTGGTGCAGTATTAGCAGTTCCAAGAGGAGGAAAGTCAGCAATTAGAGCTGAAATTTTAGAACAATACTAAAATTTATTATAATTAATTTATTTTAAAAAAAATTATTTCTCAAAAGTTATTTTAATTATTTAGAATTAAAGATATTACACTTTTAAACTATTCTCTTATTGAATTCCAATTTTTATACTCCTCTAATTCAGCTCTGAGTACTCTGTTAAATGTATCTTTAATATCTAAACAAATATTTTCATCATAGTCAATATCTCCAATACAACTTAAAGGTGTAAATTCTGCAGCAGTTCCACACATAAATACTCCTTGAAATGTTGTAAGTTCATTTACATCAATATTTCGCTCAACTACTTTATATTCTAAATTTTTAGCAATTTCAATAATACTTGCTCTTGTAATACCAGCTAAAATTTTTCCTAATTTTGGAGTATATAGAGTTTTTGTATGAGTATTTACAAAAAATAAATTCTCACCAGGTCCTTCTGCAATAAATCCATCATGGTCTAATAGTATAGCTTCATCAAATCCAAATTGTTTTGCCTCAAGTGTTGCAAGAGTTGAGTTGATATAATGTCCCCCTACTTTTGCATCTGGAATTAATGATTTTTCTGAAATTCTTCTTATACTTACAATTCTTGCTCGTACTACTTCTTTGAGATATTTTCCCCAATTCCATGCAATGATTGCAACTCTTGTTTTATTGTTTGTATAATCAAGTCCCATTGAAGAATGATCATAAAATACAAGTGGTCTAATATATGCTGATGTTAAATTATTTTCCTTAAGTACATCATGACATGCTTGCATAATTTCTTCTTTTGAAAAATCAATATTTTGTGATAATACATTTGCTGAGTAAAATAGTCTGTCTATATGTTCTTGAAGTCTAAAGATACTAGCTTGTTTATTATGAGTTTCATACGCTCTGATTCCTTCAAATACTGAACTACCATAATGAAGAGAGTGAGTCAAAATACTCACATTAGCATCTTTAAAATCTACTAATTTTCCATCTAACCATACTTTTGTATTTTCTTCTAACATATCCATTTTATAATTTAAAGATTTAAATAATTTTGTTCTAACTAAGTTCAAATAATTTTTCAACTAATTCAGGTTGTTTAAATTGATAAAAACCATTTTCTAAATATTGAACTTCAAAAAAACCTTTTGCTGTTTGAACTACAAAATCATCTCCTCTTCTAAATTTTCCTATATTACTAACTTTTCTTAATTGGTCTTGAGGTGATTTTTCATGATCATACACTAATAAAGGTGCTTCAAAAAAACCATAAGGTTTAATTTTACTCTCCAATGTTTGTTGTTGGACTTCATTTTTTGCTTCTTGAGATTTAATCATCCCCATAACGGGCGAACTTACTAAAAATCCCAATCCTCCTGCTATAACTTGTCTTCTATTTATTTGTACCATTTTTAAATATCTATATTATTATAATAATTCTGATTCTTTAGATGTTAAAGAAAAAATCAAATAAGAAATTAATTATTATATATACTCAATAGTTCAAAAATCAATTCTTATTTGATTTTCAAACTTATAATCTTAATAAAATAATCAGTAATAACTCTAATCTTAAAACTTCAACTAAGTCTAAAAAATTAAATATCTGACTATTTAGAATCATTAATGTAATTTATAGTTTTATTATTTAAAAAGTTTTTGGAAACATAATTTGAACATTATATAAAAAAATGTAATTAAATATCAAAAAATTATTTATTAATATGGATTGTCTGAGTTGGGAATGCAAAGACAATTCCTGCTTTTTCAAACTTCTCTTTAATCTCAAAATTAATTTCTTCTTTAAATTGAACTCTTTTAGGCCAATCTTCCATTGTAAGTTCTTTTGCAAAATAAATTACTTGAATATCTAAAGAGTATGCAGAGAAATTATCAAAATAAATCCAAGCTTTCTCTTCATCAGCATGTTCATTATTTTTAATAGCATTGTAAATAATTTCTTTAGCTTGTTTTAATTTTTTAGAACTAGTAGAATACTCAACTCCAATTGTCATTGAAACTCTTACTTTTGGAATTTGACTCACATTCTCAACAACATTATCAGAGAGTTTAGTATTTGGAATTGTCAAAAGAGTACCCTCAAAAGTCCTTAATTTTGTTGATCTAAGTCTTACTTCTTCAATTCTTCCTGAATATTTATCAAATTTCACTCTCTCCCCTTTATTAAACGCTTTATCAAATACTAATGATATTCCTGCAAAAAAATTTTTTAATAAATCTTGTGAAGCAAGGGCAAATGCTAAACCTCCAATTCCAAGACCAGTTAAAAGAGCAGAAATGTTATAACCTAAATTTGAGAGAATTAATAAAATTCCAATAACTACAAATGCAACTTGAACTACTTGCATTAAAATGTCAACTGCTGCTTCATTAAATTTAGCTTCTTTACCTTTTCCACTAAAATAATAAGATATAGACTGAGTTGCAAATTTAATTAAAAAAAATACAATTGGAATAATTAAAAGTAAATTAAAAATTGTATCCATAACTGCTTGAAGACCTCCTAATTGTAATTGCATAACTCCTATATAAAACAGTCCTGCTAAAATAAAAAGATTAATAGATGGAACAATTGAACTTAAAATTATACTATCAATTTTTGTAGTTGTTCTATTTATCCATTTCTCAAAATAATTTTTAACTATAAAATTTATAATTCTTGAAATAATTGGATATAAGCATAGCAATAAAATTGCAATTGTAATTTCATATATATAATTATCAGAAATTTGTTTTGAAAAAAAAGTAATAATTAAATCTAACATATAATCATCACCAATTCATTATTTAAAAAACTATTTATTTTATATTTTTAAGAACACCTTTTAACAAGTCTTCCATTGAATTATTTGAAGGATCTTTTGATGAGTTAGTAACAATATAGTCTTCAGGTTTATTATCTTCTTCTTGATTAATTTCAACTTCTTCAATTAATGAAATCTTAAATGTTTTTTCTATTTGTTGAGCAATTTTTACGTCAAATTGAATTTTTTTTGAAAGCATTTTTTGAAGAGTTCCTTCTTTGACATTTGCATTATGGGAAATATGTTTAATTGTTAAATTATTTTTAGACATATATGATTGAATTAATGAAACAGCATTATCAACAACTCTCATCTCAGTTTTTATAAATTTTTTAGAAGGTTTATAAAAATTATTTGAAGAAACTTGTTCATTATTATTTTTAGTTGTTTGATTTATATTTTGGGATTTTCCATGAGAATCTAATTTATTGTATTGAGAAGTACTAGATTCAATAATTTTTCCTAAATGAGTATATTTTGAAGACACATTCATTATAGCTCCTGCTATTTCCACTTTAATTGTTTTATCACACTCTTCTCCAGAAAATTCACAAACTACCATACTATCATAATTACTTTTAATATTTTAAAAATTTGTATTTAAAAATAATAAAACAATTTTTCAATTTAAATTAGTTTAGTTTAGTTTTATTAAATTTTAATTAAATTTTATTTAATCTTACTTAAAATAGAGAAGTAATTTTTGAAAATAATGATGTGAAAAAATTACTTATTGTAAAATACAATGTGTCTTGAATTGATTCTTGAGTTATTTTTATTTCTCTAATTTCTTCTTCAATTAACATATTATAATGAAATAAGTATAAATTAAATTTATAATTTCTAGGTTTTAAATCTAGTTCAACTTGATGTATCTCATTAGTTAAAAAATCAGTCTGAAATACTTCAGTTAATTACATATCAACAATTTGAATTACTAAAATAATATTTTCATCAAACTCTTCATAATCAAGATTTAATAACTCTAAATTTCCTCTTTGATTCATTTCAATTTGAATATCAATTTGAGCAAAATTATCAATTTCTTTATTAATTGGTTTTGAATTTGAATTTATTCTCAATATTGAACTTGAGTATAATGAAGTTGGAGTCTTTAAAATTAGTTGATTCTCTATTTGTCCAAGTTGATTAATAATTAAAACCTCATTATTTCTAAGTTCTATTAACTCATTTAATCTTACAATTTTTGAAGTACAACCTGTAGAGCAGAGTTCAAGTTTAAACTCATAGTCTTGTACAATATTTTCAAGTTCTTGAATTGATAATTCCTCTTCAATGTTTTGTATAGCATCACTAAATAAAAAGTTTAAATCACACTCTAAATAAAGTTTCTCCTCTTCTAAATTATTTTTATTATCTAGTTCTTCAATTATAAAACTATAATTACAAATTTCATTTGAATTTAATTGAGTTAATCCCTCTTTTACTATAGTATCTATTGTATTAGTAAGAGTTATTAATAAGTTTTCTAATGATTCTTCTTTACTTTCCTCTTTAATATCTTCTTCTTTATTATCTATAAACTGGTATTGGTTATTATATTGATTATTTGTATTTTCATTATTGTTTTGATTATTATTTATTTTTAACTCTTCAAACTGTAATTCAACATATTCTTTTGTATGCATAACTCCTCTTTGTCTTGATGTAATTCTAAACTCCCCTACTGAAGTTTGTCTTAAATTTGAAATTGAATATAATGAAATTGGGAAAATATAATTATTGAAATCTTCTGGAATTTGTAATATGTACCCTATATGAGTTTGTGAGTTTGGGGTGAGAGTTATTAGCTGTGTTGAAGGAGTTATTTCAATTAACTCTTGAGGAAATATTAATTGTAGCTCTTGAGCAATATAATGGTTATGAGGATTTGTAATAGTAGCTTCAAGAAATACATATGAACCACTTTGATATTCATCTTCTTGTGAAGTAAGAATTGCTTGAATAGAAATCTCATTTAAAAGATAAGATTCTATTTGTTCTAACACATTAAAATTCATTGAAGAAGTTAATGAATTTTGAACAAATTCATATTCAAAGGAGCTCATTTCAACTGAAATTCCTAACTCATTTATATCAGCACTTCTTTGAAACAACAAATGAGTTGAACCTACATATCCATATTGTCTATATGCTAAATCAAAAGGAACCCACTCATCTCCTATTAATACTTCAACCCATGCATGCCCTCCCCAATTATCCCCCACTAAATCAACTATCTCTTGAGATGTTGTATATGAATAACCTAGAGCCATTCTAGCAGGAATTTGTAACGATCTGAGCATTGAGATATATATTATAGATAATTCTTTACAAACTCCTCTTTTAGAGTTAAATATTTCAACTGCATTTTGATTTGGATTTTCAAAAATAGTTGATAAATCATACTCAATTTCTTGTTCTAACCAATTAGCTACTTTTGTCGCAATTACAAATACGTCATCTTCTCCTTGTGCAAGTTCAAACGCTTTTTCTTGAAGCTGTGAATTAGTATTTATCATATCGCTAAATTGTAAATATTTTGAATGCTCTTGAATTTGAGAACTACTAAGAGGATATGTTTGCTTTGAATTTATTTTTGGGAAAAAGGGTGTTGAAGTTAATATATATTTATTTTGAATATCTATTCTAGTTGAATCTTGTACATTCTCATTAATAATAGTATATTGTCTAAATAAATTTTCTTCTTCATTATTTTTTGTAAGAACTTCATTTTCAATTGAAGAAGGAGCTATTTGAATATTATTAATTACTTGATACGGACTTATATTAAGTAATACGTAATGAGAATTTATAAGTAATTGATTTAATATAGCACTTGGAGAATTTTTTGATAATTCAACTCCCAAATTATGTGTAATTTCTAACTCTAATATACTTGAATAAATTGAATCTTGTGATTGTGAAAATGTATATTGAATTGAAGAAAAGAGAAGGAAGAATACTAAAATAAATTTTAAAAAGAAGTTTATTTGTTGTCTAGTAAAAAGCAAATTACTGTTTAATTTAGTATTAATTAACATTTATATTTATTTTTAACAACATAGATTTATAAAATTTTATTATAACTCATTATATATGAATTTAAATAATAAAAAAATAAAATTCAAATTTTCTTCAAAATCTCAAGGAGAAATTTTTGGAATTATGCTATTTTTTGTAATTCTTGTACTTGGATTTTTTCTATATTCTGAATTTAGAAGTGTATATACTGTTCAATCTCAAAATGAAATTTTAATTAGTGAAAATGAAATTATAGCACAAAGTATGATAGAACATTTAAAAACTCTAAGAGTTGATTGTTATAGAACTAGGACTCTTGATGGTGTAAGACTTCTTAATTTATGTGTAGATAATACTGGTTTGACTCAAAGAAGTCACAATATTACGTGTGAGAGTACTTCTCCTTCTTTTGAATTAGAAGTATGCTCAACTTTTTTAAATTTAATGAATTCTAGTCTTCATTTATTGTTTAATGGAACTACTGATAATGAACCTCTTCATAGTCCAAAAGCATTTACTCTAAGAGTAATTCCAAGTAATGATATTAGATATTCACATTTAAATGTAACAATGGATAATTTACAAGAATATGACTTATCTTTAAATATTAGTGAAGAAAATTATTATTTAAGAAGAGGATACTCAAGGGTTTCAAGTGAATTTCAAAATATTCCAACAAATCAAGGAAGATTTGAATTTGAGTTGAGCTTTTATTATAGAAGATAATTGTTACTACTTTTAAAACGTAAATTTATAAATATTTTAATTTTGATATATTTATGACAAAATTATGTCCTGAAATTAGAAATGTAACAAATGGACATATATCTGATGAAAACTTAAAAAAATTACTTCATAAAGTTAGATCTGAGATGAGTTTAGAAATAATTGAAGACGCAGTATTTGATAATATAGATAACACAAATTTGTTTTTATTATCAGGAGGAATTACAAATTGGTATGTTAAACCTGCACAAGAAGAGAACTCACAAAAATTTAGAGATATTATAAAAGAATTATCATTTCTAAGAAGATACTCTTACACACTGGGAAATCTTCCTGTTGAAAATTTTTTAAACTCATATGAAGGATATCAAGTAGAAGAGAATTCAGATATTATTGATGCTTCTCAAAGATTTTTAAAAAGTGATAAGAATCCAAGACTATTATGGGTTCATGGAGAACCAGGAGTTGGAAAATCTCATTTACTCAGTGCAATGCTTGAAAGAGTTATAAGACAACAAGTTGAATGGGAATTTGACAAATTAGATGATGATAGTTTATTATTGTGTCCACCGTATATAGATAGATTCGATAAAGAAATGAAATGTCCTAATTTTACAATAAAAGGATTTGGTGGAAAATTATATAGTCAGAGAGGAAAAATAATTTCTCATGCAAGAGATAAGCGACTAAGTGAGAGAGAGATATTTAATTTAGCAAATGATTATACTTTGTTTTTAGATGATGTTCCAATTGAAGAAACTACAAACTCTAACATTATATCATATTTACAAAAGATACATAATGAGAATATTGGAAGTATCGTTATAACTTCTAATTACTCAATGTCTAATTGGATTGAACAAAATGCTCACCTAATGAGAGTGTCTTCACCACAAGGATTAGAAGATAGAGTAAGAGAATTTGGAAGAGAATTTGAAATAAAATCAGATTCAAAAAGAAGAGGAGTAGATTGGTAAGAAAATGAATCCTAGAGTTAGAAGTGAGATAAGGGGTGCTTTGAATATTTTATCATCTCAGCCATTTGGAGAACCAATAAATCCAAATTTCTTAACTTTTGAGTATCAAATTAAAACAATTTTTAATATTTTACAAGATAAACAAAATATTAGAAGAAAATTTTCTCAAGCTATTGAAGTAGAGTTTGAAAATATTGCAGAAGTTGATGATTTTTTTAGTGGAGAAGAAGATTGTTTTGAATTAAGAGTTGTAAAATCTAAATTTTTTCCAGTATCTCAAAGTCTTTATTGCCACAATACAACTTTATATTTATTAGGAGAAAGAAATGAACATACCTTACTATGTAATCGAGGTGAGGGATCTGCTCAGAGTCATTTTAGAGATTTAAAAAAACCAAGAAAAGGTTTTGAAAATTTAGAAGTGAAATTATATTATGGAAGTGGAGATACTCCTTTAAAACACTCGATAGTTTTAAGAGATGGACTTGTATTTGATAGGATGTGTAATAATTTTCCATTTCATATTGTGCCTCTAAATGGATATTATGCAAATTATGGATATTTTGATAGTGAAACTAGAAGAAGATTTATTAAAGATATTGAAAAAACAACTGATTTAAAATTTGATGGAGAAGATTGGAAATTCTCAAATTGAATAAAATTTATGAAATTTTAATATAAAGTATTAAAAAAATAACTCATCTCTTTACAATCCATTTAGAAGGGTCATAACCAATTTTTTTAAAAGTAATTCCTTCTGCTTCAAGTAATTCAACTTTTCTCATAATATCCCAAGCATATCCTCCTAGTTCTAAGTTTGTTTTTATAACTCTGTGGCATGGAACCTTTGATATTGGATGTGGGTTTTTATTAAGTGCATTTCCAACTGCTCTATATGCTCTACAATTAAGTTTATTTGCAATTTGTTTATACGTCATTACATATCCTTTTGGAATTGAAGATACTATCTCATAGACTTGTTCATTAAAGGTTTTATTTGGTATATTATTCATTTTAATAATTAGATAGATTATGTTGATTATTATTGATTATTATTGATTATATTAATTATTACTATTTTAAAAAATTCTCAAAAATTTTAGTTGGAAGTGTGTATGAAATATCTTGAGATTTGACATGTTCTTGTAATTGATTTTCTATAATTAATTCAATTTCTTTTTGTGCAAACATTGAATCAACTTCAGGGTGAAATTGAACTCCATAAAAATTATTATATTTATAAATTTGAATACAATTTTTACTCTTACCAATTAGTGTAAAATTTGAAGGAAGAGATTTAATACAATCAAAATGGTACTCAAATGCATCAAATTTTTTTGGCAAATTTTCTACTAATTTATCTTCTTGAAGAACTTCAATTTCTTCAAATCCAAATTCAGAGCATCTTTGTTTTACAACTTCTCCTCCTAATACATCAGCTATTACCTGAGCCCCAAAACATACTCCTAATACTTCTATATTTAATATCTTACATCTGATAATTACTTCTCGTACATATTCAATTCCAACTTGATGTGAATCAAAATCTAGTCCTGAACCTGATATTATAATATGTGTAATATGTTCTAAATCCTCTTCAATCCTTTGATTTTCTAACACTTCAACTCGTTTAATATCAAAACCTAGTTGGTTAACTTTTTCAATAATTTTCAAACTTCTACTTCTAAGAGGGTCTTTAATAATTCCACAATCTAAAAGAACAATATTCATTATAATTAAAACATAAAAATTATACTATAAAAAAGTTTGTATTTAATATATTGTAAATTTATAGTCTGAATTTATAGTTTTAAATTAATAATTTAAATTAATAATCTTAAATTAAAAAAATAGTGAAATACAAAAACTTAATTTATTTTAAACATTTAGTTTAAGCTAATAGTGAATTTTTCTTCTCAAATTCAACTTTTACAACTCTTTTTTTATCTTTTGCAATAACCCTAAAAATTCCTTCTTTAGTTACTACTTCTTCTTTCAAATTTGGCATCCTCTCAAGTGTATGAAGTAAATATCCATTTAGAGTTGAATAATCTTCATCTTCATAAATATCTAAATCTAATTCTTCATTTAATTTTACAATTTCACAATCTCCTTTTACTTGATACATATTATCTGAAATTTTTACAATATCTTTTTCTTCTTCAACATCATGTTCATCTGAAATATCTCCAAAAATTTCTTCAACAATATCTTCAAAAGTTACAATTCCACTTACTTCTCCATGCTCATTTACAATAGCACAAATGTGTTGTTTTGAAGACTTTAATTTTTTTTCAACATTTACAACCTTCATTACATCAGGAATAAACACTAATTGTCTCATAATATCTTTAACTTTAAAACTCTCAGGTTTGTTAGTAAATCCAAATAAATCTTTAATATGAATATATCCAATAATTTCAAAATTTTCTTCAACTGGAAATCTTGTATATCCATGCTCTTTTACTAATTCAATAATTTGATCAAATGAATATATTGGTTGAACAGTTACAATTTTATGTCTTGGAACCATAATATCATAAACACTCGTTTCATTTAAATCAAAAATATTATCAATTAATTCTCCTTCATAATTATCTAAACTTCCTTCTTGAGTCCCTAAAATTGCCATTTCTCTAATCTCTCCTTTAGATACATTTTCACTATTTTCTTGCTTAATTAAAATTTTTATAACTTTTTCAATTGAAAACACAAATGGTCTAAGTAATGAACCTGTAATTACTAAAAATCGAGTCATTGAAAGTGATACTTTAAGTGAATTTCTCTCTCCTACTATTTTTGGAATAACTTCTGAGAAAATAATAATTAGAAGTGTTAAAAGAGCAGTTACAATACCTAAAAATACTTCTCCAAAAAATTGAGTTACAACATATCCAATTAATACTGAACCTCCAATATTAATAATATTGTTTAAAATAACAAGAACTGAGATATAATACTGTAAATGTTCTTTAACTGAAAATAATAATTCACCTTTTACTTGAATTTTTCTACTATCTTTATTTGATTTTAGAAATTCTTTAATTTTTGCAGGACTTAGAGATAAAATAGCTGCTTCAGTTCCTGAAATTATACCACTTAAAATAACAATCACAAGGATTATTGAGAATACTATTATTAGTTCTATCATTTAATTGAAATCACCAGTTTTAAGAAAATTATTACTTTGATTATCTATAAAATTATTATTTAGATTATTATTAAGACTATATATTATGCTCATCTTATATTTATTTTTAATTGTTAACTCTTTAAAAAATATTGTTGTAATTGTAATAATACGAAAATATATTATTTGAAAAAATATTTCCCATAAATTATTTTTTAATAAGTTATTTTTTTAATAAGTTATTTTTTAATAACTTGAATTTCAGGTTTTTGAACTGCAATTTTAGGAAAACCTGTTCCAACATATACTTGTTGATTTGTTAAAACATTCTCAGTAATTGAAGATAAATAATTTCTCTCATTAAGCATTGCTCCTCTTCCAATATGTTTTAGAGCTGTTTCAAAACTTGCTTTTGTAAGTACATTTGCTTTATCAGCTACAATTCCATATCTTGTCATACCTCTTGGCTCACCTGTGTAGGTCATAACATCAGCAATTAATAATACGTGTCTTTCATTAATTGATAATCCTTGTGATTCAACTACATCCATTAATTCTTTAATAATTACATTTCTAGCAGCTTCAACTCCTAACATTGAACCTACTACATCAATATCATTTGAGTAAATTCTTGAATTATCAATTTCTTCAATAGCCATTACATGTTTAATAGCTGAACCTTTTGTTACAATTACAAATTCACTATCTTTTCCTTCTCCTTCTTTAATAATAGTTACATCACGAATTCCTTTTACACCTTGAACTACTGAGTTTAGTGCAAGAGCTTTTGCTCCCATTAAATCTTTAAGTCCTGATGTTGGAGATAATTCAACTACAAGTAAATTTCCTTCACATTGTGCTGATTTTTTAATTTTTTTATCAAGTAAACTTACAATATCTTCTGATGCTAGTTTAAACTCTTTTAACATTTTAGTATCTAAAATAATTTCAACTTTAGTATTTGCAACATCAATATTTGTCTCTTTTACACACTCTTCAAGTTTTGTTTCTTTAATTTGCATTGCAACTTTTTTAACTTCATCTTCAGTTGCTTTACTTCCTTTTGTTAAATATAATCTCATTAAAGGCATTTCTAAATTTTTCTTAGCATCTAAAATCTCAATAATTCTTGGAAGACCCTCAACACTCTCAGTTGCAACACCTGCATAGTGAAATGTGTTTAATGTCATCTGTGTTGCTCTCTCTCCTACACTTTGAGCAGTAATTACTCCAATTGCTTCATAAGGAGAAATTAAAGATTTCTCATATTCATCCTTTACATTTGCAAGAACTTCTTCAACTTGCTTAGAAGTTACATTTTTAGGTAATTCTTGTTCAACTTCTTTAATAATATACTCTGGAAATTCTGGATTTTCTTCCATAAATGTTTGTATTTGTTTTTGAATTGTCATTTTTTAACGCTAAATTTATGCCTTCACCTCTGCTGCTTTTTTACTTGTATTTTTTTCATATAATGTATTTTTAATAATTGCTTTTACATCAAATTTACCAGCTGTTGTTTTTGATACATCAATTGCATCATCACCATATTTAAATTGTACAATTGTTCCATTTTCATCTTGAACAGATAAATCTTTTTTAACAATTAAATCTTGCATAGCTGATGCCATTCTTCTATATAGATATCCTGTTTTAGGAGTTCTAAGAGCTGTATCCATTAAACCATCTCTTCCTGTAATATTTCCAAAAAATACTTCATAGGGTTTAAGTCCAATTCTAAGAGCTGATGAGATATATCCTCTAGCTGCTGGTGATGCATCAAATGGTTTAAAACATGAGAGAGTTCTATTATTAAATCCTCTTGAAATTCTCTGTCCTCTTAATGATTGTTGCCCAACTCCTGCGTGCATTTGAATAGTTGATAGAGCATTTCCTTTAGCTCCTGAGTCAGCCATAATAGCAATTCCACTATCTCTTGGTAAATGTTGTTTTACAACTTTCATACTCTCATCACGAATGGAGTTTAATTTTTGTAAAATATAAATTTCACGAGTTTGTTTTAGTGTTAAACCTGTGAGTCTTTGAAGAGTTCCTTTTTCATATTGTTCAATAATTGAATCAATTTCTTTATACACCTTTGTGTTAATCTTTTCAACTTCTTTTGGAATTTCATCAGGGATATCAAAATCTCCCATTGAAACTGTAAGTCCTTGTTTTCTAAGTACTTGAATTCCTAAATTAAACATATAACTTACAACTTTAAGTGTTACATCTGGACCATAATTATTATGTAAATGTCTAAGTAAAGTTACTCCTCCATCTCCAATTGTTTTTTTATCAATAATTCCTTCTTTTAAGAGTCCATCTTCAATAATTACATCTCCATATTGACTTGAACCTAAAAAACTAATGTCCTGAGGTAAAATTGCTGAGAAGATTTCTTTTCCAGTAACTTCTTTATTAAATTTAATTCTTGAATATTCTCTATATCTAATTGAAAATAATAATTCAACTGCATCTTCTTTACTAAGTTTAAAATCATCTTGTGTAAGTACATACAAACCTGCAATACTATCTTGAACACATCCAATTACTGCTTCTCCTGAAGCTGGTGAGATAAGTTGATGTTTTACATCCATTAATTGCTCAATTTCTTGTCTTGCTTCAAGAGTTTGTGGCATGTGCATATTCATTTCATCACCATCAAAATCTGCATTATATGGTTTACAAACACCTGGATTAATTGCAAATGTTTTAATTGGTAATACTTTTGCAACATGACCCATCATTGATAACTTGTGCAACGAAGGTTGTCTGTTAAATACAACATTATCTCCATCAATTAAGTGTCTCTCAACAATATAACCTGGTTCCATCTCTTCAAGTAAGATTGGTAAAATTTCTCTTGAAATACTCTTTCTTGCACCTGTTTTAGTAATTAAATAATTTGCACCAGGATATCCTTCAGGTCCTTGTTTTACAAATTCTTTAAGATATTCAATATTTCGCTCATTAACTGGTTCAGGAATTGTTAATTTTTTAGCAATTTGAACGGGTACTCCAATTTCATTTAATTTTAATCTTGGATCTGGTGAAATTACAGTTCTTGCTGAATAATTTACACGTTTACCCATTAAGTTATTTCTAATAATTCCTTTTTTACCTTTAATTCTCTCAGCAATTGATTTTAATGTGTCTCCATTTCTGTGTCTAGCTGGAGGTAATCCTGTAATAGTATTATCCATATATGTTGAGATGTGATATTGTAATAAATCCCAAACATCTTCAATAATTGCTTCTGGAACTCCTACTAATAAATGTTCATGAAGTCTTTGATTAGTTCTTACAATATCTGTTAATTTGTGTGTTAAATCATCTTCACTTCTTTGTCCTGTTTGAAGAGTAATCGTTGAACGCATTGATACTGGAGGAATTGACATTACAGTCATAAGCATCCACTCAGGTCTTACATGATGTAAATTCAATACTTCTAAATCTTCATCAATAATATTTTCAAATCTAAATCTAATCTCAGTTGTAAGTAATCTTTTTTTCTCTCCTTGTGTAAATACAAAGACAGAGGATTTATCAAGTTTAATTTGTTCTTGTTTAGCTCCACAATGAGGGCATGTTTTAATTTTTTTAATTTGAGACAAAAATTTTGCATAAAATTTTACATATTTATCAATTCCATGTAATTTTCTATATTCTCTAAAATCTTGAACTTTTTGAGGAATTTGTTCATCTGGAAGTAAAATTCTTGAACATTCTTGACATGTACATTGCAATACATTTGAAATTTCATCAATAAAATTAACATTTAAAATTGGCCTTGCAAGTTCTAAATGTCCAAAGTGACCTTCTGAGTCTTTATAACCCATATTATCAGTTTTACATACTAAACCTGGCTCAAGTACTCCCATTCTTAAATCCATTAATCCTCCTTCTACAGGGAATCCATATTTATCATAAATTTCAGGAGTAATTACTTTTACAACACTTTGTTTTACAATCTCTTTTGGAGAATAAATACCATATTGAATCCAATCAATTCTTTTTGTAATTTTCACTCTATCTAATCTGTTCATTTTTAATTATTTCCTCCTTTATTTGAAACATTATATGTTTCTTCTTCCTCTTCTTCTTCTTCTGTTTGAGTAGTAGCTTCAATTGGATTATATGTAAGAGTTGAATCATTTGATTTGTTTGTATTTACATCTTCAAAGAATTTGTCACGAACTCCAAATGTTGGATTAATTCCAAGTGAACGTAACTCGTTCATAAATAACTTAAACGCATATGCTACTTCTACTTCATCAAATCGTGTACTATTACAAATTGGACACTTTGATCTATAATTAAATAAAAATGGGTCAGCAAAGTAACCACATTCTTGACATACTAGAGCAGTTGTCTGATCTGAGGAGAACCTCTCTTTTAGAAGTAATGAGGCTCCGTGTGATAATAGAGCATCTTTCTCCATCTCTCCAAGTTTTAAACCTCCTCCTCTCATTCTTCCTTCTGCTGGTTGTCTTGTTAAAAGTTGAACCGGTCCTGTTCCCCTTGCTTGTAATTTTGAACTTACTTGGTGATTTAATCTTAAATAATACAAAGAACCTAAATAAATCTCTGCTTTCATTTTTTTACCAGTTCTTGGATCATACATTACTTCTGTTCCTGTTGAATTAAATCCATAACTCTCAAGTTCAGCTCGTAAGTCCATTTCTTTTTCACCATCAAAGGGATTAGCATCAACATACTCTCCTCTAAGAGCTGCAACTTTTCCAGATAAAACTTCCATTACGTGAGATACTGTTTTACGTGAAGGAATTGAGTGTGGTGAGAAAATAGCATCAGGTACAATTCCATTTTCTGAAAATGGCATATCACTTTGTTTAAATGTTCCACCAACAATTCCTTTTTGTCCGTGTCTTGATGCAAATTTATCTCCAACAATTGGCTCTCTTGGGTCTCTAATTACAATATTTACCTCTTTTTCACCTGGTTGATTCTCAACAATATATACAGCTGAGACTGTTCCGTATTCATCTTCTTTTAGTGCAACTGATGAATCTACGTTTAAATTTACCATTTGCCCAAATCCTTCTAATTCTTCTACAAATCTTGGAGGTGATACTTTTCCAATAATTACATCACTTGTTGTTACGTATGAACCTAGTGAAATAATTCCATCTCCTTCAAGTAATCTATAATCTTCTTCAAGTCTATATCCTTTAATATCTTGAGTTGGAAGAGTAATTTTATCTTCCATTCCTCCTGGATATTTTAACTCTGAAGCTACATGTAATTTGTAATAAACTGACCTCTCAAGTCCTCTTTCAATTGATGATTGATTTAAAATTAAACCATCATCCATGTTATATCCTTCATAACTCATAACTGCAACAATTAAATTTTGTCCAGCTGGGTGTGATTCAAATCCTAATAAATCATAAATATGAGTTTGTGTTAAAGGTCTTTGAGGTGCAATTAATAAATGTCTATCTGTTTCTTTTCTTTTTAAATAATTAAGAGCATACATTCCAACTGCTTGTTTTACTGTTTTTTGTCCTCTCATTAAACGTGAAGGTTCATCGTGTTCTGAAAATGGCATTGTTGCAGTATTAATTCCAAAAATTGTTGTTGGTGAAATTTCTAAATGAGTATGTTCAGTAGTTAATTCACTTTCATTTAATGCAACATAACAATCATGTTCTTCTAGAGCATCAACATATTCAATTACTTCATTTACAAGTAAATCATTAAATGAAATTTCTTTATTTTCAAGTTGTTTTAAAATGTCATCAGTTAATTTTGAAACTCCATTCTCAACAATAATTAAAGGTCTTCTAATTCTTCCAGGAGTTCCTTCTACATATACAAAATCTAAATCAGTTTTGTGATAAATATTGTACTGAGATTCAATTTCTCCTCTTCTTCTTTTTGCTCTAAATTCTTTAACAAATTTTTGACCATCTTTACATGTTCCTTTATATACATCATTTACAAAAATATCAGCCATTTTACAATTTACCTCCGTAAATTGGGATGCTAAAAATATTGTTTACATTATTTTTTCTCATTTTATAATAATCCCTCCATTCCAATTTGTTTCATTTGCTCAATTAATTCTTCATTCTCTTTTAGAGCTTGTTTAAATGTAACATCTGTCATAATTGCTAAATTTTTTCTAAGTCCAATACTGTGTCCTTCTGGTGTTTCAACTGGACATAATCTTCCATATTGTGTTGGGTGTAATTCTCTTGCTAAGAAATTTTCTTGTGAAGTTGAAAGTGGGGACACTACTCTTGTAACGTGTGAGAGCATATCAAAATAATTACCTCTTTTTAGGTATTGTGCAACACCTTTTCTTCCATCAGACCATGTTCCAACAGCTAGAGCTGAATTAATTTTTTGAGTAAGTAATTGTTCTCTAATAATAATTCTCATTGAGGAGAATCTATTTCTTTTAATCATTCTTTGAAAATTTGTTAAAATATCTACAATTAACTCTTGAAAATTTCCAACAAACATTTGTTCAAATAATTGTCCTACTAATTTTACTCTTTTATTAGCTGAACTATCTTTATCATCAATTTCATTAATTCCTTGAAGTGTTAAATAATATTTTCTAAATAATTTACAAATTAATTCTGCTTTTTTTTGTCTAGCTTCTGGCACAGTCCCAACATGAGGCAATACAAAGTTATCTAAATAAAAATTAATTCTATCATCCTTTTCTTTCATATTACCTAAAAGTCCAAATTTTTTTCCAATTAATTCATATAAATCATCTTTTTCATTAAATTTGGAGTATTCTGATAATTGAAATAATACGTCACTATCTGTTACATTTAATAATTGTACAATATCTCTATCGCTCATTTGAGAGAGTGCTTTTATTAATAAAAAAATTGGGATGTTTTTAAAGTTTCCAAATGTATATACATAACCTCCATCTTTTTGTAATTTAATTTCTTGAAGACTTTTATACACTCCTCTTTCTGAGAACATTTTACCAATTGGTTCATCTGCTGTAATATCTTCAACAAAGAATTTATTTAAAGCCAAATCTTCCATTAATACTACTACTTTTTCTGTTCCATTTACAATAAAGTAACCTCCTGGTTCATAAGGGTCTTCTCCTACTTCAATTAATTCTTCAAAAGATTTTCCATGCAGTACACAGTAATCTGATTTTAATAAAATTGGAAGTCTTGCAATTTGAACTTCAAAGGTGTCATTTTGAGATCCAATTGTTGTTGAGAGTTTAAGTACTAGAGGAGCTGAGTATGTAATTCCTCTCATTCTTGCAATTTGAGGTGTGAGTTTTGTTTTTGAACCATCAACTTCAATATGTTCAGGAGTTCCTAATTCTACTCCTTCAATTTTTAAATTAACTTCGTCATATACTTCATGTAAATATTCAGGTACATTTGATTTATCAAATCCCATAATAATTTCTTGAAGTCCTTCTCTTACAAAGTAGTTATAAGATTTGATTTGACTCTCAACTACTGAGTTGTCTTGAAAATAAGATTTTAAGACGATTCTGTTTTTTGATGCATTTTTGTTCATTTTAAGATACCACCAACCGATAATACGGCTTTTTTCCTGCAAAACTTGTTCTTGTAACTTCAACAACATCTCCACTTACAACATTTAAATCAAACATTGAAAGAGCTGGATCCTTAATACTAATTTTAGGAAGATTTTCCTTAGAAATAGCGTACTTTTGTAAAACTTGTGTAATTTCCTCTGAAGATAGTTTTCTGTGAGGAGGAATTAGAAAATTTGTAGATGTAACCATTTTTAGTTGTTTGTTAATTATGCATAATTGTATTCAACAATAAAATAATGAGCTAGAGAAATAAGAATAAATCTTATTTTCTTAAAACCTCATTAGGTTTATTTAATTAATGAGCCGTACGGGATTCGAACCCGCGACACCTGGATTAAAAGTCCAGTGCTCTAACCAGACTGAGCTAACAGCTCATCAAAATAATTGAAAAGTTACGCCCAAACCGAGATTCGAACTCGGGTCGCGGCCTCGACAGGGCCGCATGATAGGCCGGACTACACTATTTGGGCAACCTATATGTTTTTAATTTGTATTGAGAGGTACTTATATTTGCAGTATGTATTATTGTGAATTTTTAAGTCCCCGCTCCCGGACTTGAACCAGGGACACTTCGGGTACTGCATGATTTAAACATTTGCTGGTTCTTTTTCATCCAAGTCACCATTATGTCTATTCATAATGGTGTTGACCTGTCAAAGTAACATTTTACAGCCGAATGCTCTACCACTGAGCTAAGCGAGGGTCTCAATAGATTAAATGAATTACGAAGAGTTTATAAATATTATGATTTTTTGTTTTTTATGAGTGAAAAAAGTGAGTTTAGTTCGTCTATTTTAATTGGTATTCCAGCATACAATGAAGGGCCTGTTATTGCTCAAACTATTTCTAAAATTAAAGAGGCTGGTTTTTTAAATATTGTAGTTGTTGATGATTGTTCAACAGACAATACTGCTCAAATTGTTGAAGAGTTAGGTGTTGATGTGATTAGTTTACCTATAAATAGAGGAGCTGGTGGTGCTACTTCTACGTTAATTGAAATTGCAAAGAGAAGAAATGTTGAATATTTAGTGTTAATTGATGCTGATTTGCAACATAATCCTTTAGAAATTTCTAAGTTGCTCAGATTTAAAGAGAAGAGTGATGTTGTAATTGGTTCAAGAATGATTGGAAAACATAGAACTGGTATGCCTTTTTCTAGAAGAGTTGCAAATTCTATTGGTTCTATAATTACGTGGTTTTTTTTTGGTGTATTTGTGTATGATTCTCAAAGTGGGTTTAAAGTGTTGAATAAAAAAGCTCTTCATTCAATTAAGATTACATTTGATAGATTTGAATTCTGCTCAGAGATACTAGGAGAGTGTTATAGACATAATTTGTCAATTAAAGAGGTTCCAATTGGTGTTCATTATTCTAAACATTCACTTGAAAAAGAGCATGGTCAAAATATTTTTAATGGATTTAAGATGATTGTGAGATTTATGTTGAAGTAAGTTTGATGTATTGTGTTTTTAGATGAGTTAACTTTATAAATTGAGTTGCTATGAAAATAGTATGATTAATGTTTTTATTATTATTTTTGCAACTATTATTCTTGGACTTTATATATTATATAGAATTTTTTCAGGTAAAAGATTACATGTATTGTATGAAATTAGTTTATTGAAAATATATGTTCTTGTAATGGTGCTGAGTTTATTTCCTCAAATTTTAGAATTTATTGAACTCAGTGTTGGTGTTGTAAATGTTGTTCTTGCAATACTTGTAATTTGGATATTGGTGCTATTTGTTGTTGTCTTTGAGATGTATAGAGTTGTTGATTTTCAAAGGCAAGAGATGACTAAGCTTGTGCGTGAGGTTGCGTTTTTGAAATTTGAAATTAAGAGTAATTTTAAGAATGATAGTTCTAAAAGTGATAGTTCTAAGGATGAAAATAAGAAGAGTAAACATAAATAAAGATAAAAAGAGAGAGGGAAAAAAATGGGAAAAAAGGTTTTAGTTATTGGAGGGGCTGGATATATTGGCTCACACACTATTAGGTATTTACAAGAAAGAGGAGTTGAGTGTATTGTATTTGATAATTTTTCAAATGGGCATAAGGAGTTTGTAAATTGTTCGTATGTTGAGGGCGATATTTTACATATTGAACATGTAAGGTCTGTGTTTAAAGTGCATGATATTTCATCTGTAATTCATTTTGCAGCATTCATTGAGGCTGGAGAATCTGTGCATGAACCTGAGAAATATTTTGTGAATAATGTAAGTGGTACGTTAAATGTGCTAAAAGTGATGAGAGAGTTTGGTGTTAAAGATTTGGTGTTCTCATCAACTGCTGCTGTGTATGGAGATTGTGAGGATTTGGTACTAAGTGAGGATAGTGAAATTGGACCTATTAATGCGTATGGGAAGAGTAAACTGATGGTTGAGGAGATTTTAAAGGAGTATGTTCGTGCGTATGGTTTTAATTGTACGGTGTTGAGATATTTTAATGCTTCAGGTGCTGGGTATGATGTTGGTGAGTGGCACTCTCCTGAGACTCATTTGATTCCTTTGGTATTGTTTACTGCTCTTGGGCTTCGTGAGAGTATTTCTATTTTTGGTGAAAATTATGATACGCCAGATGGTACGTGTGTAAGAGATTATGTGCATGTGTTAGATTTGGCTCAAGCACATCATTTAGCTCTTAAACATGTAAATGGTTTTAATGTGTATAATGTGGGAAGTGAGAGAGGATATAGTGTTAAGGAGATTATTGAGTTGTGTAAAAAAATAAGTGGTGTTAATTTTAAAGTTATTGTAAGTGATAGGCGTAAGGGTGATCCTGCTCGTTTGGTTGCAAGTTCACAGAAAATTTCTAATGAACTTGGGTTTAAAATTACATACTCTATTGAAGATATTATTTCAAGTGCTTATAAGTGGCATAAGAGGAAGTAAAAAAAGAACTATTTTCAAATGCTGTCTAAAATAGTTCGAACTATTTTGGAAAAGTTTTTAAAATAGTACTTCATATATAATATATGGATTTTAAAAGAGATTTGTATTTTACGTTACTTAGGGAAAAAGATTCTAAAAAAGTTTCAATAATAATTGGACCTAGGCAAGTGGGTAAAACTACTATTTTAAAACAATTGGCTCATGAATTAAAAGGAGTGTATTTAGACTTAGATGTTCTTGAAAATTTTGAAAAAGTGAATACATACTCTAATTGTATTTCTTATTTAAAATTACAAGGATATGAAGAAAATAGTTCTAAAAATTTCTATGTTTTTTTAGATGAATTTCAAAGATATTCTACTATGAGTAAGATTTTTAAAAATATATATGATAATCATCAAAATATAAAAATATACGCTTCAGGCTCTTCTTCTCTTGCAATATTAAATTCTATTCAAGAGAGTTTAGCTGGTAGAAAGTTTGTTCATCATTTATATTCTTTAAGTTTTGAGGAATTTCTAAGATTAAAGAATTTTGATATTAATGTATTTAATAAATATAAATCTTTAGAATTAGAGTTTTCACATCTAAATTCTAACTTTATAGAGTTATTTGAGGAATATCTAATTTATGGAGGATATATTGAAGTTACTCTGCAAGAAAAAGCTGAGAAAGTGAGATATTTAGAGTCTATTTTTGATTTATTTATTAAAAGAGAATTAAGGGATTATCTTCAAGTTGAAGAAATTGTAGGAGTAAAACGATTAATTGAATATATTGCAATTAATAATGGTGGTAAATTAAATGTTCTTGATGTTTCTGAGCAATTGAAGATATCTCAACATATGGTACTTAAATATTTAGAAATTTTAGAAGAAACATTTGTTATTAAAATTGTAAGGCCATACTTTACTAATAAGAGTAAGGAGTTAGTTAAAATGTTTAAAGTGTACTTTATTGACTCAGGTGTTTGTAATCATTTTCAAAAAAATTTTAATGGTGTTCATTTAAGACAAGATAAAGGGAGTTTACTAGAGTCTTTTTTATTACTTCAATTACTATACAAATATAATAAAATTTCATACTGGCAAGATAAAAAAGGAAGTGAGATTGACTTTATTATTGAAGATAATAAAAAACTTATTGGGTATAAATTAAAATATAAGACTTCTTTAAAAAGTTCTGATTTTAAAAATATTGAGAAAATTTCTAAAATGTATGAAGGAGATTTTAAACTTTTATCTTTTGCAAGGCAAGATTTGAAAAAGACATTTTTTCCTTTTAATGTTAAGTAAAAAAGAGTCTTATGTATTTTATTTTAGAAATGTTTCTAATTCTAAAATGTAATCTTCATAAAATTTTTAAGTCATCTCTAAACATTAATGTTTGTATGATAAAACTTGAAATTTCTAATCAATTATATGAAGACTTTTTAGAGGAGATAAGTAATCTTGAATCTACTCTGAGTACTATTGAAATTTTACAAGATTAGGAAGAATTACTTAGAGAAATTGCTACTTCTGATAAACAAATTGCAAGTAATGATGTTAAAGTCATGTCTTATGAAGAAATTGATGATTTGTAAATTCTTAGGTAAGAATAAATTATTTAAAGTATTAATTTTTGATATTATTATAAATTTTAGTTGATAAATGAATAGAGATGAATTAGATATTATTTTAAGAAAAGGAGAAGGTCAATTTGTTGAATTTAAAGAGGGTTTTGATAAGACATTTTCAAAGGAGTTGGTTGCTTTTTCAAATGCTTGCGGTGGTAAAATTTTTTATGGAATTACTGATAATGGAGAAATTAAAGGTATTGAACATACTAATAGATTAAAATCCCAGTTAATTGATTCTGCAAGAGGATGTGATCCTTCTATTGTAATTGATATTGTAGAGTTTGAAAATATTCTTATTGTTGATGTAAAAGAAGGTATGAATAAGCCATATTCATGTAGAGAAGGGTTTTTTTTAAGAATTGGTGCTAATTCTCAAAAACTCAAAAGGGATGAAATTTTAAAATTATCTATTAAATCTGGAAATTTGAGATTTGATGAGCAAATTTGTGAAAAGTTTAAATGGGAAGATTTTGATGATGATAAATTTTTGTATTATTTAAAACTTGCGGGTATTTCAAATAATTTGAAAAGAGAGGAGATTTTAACAAATTTACAAGTGTTAAATGACGATGGATTTACAAATGCAGGTGTATTAATGTTTGCAAAAGAACCTTACAAGTACTTTAAGAGTTCAAAGATTCGTTGTATTCATTTTAGTGATAGTAATAGAGTTGATATTTTAGATAAAAAAGAGGTTGATAAAGGAATTGTTGGAAATATTGAATTTGCTGTTGAGTATTTACGAGATAGAGTGCCAGTTCGTTTTGAAATTAAGGGGATTAAAAGAGAGGAGTACCCTGAATATTCTTTAGAAGTTTATAGAGAAGCTATTGTTAATGCTGTAATTCATAGAGATTATTTTAATGAGATGGTTGATGTTGCAGTTGAAAAGTTAAAAAATAGAATTATAATAAATAATCCAGGGAGTTTGATGTTTTCAAAAGAAAAATTTGGAACTATGAGCGTTCCTAGAAATAGATTAATTGCTGATTTAATTTCAAAAACTCATTTTATGGAAAAAGCGGGTACTGGAATTCAAAGAATTAGAGATTATTCTAAGTTAAATGGAAATACAGTAGAATTTGACTATAATGATTACTTTTTTACAACTATATACTCTAATTCTCAAAATGTCTTTGAAAGTTCTAAGAAAACTGTGGAGAAAACTGTGGAGAAAACTGTGGAGAAAACTGTGGAGAAAATTCTTGAAGGAATTAAAAAAAATCCTTATATAACGCAAAAAGGTTTAGAAAGAATAACTAATTTAACTAGAAGAGGAGTTGAATATAATTTACAAAAATTAAAAAAAGAAGGTATTATAAAAAGAGTAGGACCTGATAAAGGAGGATATTGGGAGGTTATGAAATAAAAATGGTTAGAGTGTCTGTGGTTATGCGTGAGTGTAATGGTGCTAAATATTTCTATATTGGAGCAGTCGTTTAATGATTAATACAAAAGTTTAAATATTTCTAAATATTACATGTTGTATGACATCCACAACTATAGATATTTCGTCTTCTTCATATAATGCACTTAAAATGATTGTTAAAGAGGATAAAGATATTTCTACACTTCTAGACTCTATTATTTTAGATTATATAGATTTAAAGATTGAAAAATATCTTGAAGATGTTGATACTATATCTATTGATGAAGCAATTTTAGATGCTAAGAAAAAATGGCAATAGTTAAAATTGATTCTAACTTAATTAAAAAAATCTACAAAATTTTTAAAAAAGAATCTATTGAAGTTTTTGAATTTCTAAAAACATTAGAACAAAATCCCCAAAAAGGAAAAATTCTTTTTAATTCAAAGAAATATCAATTAAAAGAACTTAAATATAAATCATTTAGATTTTATTTTGTAAAAAGTAATAATACTATAATTGTATTTGAGGAGAATGAAATAATTACTTTTTTGGATGTTTCTAAAAAGAATGACCAACAAGAAGTAATTGATAAACTTAAAAGAATTATGTCTAAGAATTCTTTTGACTTATAAGTAACTTTTTTAAACTCTTAAGTTTTAAAATTAGTAGAATGGTTAGAGTATCTGTGGTTATGCCAAATTATAATGGCTCAAAATATTTAAAAGAGGCTATTTCTTCTATCTTGGAGCAGTCATTTGCTGATTTTGAATTAATTATTGTAGATGATTGTTCTAGTGATGATTCGTTGTCTGTAATTGATTCTTTTTCTGATTCTAGAATTAAAGTTTTTAGAAATGAGAAGAATTTGGGTGTGAGTGGTACTCTAAATCATGGTCTCTCTCACGCTACAGGAGAGTATATTGCTCGTATGGATAGTGATGATATTAGTTCAAAGCTTCGTTTTGAGAAGCAAGTTAAAATATTAGATAGTGGGTATGATGTTGTTGGAAGTGATATTATTTTTATAGATAGTTCTGGTAAGAGTTTGGGTTCTCGTAAATATAGTGATGATATTGGCTCTGTAATTAGAATTAAGAGTCCTCTTGCACATCCTAGTGTGATGTTTAAAAAGAGTTTGATTACAAGTTTGGGTGTGTATTCTTATGAATTTAATTCTGCTGAGGATTATGATTTGTGGTTGAGGTTTTACAATTATGGTGCTAAGTTTAGTATTATTCATGAGCCATTATTGAAGTATAGAATACATGACAATCAAGTGAAATCTTTGATGACTAAGAAGAGTTTGAGAACTACGTTATTAGTTAAGAAGCATGCAAAGAAGCAGTATAGAATGAGATTTGGTGTTCGTGGTGAGGTTCGGATGATATTGGAGAGGATGTTGTTGTTAATTCCCACCTCCTTAATATTGTGGTTATTTAATCTATTGGAGAGAAGGAGAAAGTAAACTTTTTTTATTTATAAATTGGAATATTTAAAGAATCTGGATTTGGAACATAATTTGGAATTTTTTGTTCTTTTTTAAATGTATTAAATGGAGTTAATTGTAATTTTTTGACATCTTCTTTAATTTGGTTTTCCATAACATACTCCCAAAATTCATTTTTTGAATTTTTAAATTTATAGTTTGCAAGTCCTCTGTCTTGTTTCATACCTTTTAAATGGAAATATAATAATCCTAAACTTTTATAATGAAGTCCTGGAAAAAAAACTTCATAATTTTCTCCTTTGAAATGATGCATGTGAGGTTTTATTGGAAAAAAGCCTCTATCAAGTCCCCCTGCGAATGCATCTGAACCTTGTACATATATTTTTTTTTCATGTGACCATAAATTAATTCCTGCAAATACTAAATATTTATTTGGTTGTTTTTGTTTGATATATTCAACTTTTTTTTTAAGAAGTTGTGGAATTAAAAAATCATCCCCATCTATTTTTACTGCGTAATTGTATGATACTTGTGCAAGTGAGAAATTATAATAATTTACTAAACTATGTTTTGAGTTATAAGGAAGTTTTTTATATTCTTCTGAGCCTTGAGGATACACTAAAGGTTTATACTCAAAACTTTTAATTTTAGTTGGATATTTTTTTTCTAATTGTTTAATTATTTTAGGAGTTGAATCTGTACAATCATTATATACAATAATTAATTCATCTATATAGTTAATACAACTCTCAACTACACTTTCAAGATAATCTTCTTCATTTCTTAATCTCATAAATCCACTAATTCCTTTCTTTTTAGGTTTTGAGAGTTCTTTTTTCATTGATTTTAGTGTATTATCAAAAGGGTCATAGTATGTAATTTCATTAAATAATAATTTAAATCTTATAATTGGGTTAAAATCATATACCATAAAAAGAGGAGTGAGAATTTTATATGTTCTAAGTTTTTTCATTAAATACCCAAGTTTAAGTCTAAGTTTATAATCCATATCAGTATTTGGGAGAATCCTCTTTAAGTATTTTTGGGAGAATTAAAACTTAATTCTTAAAAATTTTAATATTTTTTTAATAAAATTTTTTTGAGATTCACTTAAATACTTAATTGATATTTTAACAATTTTCCAGTAAATTGAAAATATAAATACTCTTATTTTAAAGTTAATTTCTTCTAAATAATTAATTTTATTATGTTGTTTTTGTTTTAAAAAATTATCAATTAATTTTATATCAAATGCTTCTTTTTTATTATGCTTATCTTTTCTTAATTTTATTAGTTCTAAATTCATAAATTTAAATCCTTTATAATAAAAATGATAATCGTGATTGTAAATAATTTCATCATCTGAAATTTTTGTTTTTTCAATATTAATATCTCTTTTATGAGTTTCAATAAATTCATCATTATATTCAAAATTCAAAGAAGTTTTGGAAATTATATCTAAATCCTTACTCTCTCTAATACCACATAATTCTAAAACTGAATCCTCAACAATACAAATTTCTTGTTTTGAAATATCTTTTAGATTTAAAATTTTTTGAAATTGTAATAATTTCTTATCTAGTTTGTTTACAAATTTTTTGCTCCTTAAATTCAAGTACTTTAAATTATTGTCATTAAATATTAAATTAATTAAATATTGAGAATGAGATAAATTATCATTAGTATGTAGAGTTATAAATAATTCTTTAGGTAATATTTTATTCATCTTATCTCTAATCTTTTCTTTCAAGTTTATCAAATCTTCTAATGCTATTTTGCCACCTCTATCAAATTCTTTTTCTTTTTTACTTTTGGTTATTATTACATAGAAATATTGATTTCTCGAAAAATGCTCTAAATTTTTTATTTTCAAATCAATATAATTAGAATTTTCAAAATTATATTCAAAAACATACATCTCCCTAATTAGATTTCTCATTGATTTTTTATCAAGTTTAAAAGTATAATCAAATATAATTTGATACTCTTTAGATATATCAGTTTTTATTTTATTCCAATATTTTTTTGAAGGTTCCCATAAAATAAATATATTTAATTGTTGTTTAAATTTTGAATAAGTATTAATTAATTTAAATATATCCTTTTCTTTTATTCCTCCTTTTTTAAAAAAATCTAAATCATAATTACATTTTGAAATTTCTTTTTTATTTTCTATTTTAGGCTCAATATTAAAATACATACAAACTGCAAGTCTATGAGCTCCATTTAATATTATATTGTTCTCTCCAACAGGAATTGGGAAATTTTTATCAAAGCCTTTTTTTTGAATTGAATCAATTAAAGTATTAAATTTTTCTAAAAAATTATCAACTGAACTTTTATCATCTTCAATTCCTCCATTGATTAATTTAATACTATTTATGTAGAGATTTTTATAATATTGATAATTATTGTTTTCAACATATGCTTTAACATACAAATATTTAATAATAACATCAAGTCTTGTTTCATCAAAATAATTCATTAAATAATACTATTTCCTAATGTTTAAAAAGATTATCATTTTATTTTTTTATTAAGTCCAAATATTAGCCTTATTGAATATAAGAAATAATTCAAAATCTCAAAAAATTGATTTAATATTTTTTCTCTTCTAAGTTTAGAACTTCTTAATAAAAAAGATTTTAATTTTTTTAAATATTTAACTTGGTAAATTTTAACTTGCCTTTTATTCAATTTTTTTAATAAAAGTTCTTCCATTGGAATTATGAAATCTTTTTTTGGAAAATCTGTAATTCTTAGATTTTTTCTTAAATATTCACATCTATTAGTATCATCTTCATCAAATGAATTTTTTAATAACAATCTAGCAATTAAAAATAAAAATTCATCTTTTTCAGAGATTATATTAATTTCATTTTTAGTTATTTTATTTTTCAATATAAGTTTTTCAAAATTCCACCGATATTCTTTAAGTTTTATCTTTTTACCTAATATATATCTACTTGGCCCAAATCTTAGTTTATAGTGAAAATGAAGGGAAAAAGTTTTATTTTTGTCAAAATCATACCCTACATACATGAAAATTCCATTATAATTCCTTGGCCATAAAACTTTTTTAAAATTATTTTTTCTAAGAATTGGTTCTAATTTTTTCAAATCTTTTTTATTAAATAAAATATCTATGTCTTCTCCATCTCCTGATAAATCTTTGTCAAGTCTTTCTAAACTTTTAAATATACAAAAATCTATATTTTCTTTCTCTAATTCCCAAAATAAATTTAAAACTAATTTGCTATACATTCTACTTTATTTAAAAAAATCAATTATTTATATTACTATCTATTTTAAAATGTATTTTGATATATTATATGGTTATAATATGGTTATAATATAATCTTAACAATTTATGAAATATCCTCCCCATCTTCTTCTCTTTTTCTATTTGTTTTTTGGAGAATCTTCTAAGTGTTTTTGGACATAAAGAGATATAATAATTAATTAATTCTTCATCAAATGAATTTGACTGTTTATTATAACTAAAATGTACAATATCTCTAAAGACCCATCTCCTACTTTTAATACAACTCTCAACATCAATAATTGCTATATTATTATTTTTCCTCTTTAAAGAATTATTTCTATGAAAATCGTTATGTATAACAATTGGTTTTTTTAATTTAGGATAATTCAAATGATAATCTATTAACTCCCACATTACTTTACAATATAATTTAAATCCTAATTTATGAATTGAAGAAGTTGCATTTGCAATATATCTTATAGATGGATAATCAATTATATTAAGTATTAGAGAATTTTTTGGCTCAATTCCACTAAATTGAAATTTTACCAACTCCTCCACAACTTTAAATTCATCCTCTCTATTTTTATCTTTATTGGCTATCTTTTCAATCTCTAACACTAAATTCTCCTCATCAACTTCAACAATTTCAGGAGTATTTACAGGAGTCTCTTCTAATTGCTCATACACACTTTTCTCTTTTTCAAATCTGGCTTTTTTAAATCTCCTCTTCCCTTTAGAAAAATCTTTAATTACAATATCTTCTTTAGTCTTTAAACGAGGATTTTTATCAATCATTTTCTAGTAATATAAAAAAATGTTCTCAATCTTCCATCATCATCTAATTTCCCAGATGAAATAATTTTTACAAAATCTAATCTCTCTAACTCTTCTTTAAGTAAATTCTCATTAGCAGTAAACATGATAGGATGAGATTCAATAAGAACTTTCCCATCTTTTGAAAGCAGAGAAAATACTTTTTCAATATAATCTTTAAATTTCATTTTTGTGTGTCCATGAACTGCAAAACTGAAAATTAAGTCATATTTTTTAGAAGGGTTGAATTTCTTAAAATCTTTATTAATAAATTGAACATTTTCAATCTTCTCATATCTTGCTAACTTTTTTCCAATTCTTGCAAATGGTTCTTCAATTTCTAATACATCAATACTATTAACTTTTGAAGATACAAAAAGAGAAAAAAATCCAGTATTTCCTCCAATATCTAAAATATTTATATCAGATTTTAGATGTTTTTCTAAATCATAAATTTGAAACCTACTCAATGTAGGTCTTGCTCCTCTAATTCTTAAAGGTGGATAACTCTGATAAAAATTAATTGAAGAATATGGTCTAACTTCTTTTAAATAATCATTTTTCAATTGAAATTCAATTGAACTAATCTGCTTATGTTTAAACTCCTGCTTTGCTTTTTGCTTCTCAATGAAAATCAAAAATTTTTTAACAATTGTAATTGCTAACTCTTTCATAAAATATAAATAAAAATAGATTTTAAAAAGATTTGCTTTTCACTACAAAAATCCTCCACTTCAAATGCATAATTAAAATTCTCTTCAAAAACCAATTCATTTTAGTTTTTTTCAAAATTCTTATATGATTCTTCTTTGTCCAAATTCTGTATCTATTCAACTCCTTTAAATCTAACTCTTCTTTAAAATATCTACAATACTCACGCATAAAATACTCTAAATATTCATGTGCAACTAAATACGCCCTTAGAGATTTATACTTATATGGTATTTTAAAATTTAAATGATACATAAACATAGCAAGATCTCTATACTTCAAATCCTCCTTTACAGAAGAAGGAGAATCAATAATAACTACATCCTCCTCCTTTTTGTTCTCAATTAAAATATTTTCAGGGTGAAAATCTCCATGTACAAATACTTCTTCTTTTTGTGAATTCCAATGAATTGAATGAATTGAACTCAAAGCCTTTGCAATACTTT
>JAIUMM010000006.1 GCA_022565615.1 Nanobdellota archaeon | reverse complement strand
ATGTAACATAGAAAATCCAAATTTATAATTGAACGCCAAGAGTGGGATTTGTGCGGAAAAATCAAAGATTTTTTGCACCAAAGGAACTAAAGCTCAAATCCTAGAAATGTAACATAGAAAATCCAAATTTATAATTGAACGCCAAGAGTGGGATTTGAACCCACAATCCCAAACGGGACCACCTTTCCAGGGTGGCGCAATACCGGGTTATGCGATCTTGGCAAAGAATAGAATAAACAACTAGACTATTATATTAAAAAAAGGTCCACGCACGGGATTTGAACCCGTACTAGAAGGACCACAACCTTCTGTGCTAACCAGGTTACACCAACGTAGACATATCTTTAATAAATATAGACATAAATATCTCCTTATAAATATTTTGATAATTTTTAAAAATTAAATCTCACTTTCTCCAATTTTTCTATAAACTAAAGGCAATACGTTTGAAGGAACGTGTCTTTTTCTTAAAGGATCTATAGATTCTAATAAACCAAAAGTTCCGCTTCTAAGTGGAATAAATCCAATATAATAATTAAAGAGTGGAACTTGTGGCATCATATCTTCAATATATGAAATATTACCAATTCTCTCCATCTCTTTAACAGGATTTATATATCCATCATAATAACATAAAGTTATTAGATGTGGCAAACTACGTTTTGAATTATCTCTTGGCATATAATGTGGTAAAGTCTTGGTATCATGAACTATTTCTTCTTTAGACCAAAAATTTATGATTTGAGAAAGTTCTCTTTTTTGAGCAGGACTCATTCTCTCCAAATCTCCTATATATAATCCAGTTTTTCTATCAAATCTAAATTCCATAATTTATATATAAATTTAAATGTATATAAATATTTTGATAATTTATTAAAATTTAAACTCAAGTAGTAACAAAAATCTTAACAATGGTAAAGAGTTCAATTAAGTATGAATGAAAGTAATTTGAGAACTAAGGACGTTTTTATTGAAGATGAGATGAAAAAAGCATACCTTTCATATGCTATGAGTGTTATTGTTGGACGTGCTCTTCCTGAGGCAAAAGATGGTCTAAAACCAGTTCATAGAAGAATCATTTATTCAATGAAAGAACTTGGAAATTATTCTAATAAAGCATATAAAAAATCAGCAAGAATTGTAGGAGAAGTTATGGGTAAGTATCACCCCCATGGTGATACTTCAATTTATGATGCTATGGTAAGACTTGCTCAATATTGGTCTGTGAGATACTTACTTGTAGATGGACAAGGTAATTTTGGAAGTGTAGATGGAGATAATCCTGCTGCTATGCGTTATACTGAAGCTAGGATGTCTAAGCTTTCTGAAAAATTTTTAGAAGATATTGACAAAGAAACTGTTGCTTGGAAGAATAATTTTGATGATACTCTTCAAGAACCTGCAGTATTGCCTGCTAAATTTCCTAACTTACTTCTAAATGGTTCATCTGGGATTGCTGTTGGTATGGCTACAAATATTCCTCCTCATAATTTAAGAGAATTAACTCAAGCTTTAATTTATGTAATTGATAATCCTCAAGTTTCAACAGAAGAGCTAGTAAGACAAGGATTTGTAAAAGGACCTGATTTTCCAACTGGTGCTACTATTTTAAAAAATAAAGGAATTCAAGATTACTTAATTACAGGAGAAGGTGCAATTACTCAAAAAGCAGTATGTTCAATTGAAGAAAAAGAAAGAGGGAAAAGTGCAATTATTTTAGAAGAAATTCCATATCAAGTAAATAAATTAAATTTAATTAATAATATTGTTGAACTTGTAAAGGTAGGTAAATTAAAAGATATTTCTGATATTCGTGATGAGAGTAATAAAAGAGGAGTAAGAGTTGTTATTGAAATTAAAAGAGAAGCTGACCCTAATGTTATTTTAAATCAATTATATAAATTTACAACTCTTCAAACAAATTTTAATACAAAAATGCTTGCAATTGTAGATGGTGTTCCCCAAATTTTAAATCTAGGTTCCTATTTAAGACACTTTATTGCATTTAGAAAAGATGTAATTATTAAAAGAACTCAATTTGATTTAAGAAAAGCACAAGAGAGATTACATATTTTAGAAGGACTTACAAAAGCACTTGATAATATTGATAGAGTAATTGCACTAATTAAAGGTTCTAAATCAGGACCTGAAGCTAAAGAAGGTTTGGTAAGTGAATTTGGATTTAGTGAAATTCAAGCACAAGCTATTTTAGATATGAGACTTCAAAAATTAACAGGTCTTGAAATGGGTAAAATTAGAGATGAATATAATCAAACCCTTGAAACTATTAAGGATTTAGAAGATATTTTAAATAAAGATATTAGACAGTATGAAATCATCAAACAAGAAAGTATTGAAATTATGGAAAAATTTGGAGATGAGAGAAAAACTAAATTAATTTCAGATATTGGAGATATGAATATTGAAGATTTAATTCAAGATGAAGACTTTGTTGTAATGATTACTCAAAATGATTATATTAAAAAAGTTCCACTTGATTCATATAGAGCACAAAAAAGAGGAGGAAAAGGAAATAATGCACACATAAAAGCAGAAGATACTGTTCGTGATTTATTTGTATCTAATTCTAAAGATACTCTTTTAATTTTTACAAGTGATGGAGTTGTGAATTGGATGAAAGCATATGAAGTTCCAACTGCAACTGGAATTTCAAAAGGAAGGCCTATTGTTAATTATATTGATTTAAGAGGTAGAAAAATTTCAAATGTAATTAATATTTCAAATTTAAACGAAGGATATTTAATTTTCTTAACTAAAAAAGGAATTATCAAAAAAACTGAGGTTGCTAATTTCTCAAAACCAAGAGCTGGTGGAATTAGAGCTATTGGACTTGATGAGGGAGACAGTGTTCTTGCTGTAATGTATTCACAAGGACATGAAGATGTAATTATTGAGAGTAACGTTGGACTTGCAATTAGGTTTAAACAAGATGATTTATCAGTATTAGGAAGAACTGCAAGAGGAGTTAAAGCTATGAACTTAAGAAATGATGAAATAGTTGTTGGAATGGAACTTGCACAAGCTGGAACTACTCTTCTTACAGTGTGTGAGAATGGATATGGTAAGAGAACTTTAATTAGTGAGTATCCAACTATTAAAAGAGCTGGAAGAGGTGTAATTGATATTAAAGCTGATGAGAGAAATGGGAATGTTGTAACTCTAAAAGCTGTAAGAGAAGATGATGAAGTATTATTGATGACAAAAGAGGGTAAAATTATTAGAACATATGTGAGTGATGTCTCAATTATTGGAAGAAATACTAAAGGAGTTAAAGTTGTAAATCTCTCACCTGGTGATTTAGTGCAAAGAGTTGAGAAAATTGCTAATGAAGAAGAAGTGGAAGAGGAGTTATAATTAATTTTTTTACTTTTTTGTTATTCTATCAATCTGAATTTTGTTTTCTAAACTTTTAAATACTCCTCTTTCCTAAAATTAATATGAAACAATCAAGAATTATTATTTTTGGAGATTCTATTACATGGGGTTCAAGTGACTTAAAAGGAGGATGGGTACATAGACTTAAAATCGATTTAGAGAGTAAAAAAGAGATAAGTTTTTCAGTTTATAATTGTGGAATTTCAGGAGATAATACACAAAACCTTCTCAAAAGATTTGAAATTGAGAATCAAGCACGATTTTACAAAGGTAATGATGAACACATAGTTATTTTTGCAATTGGTATAAATGATGCTCAAGATACATCAACTAAATTTAATTTAGGAATTCCTCTTGAAGAATTCAAACAAAATATAAAACTACTCATCAAACAAGCACAAAAACTTTCAAATAGAATTATATTAATTGGACTCACACCTGTAAATGAGAATAAAACAACTCCATATTATGAATTTGAAGATATGTACATTTATCAAAAAAATGCAGAATTGTATAATTCTGCTCTTGAAGAGATAGCACAAGGACATAATCTTGAATTTGTGTCAATGTTTAATGTGTTACATAAAGATGATTTAGAAGATGGATTACATCCAAATAGTAAAGGACATGAAAAAATGTATTTGAAAATTAGAGAATTGTTTTAAAAATTGTAGTACTAAAAATTTATAAAATATATTATTCATTATTTATATATTGGTGATTAAACAATGAAAAAACTATTTTTCTCATTTCTTAATTTTTTTAAGAAAAAAAAAGAATTCTCATTAGGATTATATGGGCCTCCTAATGCTGGAAAATCAACTCTTGCAAATACGATTATTAAAGATATTTTAGGAGAAGATGCAAAGACTACATTTTCAACTTCAGAAGTTGAACATGAAACCAGAAGTGTTCAAAAAGTTGAAGAATTAACTCTTGAGCGAGGTTCTAAAAAAATTAACTTTGCTCTTGTAGATACTCCAGGTATTGCTACTAAAATTGATTTTGAAGATTTTGTGAAAAAAGGAATGAAAAAACAAGATGCAAAAGAGAGAGCAAGAGAAGCTACACAAGGAGTAATCGAAAGTATTAGATGGGTTGAAAAAGTTGATTGCGTATTAGTTGTGCTTGATGCAACTATAAATCCTTATTCACAAGTAAATATTACTCTTATTGGTAATTTAGTTGCAAAAGATAAAAAAATAATTATTGTTGCAAATAAAATTGATTTGAAAAATGCAAGTGTAGATAAAATAAAACTAGTATTTCCAGATTATCCTCTTGTAGGTGTAAGTGCTGTGACTGGTGAGAATCTTGAGGAATTATATAAGGAGGTATTTAAGCAATTAAATTAATTAAAAATGGACGTTAAAATTATTTCAAATTCAATTATTTCCTCTATGGATTCAACTAAAAAAATTGATAAAATCTATAAAATGGTAAAAGATGGAAGTTTAGTAATTCTTGAAGGAAGGCTTACAAATGAAGAAGAATTAGCTCTTACTTCTAAAAGTTTAAAGCATGTTAATGAAACGTTTAGTGGAATTGATATTGCTTTTTTAAATGTTAAACACAATTCTTCATTTTTTGATAGACTTAGGTTTAAACTTGCTACATTTTTATTAAAATATGAAGTAGGAATTACAGTAATTGGACCTTCTAAAAAAGTAAAAGAGTTGAAAATGAACCCTGAACAAATTGAAATTTTATTATTTAATCAATAAATATAATATAACAGTATCCATTTTACAATATTTCTTTTAATAATTTTCAGATTTAATAATAAGTATATTTAAAAATTAGAACTTCTTAATACATTATAAGATGGTTTTAAAAGATAAAATAAATAAACAAACTCAAGAACCTCAAAAATCTCTTAATAAAACTAATAGTTCTAATAAAACTCAAAGAGAAATTAAAACTATTAAAGCAAGAGATAAAAATAAAGAAGAAGAAAAAGATGGAATTTGGGAATATGTAATTATATTTGGAGCAACATTACTCTTCTTTGTTGCAGTATATTTTGCTTTTGAGTATTTTGATGATAGACAACAAGATCCTCTTTTTAATGTGTATAAAGAAATGGGAATTGAAGATGAAGGATTTATCTATTCTGCACAAGCATACAGAGGTGGGCAGGCAAATGTAGAATTCGCTTTTGATTTATCTACTCTTGAAGGATTTAATTTTAGACAAGATATTACAAATGATTGGTTTGAAACAAATTTTAATATTATGCTTGCAACTCCTGATATTTTAGAAAATAGAACTGAAAATGCTCTTTTAATTAAAACGAGTGGTAAATTTGCAGCATACTTAAGACATATTCAAGGAATTAGACTCAATGAACATAATTTTATTACAATTAATAATACTACTAATTGTGAACTCTCAAATGAAAACCAAGCTGTAATTATTTATAATTATAATGCTAGTGAAATTGGAGTTGTAATTCCTGAAGAATTTCCTAATTGTATTTTAATTAATGCAAACTCCACAGCTGTTGATTTTGCAAAAGCAATTGATAAAATAATGTATGATACAATAATAGCAGAAAATTAAAAATTAACTTTTTATTTGTTTTGTTTATCTATAATTAGTTATATTTTTTAAGTTTTAGTTTTAGTTAAATTATCTCTCTTCAATTATTTATTTTATCTCCTTTGAAATAGTTATATAATATTTTATACTGAGATATTTAAAAGAAAATATGGATATTAGGTACAAAATTGCAAAACAAGTTGTTTCATTTACGCAAAAAGAATCTGATGATTTATTCTCTTATGTTCTTACTAATCAAAAAGGGGATTGTATTGTTCAATCTCTTGAGCATAGTAGTTGTAAATCATTTGGTTTTTTTAAAAGAGATAATTTAAATCATGAATTAATTAAAATAATTGATTGGTTTGGAACTCTTGAATATAAAACTAAAAATGTTGAAGTTCAAGAATACTCAATTACAAAAGAATTTTCATCTCCCTATTATGAAAATGATGATTCAATTATTGGATTTGAAAAAATTACAATTTCACCAAATGGTGGATTTATTTTTGAGAGTAATATAGATTCAAAAATTACTCTTGATTTAGACATAAGAAGATTTGCAGATTTTTCTAAATTTGGTAAAGAGTATAAAATATATCTAGAAGAAGGAATTTTATTTATCGAATTTACTAAAACTAATGAAGAGAGTAAAAAAGAGGATTTAAAAGTATATATTGGAATTAAAACTCAAAATTTAGTATATGAAGAATTAAATCAATGGATTGAAAAAGAATATTTTTATGATGCTCTAAGAGGACTTGATTCAAAAGAGTTTATATTTAGAGCTCTTCAAATTGATATTCAAAATACGCATAAAAAAATACATGTAGGATATTCAACTTCAAAAGAAGAAGTTTTTGAACAATTAATTATTATGGATAATTTTGAACATATTATTGAAGAAGTTGAAAAAGGAATTGATGAAGAGAGTTTTGGTAAATCAACATCAGTAATTCCTCTAAGTATGCAAACTCAGCTAGGATATGATATTGCTAAAAGAAAAATTTTTGATTTTGTAATTAAAGACTCTAAACTCCCTCATCCTTCAATTATTGCAGGATATCCTTGGTTTTTTCAAGAATGGAGTAGAGATGAAGTATTTTCTTTGCGTGCATTTTTAGAAATTGGTGAAATTAAACTTGTTGAAGAAAAACTCGTTGAACTTTGTAATATAATTAATGATGAAGGAGAGTTTCCAAGACTTCTTCATCAAGAAGGATCTCTAAATAGTATAGATGCTCCTCTTTTACTCTCAAAGAGAATTGAAGATTATATTTTTTATATTGAAAAAGAAAAAGGGCTTGAGGACTTACTTTATAATGGAACTATTGAATTATTTTATGAAAGTTTACTCAAAGTCTTTAATGGAGTTATGAAAACAAGATGGAATTCTGATAAAGAATTATTAGAAGTTGAAAAAGCAGAATGGTGGAGAGATACAATTGATTGGGTTAAATCACCAGTTGCTCTTCAAGTATCAATGTTAAATACAATTTCAACTCTTGCAATTCTCTCAAAGATATTAGGCTACACTACTAAATGTGAAGAGTTTTTAGATTTTGAAAATGATTTTAAACTTCACATTAGGGCAGTATATTTACAAAATAATCTCTTAGTTGATGAACCTAATACTCAAACAATTACTTGTGATACATTTTTAGCATATTATAATTATCCAGATTTGTGTACTCAAGAAGAATGGAAAATAATATTTAGAAAAACACTCACCCATTTATATTTAAACTGGGGAGGAATCTCTTCCCTATCAAAATATGATACAAGGTTTCAACAAAATTACACCGGAGGAGATGATATTAGTTACCATCAAGGAGATTCGTGGTATTTTATGAATGCAATTTGTGCTATGTGTTTGTACCATTGCAATAGTGATGAGTTTAAAGAGGAAATTACTAAGATTTCAACTTCTCTTACAAAACAATTATTATTTAAAGGAGCATTTGGACATATTGCAGAAGTAAGTTCAGCAAGTCATATGCAAACAAGAGGGTGTGTAGCACAAACATGGTCACTTGCTCTATATATTGAAATGATGCATTTAATATACAATATTGAAAAATAAACATATTTTGTTCAATTCAATATAGTCTCTGCGGAGGAGTTAATAAAATATTTATAAATTATTTTTATATGAATTATATATGGAAGAATATTTCATTGAAGAAAAAACAATGTATGATAGAGTACTAGATTTTTTAGTATTTCTATCCGTATTTATTGTAACAATATTTCTAATATTAGAAATATTTCAAATCGTAAGTGGACTTACACAAGTATATTTATGGTTTAGTGTAGTTGTTCTAGTAATCTTCACATTAGATTTAATTAGAATTAAACAAAGACATGATACTTGGAAAAGTTTTTTCCACGATGCATGGTTAGATATTTTAGCAACAATTCCGTTTGAATTAATTGCATTATTTTTAACAAATATTGATCCTAGAACAGCTAGTCAATTAGCAGTTTTAAAATGGTTTAGAGTTGCAAGATTAGGAAGAGCTGGACAACTTCAAAAAGTGGCTAGAACTTCAAAGATTTCAAGACAATTTAAAGCAGCTGCCCATATGAAAGAAGAAGCTGATAATTATAAAGAAAAAAATAGAGTTTAAATTTAAATTAAACTTAATTTTATATTGATTTTCTCAATTTATTTAAATTAAAAGGATAATATTTAAAATACAATTATTTTTCTAAAAATCCTATAAAATTATACATTAAATCTGCAAGAGAAAATAAAATTCCATCTTCAAATGAATTACAATTAATTGAGTTTCTAAATTCTCTTAATGTAGTGATAAGAGTTAAAGTATCATTTTTAATAATTAAGTCTACATAAAGTGGAATGTATAACTCTATTAGTTTCAAATTTTCATTAGAATTATCGTGAGAAAATTTTTTACTAGTTATGTGAATTTTAATTTCAGTCAATAAATCCACAATACTATCAACAATGTAACAAAGTAATATACTTTGGTATTTTTTTTTTAGATTTGAAAACTTATTATAATTTCTAATTTGAAGAAGAATTAATTTATCCATTAATTTTTCTTGAATTTGAAAACTCTTTAAATCTAATTTATTAAAGTTTTCTCCTAAGTACTTTAAATGAAATAAAATTTTAGAAAATAGTTCTAAATTTTGACTCTCATTATCAATTGCTACAAACCTACTAAATGTATTTGAATGTTCTTCTAAAATCATTGCTGAGAACTCTTTTTCAATATCTAAAATAACATCAGAATTTGAATGATTAATCTCTATACTATCAAATCCATTTAAATATAATGAAATAACTTTTTGAAATATTTGAGGCCTTGATAACTCAGTAACATTACAAACTACTTGTTTTTTTGAACTATTTGACTGTGTTGAAATTTTTAAAGAAGTATTATCTACATCAACTGCTACAATATCTCCTCCTTTTATATTATTGTTATTAATCCAACCAATTGGAAGAGTAATTGTAAATGCCGAATTTCCTTGTTTTATAACTTTTCTATAAATCATATTAATTATATTAATTATATTGAATTAATATAAATATTTGTATTCCTTAATTATACTATGACACTCACACTCATAACCGACCCTCAAGAAATTGAAGAAATAAATAAAAAATTTGAAGATTTTAGAAGAAAAGAGTACGAGCATTGTAAACCTCTTTTTGATTATTTACACAATAATTGTAGTATTCAAAGAATTGGATTTCAAGGTACTCAAACTTCTTCTAAAATTTCAATTGAAGAACTATTACAAAATACAAAAGAAAAAATCCAACAAGCACAAAAAGACCCTTCAATATTAGAAAAAAGTTTTCAAACTACTCATGCGTTTAAACTAGGGCATAGACCTGGAATTATTCAAATCTCTGATGATTTGGGAGAAATTTCATCAGTTTTAAATTCATATAGAAGACTTAAGAAGATGGTTGAATCTTCTCATACATTAACACAAGTGTATGAAAGAGGATTTTTAAGTGATGAAGATACTCCAGCGTATTATTGGGACTACTCAACTCATTTTAATTTTAATATTGAAGAGTTAAATAAACAACAAGAATTTGAAAAAGTTTCATTTTTACAAACTCATTTACAACCTTTGGATAGAGCATATACACTTGCAACATTTACTAATTATCTTGATATTTTAGGATATCCAAATGGTCACGATAGTTGGGACAATGAAAGATTATTTAGAGCAAATTATTTATGTGAAAATGATTCTAAATGGCTAATTGGGAACAAAGAACAATTAAGTAGATATACTAATTTTGATTCAAGATATAAAATTAAAGGATTAGGAAATCTTGAAAATGAGCTAAGAAAAAATGAAATAATAGGGTTTAGAAAATTAGAAGAAGTTATAAAAACACTACAAGATTGAATTTGTAGAAAAATTATTTTCTTTTAAACATCTTTTCAAAATCATTAAAAGAATATTCAACAATTATAGGCCTACCATGAGGACAATTAAAAGGTTCTTCTAATCTTTTTAATTTATGAATTAATTCATGCATTTGGCTCATTGTAAGTTCATCACCTGCTCTAATTGAAGATTTACATGAAAGAACTGCTAAGTGTTCAATAATATGAGAATGTAGATATTCTTTTGAATTTTTTATTAATTCAAAACTAGAAGAATTATTCATACTATCTAATACATCTTTAATAATTGATACATCCAGACATTTACCTTTTAAATTAAAAGGAAGAGTTCTTACAATAATTTCTCTTTCTTTAAGTAATTCAACCCCAAATCCTAATTGCTCTAAAATTGATTGTATCTCACTAAATACTAACTCTTCTTCTTTTGAGATTGGAATAATAATTGGTTTTAACAGTTCTTGATATTGAGTTCGTTGATTTTTTTGTAGATTATTTGAACTATAATATTGTTTAAACAATTCAAAATAAAATTTTTCTTCAACAACGTGCTGGTCTATTACAATCAACCCTCTTTGAGTTTCAACTAATATGAATGTTTTATGTAATTGACCTAAAATTCTATAATTTGAAAAATATTCACTCAAGGGACCTTGAACTTCTTCTAAGTTTTGAGTTTCTTTTGATATTATTAAAGGTGTTTTAATTGAACTATTTGTACGAACTTTATTTTGAGTATCATTAGAATCATTTTTCATAGCCTCATTAATATTATTTTTTCTTTCATCGTATGAATTATTAGTTATTTTCTCTTGAATTGAAGATGATACTAATTCTAACTCCTGCTGTGAATCTCTTAAAAAATATGATTTTTGAGTATTATTTTTATTATATTTATTAGTAAGATTACTACTTAATTCATTTTTAGATTTCTCAATAAATGTAGTTTGTTTCTCCTTACTTGAAATTTGAGCTTTTTTGAAAAGTAATTGTTCTTGAAATAATTGTTGAATTCCTTTACTTATTTGTTCAAAAATAAATGCTTCTTGTTCAAATTTAATTTCAAGTTTTGCTGGATGAATATTTACATCAATGAGTTGTGGATCAATTATAATATTTAATACGTACAAAGGAAATCTTCCTAAGTGAATATTTGTTCCAATTCCATTTAAAACTGCTTTATGAATAATTTTTGACTCAACAGGTCTTGAATTTACATAAACATATTCATGCTTTCTAGTTGCATAATTTAAATCATTTGGATTTATTATAAAACCTGAAATAATAAAATGAGGAGATGTAATAGATATATCAAATAATTCAACTTCACTATTTAATTCTAAAACTTCTAAACAATTGTCTTTTAAATTTGAATAATGAGTTTTTTTAAATATCTCCTTAGAATTATTTTTTAGAGAAATTTTAAGATGAGGATGAATAATACTTATTAACTTTATAACTTTAAGAATTTCTTTTAATTCTAATTGTGAGTTTTTGAGATATTTTTTTCTTGCAGGAGTATTATAAAACAAATCTTCAACAGTAATAGAAGTCCCATTATTATGTGCAGTTTTCTCAACATTCATAGAAGAAGTTGAAATTTGATACGCATATTCTTGATTTTTTGGTTTTGATTTTAATACTACTTTTGCAACTGAAAAAATTGATGCAAGTGCTTCTCCTCTAAATCCCATTGTTGAAATATTATATAGATCATCAAAAGAAGAAATTTTTGAAGTTGCATGCCTTTTTGGTGCTAAGTGTAAATATATTTTTTCAATTCCAACTCCATCATCTTTTACAGTAATACTCTCAAATCCTGAATTTGTAAGTTCAATTTCAATAGAAGTAGCTTGAGCATCAATTGAATTTTCAATTAATTCTTTAATTAATGAAGCTGGATTTTGAATAACTTCTCCTGCAGCAATTTGATCTGAAAGTTCAGAGGGAAGTTGTTTTATTACATTCATACTACTATAAAACATTAGTTCTTTTTAATTTTTTTTAATTTTTTAAGAGAAAAATTGTAAAATAATATAAAAAATTGTAAAAACGCTAGCAAAGGTTTAAATAAATATCTAACTTAAATTATATATGGAATCAGAGAATTTAGAATTACCAATTATTACATTTAATTCTTTATACAATGTTCTAAGAGAAGAAGAAAAAACTGCCACATTAAATACTCTTCCAAAGCATTTCTTTAAAGCGGTTGAAATATTTTTAAAAGAGAAAAAAAAAGAATCAGATAAAACAGATTCAAATATTAAAATTAAAAATATGTATCACAATTCTGTTAAAATGTATCAAAAATTACTCAAAGTTAGAGGTAAAAAAATTGCAATTTTAGCAATTGACACTCTTTCATCAAAACAAGTAGAAGAAGAACTTGTTGATGTTGAAATTGAATTTAAAAATAATGTAATTAAATTATTTGAAAAAACATATAATTATAAATAGATAATTTATAAATAACTCAAGATTACTTATACTATATTTAACTAAAATGTCATCACAACGATATACTAAAAATGCTGAGAGAAATTTTATCCTTGGACTCACTGCATTATTTTTATTCTTAACATTTTTAGTAATTGCAGATATTTTACAAGTTTTAATTTTAAGTGTTATACTTGCATATTTTTTACATCCATTATACATTGGATTTTTACAACGATTTCCTTCTAAGAGTTTATGTTCAATTCTGGCTCTAACTTGTGCAACTCTTGGTTTTTTTTTACCTTTAATGTTTTTATTTTACTTCATTATTTTACGAATGGGATTATTAGTTTTAGATTATAGAGAATATATTGAAAACCCTGAATTATTAAATGAATTTTTAACAACTGCTCTTTCTCAAGTTACAAATTCAAGAATTTTTGAATCTTTTGATATTTCAGGATTTATAGTTTCAATGGTTCAATTTATAGGTTCATGGGTTCAAGGATTTATTGAATCTCTTCCTTTAATTATTTTAAATTTAATTATTATTTTATTTGTAACGTATTATTTACTAATTTATTCAAAAGAAATTTTTGAATCATTAAATGATTATTTGCCATTAACTAGAAAAAAACAAGATGAGATTTTTAGAAATATTTCTAAAAATATTCAAGTATTATTTAGAGGATATTTTTTAACAGGTTTAATTCAAACATTTGTAGCTGCAATTGGATATATTATTTTAGATGTTATATATGGATTTCCTAATTTATTAATTATTATATTTTTAACTTTAATTGTGAGTTTAGTTCCATACTTAGGAACACCTATGGTCTGGGTTCCTGTGAGTATTTATTATTTTATTATCAATCAACCAGAAGCTGGAACATTGTTATTCATCTATGGACTCACTGTAATTTCATTAATTGACAATTTCATTAGGCCTATTTTAATGAGTCACAAAGAAACTACTCCTCCTCCATTAGTTTTTGTAGGATTTGTAGGAGGTATTTTTGCATTTGGAATATTAGGTTTAATTATTGGACCAATTATCATTTCAATTACAATGGTGTTACTGAGATTTATTAGAGAAGAATACACAATTCTAGATGAAAAATAAAAAAAATAATTTAAAGAGTTGTAAAGAAAAATAATATAGATATATTAAGTAATAATAGTAATAAATTAAGTAAAATATATTTAAATGAAAATTGTTTTTTATAGATACACTTATATTAAGACTACTAAAAACTCTAATCCTGTAAAAAAACTGAAATTTAACTATTTTTTTAGATATTTATTTGAAATTTGAAAAATTTACTTTATTTTTATATAGAAATACTATAAATAATGAAAGACCGAAAATAATTAAAAATAAAGGTAAATATATAATAAAATAATATGCACAACTTTCAACTAATTCTCCTCTAAATAATTCCCAGTTTTCAGTCTTTTTAATTAATTTATAATTATACTCCCTAATAATTCCTGAACTACAAAAAGTATTTTTATTTCCAATAACCTCAGTTATGTGGGGACTATATAAAAGATATTCAAGATTATTTGAATTAAGATAAAAATTCTCTTCTTGAATAAATATCTGTGAACTTATCCAAAATCCAGATGTATTTTCTGTATAAAAGTTCATATTCAAATCAGATAATTTTTTTGAATTACAAAGTTCTGAAAAATATATTGTGAAATTATAATTTGTTTGATTATTAACTGATAAATCATAATCATATAATGTTGATATAATAAAAGTTAAAGCAAGAGTACTCATAACTGATATATTAGAAAATGAATTAATCATTATTTCTTGTAAATCATAGTTCTCAATGGTCTGAGTTTGATTAAAATTGCTCAATAATTCATTTTTTAAGTATAATTCATTAAAGTTAGAACACTCTATTTTAAAATCTGAAAGTGGAGGAGTTAAAATAGAATAAGCATAAGAATTTCCTAATATAAAAACCATAATAATAATGAAAAAATTAATTAGTAATTTATAACTCATAAATACTTTTTATATAAATAGTTTATAAATATTTTTAACTTTCAAATATATATTTAATCAGTTTTTATTGATACTTCATAATACATTTTGTACAAATAAACACATCTCTTCCTTTATATACTCCTTGAAGAAGAGGTAATTTATCTTCAGTAATTGAACAATTAAAACAAACTCTCACCGCTCCTTCTTCTCTTCCTACATTTGAATTTCTGCCCTGATTAACTCCTTTAAATGTTTCTTGAAGTTGTAAATTCTCATGCTCTTTCATGCTTGTTTTAACATGCTCAGGTGCAGTATCACTATCTTGCACAATAAATCCCATCTCCTCTCTTACTTCTTGTGACACCATCTCAGGATTCCATCTTGGTTCAAATGTCAACTCCACATCACATTCATCAATTTCAAGAACATTTGTTGCAGCTTCTTCAACCATTGCTTGAATGTACTCAGCTGTTGGACAAGTAGGAGAAGTTAATGTCATTAAAATATGGCATGAATTTGAAGAAGTTAATGTGATTTTATAGATTAAACCTAAATCATAAATATTAATTGGAATTTCAGGATCATATACTTCTTCTAATTGAGAAATTATTTTCTCTGTAATCTCATTTCTATACTCATCTGTAATTTCTTGACTCATAATATATCTAAAAACTTCACTCTTTTAAACCTTAGCACGTAAACTTAGTTTAAAAATAAGAATTAACATTGAAATCTAAAATCAATACTTCTTCCTTCTTGAATAATACATCTATTTCCTGAACTTGCAAGAACTGCACCACTTTGAAGAGGAATAATATCGTAAATCATAAATTCATTAGTAAGAGTTATATTCTCTGATGTTATTTGTAAATACTCATAATTTATAGGACCATTTAACAATATAATACTATTTTCAACTACACCTGAATTATTTAGTAAATTTGCTAAATCAGAATCAATAAAATTAAAATCATGAACATAACATAATTGTGTTATTTGAGGAATTGATATTGAAAGTGTTTCAAGTCTTCCTCTTTGAGATTGTTCTGAACAAATTGAAGTTCTCTGCTCTATTGAGATTCTCAAATCTTCAAGTTCTCTATCACTTAAATCTTGACTAGCCCCAATTACTGCATTATATCCATATACTAAAATCCATATAAATAGTACAAGCATAAAAATTGCAAAAAGTGCTTGAGAAGTAAATTGACCTTTAATAAATTGATTTTTTAGAGTTTTATTTTTAAATTTACTACATTTAATCATAAAATATTACAAGAATAATCTTTTAAAAATAATTGTATTCCCAAATATTTATAAATCTCATAAAATTTGTATAATTAACGCATATCTTCGCGTTATACTATATCAATAGATATAGAAGAAGTATATTTTAAAAAAATACAAAAATGAATACTCAAAATGTTGTTAACAAAATTAAGGAATTAAGAGAATTGACTCCTAAAAGAAATTTTAATCAATCTCTTGATATCGTTATTAATTTGCAACAAATTGATTTGAAAAAACCAGAACACAAAGTAGATGTTGGAATTACTATGACAACACCTATTAAACCTAAACCTCTTAAAATTTGCGTTATCGTTGATAAAACAATGAAAGAAGCAGAAGGTGTGTTTGATCATGTTCTTTATGGAGATGATATGGTGGCAATGAAAGGTGATATGAAAAAAATTAGAACTATCACTCACAAATTTGATAAATTCGTTGTACAATCAAGTTTCATGCCTCAATTCGCCCAAGTATTTGGACGATTTTTAGGACCTATGAATAAAATGCCTTCTCCTAAATTAGGAATGGTTATTACTGATAAAACACCACTTCAACCTTTATATGATAAATTACAAAGAACTGTTCATTTACAAACTCGTAAAAATTTGGTTCTTCAAGCATCAATTGGAGCAGAAAATGAGAGTGATGAAGAACTTGCTGAAAAGATAGTTCAAATTCACCAAGCTCTTGTTCAAACATTAGTGAATAGAGAGAATAACATTAACAATATTGGAATTAAATTTACTATGAGTAAATTGGTGGTGTTATAAAATGGAACTAGAAAATTATAATCCTAAAATTAATGCAAGAAATCAAGACTTTGCAAAAAGAATTAGAGATTTTGCTCAAAAATATTCAATTATTGGTATTTTAGATGTTGAAGGACTTCCAGCACCACAATTTCAAAGAATTAGAGCATCAATTAAAAAAGATGCAGAAGTTTTAATTGTTAAGAAAAATTTAATTTCAATTGTATGTCAAGAACTTGAAACAAAGTTCCCTACAATTAGTGAATTAAATAATTATTCAAATGGAGTAGTTGGATTAATTTTCACAAATGCAAATCCGTTTACTTTATTTAAAACAGTTCAAAAAAACAAATCCTCAGCTCCTGCAAAACCTGGTTCAATTGCACCAAAAGATGTTATTGTTCCAGCAGGACCTACAGGATTTGCGCCAGGACCAATTATTGGAGAGCTTGGAGCTTTGAAAATTAAAGCAGGAATTAATGCTGGTAAAGTTGAAATTAAAGAAGATTCAGTTGCAGTTAAAGAAGGAAATGTAATTAGTCCTAAACTTGCAGAAATTTTAACAAGACTAGGTATTGAACCTATGGAAGTTGGTTTAAACATTAAGGCAATTTATGAAGAAGGTACTATTTATGATAGAGGAGTATTAGAAGTTGATGAAGGAGCAATTATAGCTGATATTGCAAATGAAGCTGCAAGAGCACACTTTTTATCAATTGGACTTGAATACTATACTATTGAGAATATTACTCATTTCATAAGTACAGCTGGAAGAGATTCATTAGGTTTAGGAGTTGGAGTTGCATACCCTGCAGCTGAAACAATAAATTTGTTATTGAGTAAAGCAAACTCACAAATGGCAGGAGTTGCCTCAACTCTTCCAAGTGAGCTACAACCTGCTGGTCTTGTAATTGCACAACCAGTTGCTTCTCAAGCAAATGAAGGAACAACACAATCTTCTTCTCCAGAAGAAACACCTAAAGAAGAACAAAAAGATTCATCAGCAGGACTTGCTGATTTATTTTAAGTTTAAGATAAAACAAAAATAAAATATATAAATAACATTTATATATTACAATACATTAATACTAAATAAAAATGGAATACATATATGCAGTTATGCTTTTAAATAAAGCAGGAAAAGATGTTACAGAAGCAAATATTACAGCAGTTCTAAAAGCTGCTGGTGTTGAAGCAGATAGTGCTAAAGCTAAATCATTAGTTGCAGCTCTTGATGGAGTAAATATTGAAGAAGTTATTGCAAATTCAGCTGTTGCAGCTCCTGTAGCTGCTGCTGGTGCAGTGGCTGCAGCTCCTGCTGCTGAAGTTGCTAAAGAAGAAAAGAAAGAAGAAGCACCTGCTGTTGATGCAGCAGCTGGACTTGGAGATTTATTCTAAATCCCAAGTTTTTAAAAATTTAAAGTTTAAAACTTAAAATTATTATATTTAATCAATATAAGAATCAAAATCACATAAATATTTTTATCCTAAGTTAGCTTTCTTAATTAAATAAAAAAAGTACTAATTATTACATTACAATAAATTAAAAATGGAAAAAAAGGCAATTCACGAAGAATTGATTACAGTTCAAAATAAAATCAGAGATTTAAAAAAAGATTTTTTTGAAAAGAAAAAAATTAAAGAAGAATTTTTCACAGCGGGTGAAGAATTTAGTGAGCAAATTAATTCTCTCTATGAAGAAGTTAAAAAAATAGAAGCAGAAAACAATTTGGATGAGATTAATAAAGAATTAGAAACTCATAAACAAGAATATGAAGAAGTTAAAACTGAGTATGAAAAACTAAAACAAGTATTTGAAGAAACACTTGAAAAAGTTAAATCAAATAAAAAACCTCGAGTTACTACTTCAACTAGTCATGATAATTCTCAAGATTTGAAAAATAGAAAGATTTCTCCTCAAAAAGCTCAAAAACAACTTGAAGCATTAGAACATAAAGTACAAACTCAAGTACTTAGTTTAGATAAAGAAGCTGAAATTTCAAAAGAAATTCATGAATTAAAAGAAGCAGCTTCTCAATTTAACAAAACTCCTAGAGATACGAGTTCTAAAAATGAAGAAGAAGATAATTCTCCTGAGGCTCAAGAATTTAAAGCTGTTAAAAAAGAGTATTATGAAATTAGAAAAAAATATAATACTATTGAGAAAAAAATTAGATCTTTATATAAACAAATTAGACTTATTAGTAAGGATAAAAAGCAAAAATATAAAGAGATTGATAAATTAAGAGATCAGAAAAAACAAGCATTTGAAGACTTTAGAGAACATAAAAAAACATATGTTGAATTAAGTAAAACATTAAAAGATTTATTTAAAGAAGAAGAGCAAATTCTTGAAGAATTAGGAGATGATGCTCCAATTAAGAAAAAGAAAAAGAGAACATTTACAAGAGGAAATAATAATGTTGATAATTCAAAGAAACAAAAAGAATTTGAAGATCAACTTATGAAAAAAGGAATGACTCTTACAACTGAAGATTTACTTTCTCTACAAAAGAGAAATTAAATTTTTACAATAATATTTTTTAAAAATTAGTAATAAATAATTCTTAAGATAACTAATAATTTTAATATGAATAAATAAATTTTACTAAAAATAACTATAAATTTTTAGAAGACTTTTCTTTAATTTCTCTTAGACTTTGATTAATTTTTTCAAGATTAATTTCGATATCAGCTTTTAAAACTGATAGTTCTGTAAAATTTGCTTCTCTTAAATCAAGTTTTGAGATAGATTTAAGTTCATTATTTTGATCTTTATAAATTTGTAAATGATATTCAATTGACATACCTAAATATCAACTATTTAAATTTAAATAACTTTGTACTCATTAGAGATTAACTAAAGTTATACCATTATTAATATTTTTATGATTTTAAATATACTAATATTAATAAATTATCATATATTATAATAGTTATGTTAATATTAGGAATTGAGTGTACAGCTCACACATTTGGAATTGGAATTGTTGATTCAAAATTACAAAATGTAATAGTAAATGTGAAAAATGTATATACTTCCCAAGATTCAGGAATGGATCCTCGTAAACTTACTAAATATCATGTGACAAATTTTAATCAAACACTTTTAAAAGCAGTTAATGAACTTAAAATGCAAGGTTTAAATTTAAGTAACATTGATTTGATTTCATTTTCTCAAGGCCCAGGTCTTGGTAATTCGCTTAAAATTGGATGTTTAGTCGCTAAAACGTTAAGTAAAACGCTTCAAATTCCTCTAGTTGGTGTAAATCACATCCAATCACATTATGAAATTGGAAAAATGGTTAGCGGATTTAAAAATCCTCTTTTTGTAAATATTACTGGAGTTAACTCTCAAGTAGCAGGAGTTAACTCACAAGGAACATATGTTGTATATGGTGAAACTGAAGATGTTGGACTTGGAAATTGTTTAGACTCTTGTGCAAGAATTATGGGACTTGGATTCCCAGGAGGGCCAATTATTGATAGTTATGCTAAATTAGGAGAAGAATTGTTTGAACTCCCTTATACTATTAAAGGTATGAATGTTGCATTTTCTGGAATTATTAATTTTGTAAAACAACGAATTGTGGAATTTGAAACAAAAGAAGGAATTGTTAAAGTTTCTAAAGATAAAAATAAATACTATGAATCAAAAGAACAACTTATTTATGATTTGTCTTACTCACTTGTTGAAAACTGCTTTGCAATGATTCAAGAAGTAGCTAAAAGAGCTCTTTGTTATACATGTCAAAAAGAGTTAGTATTAGTTGGAGGAGTTGCTTCATCAAAGAGGTTTTGTGAAATGACAACACTAATGTGTCAAAGTATCAAAGTTACATATACGACTACTCCTCTTTCTTTGTGTATGGATAATGGTGCTATGATTGCATGGCTTGGATATTTAAGAAGAGATAGAGCTACAACAAATATCTCATATTCTCAACCAAAACCCTATATTACAGTAGAAGAGGAGCCTTTTGTTAAAAATATCAAAGATTAGCAGATTAAAAATGTGTAATTTTTACAATATTATTTCTGTTATTATACTCTAATATTACAATATATTAAAAATACTTCTTTTTCACATTTAATGTATGAGAACAAAATTTCAAACATACTTAATTATAATCTCAATTATAAGTTTACTTTGGTTGTTTTTAGCTATAATTATATATAATAGAGTAATTGTTTGAAAATAAATATACAAGTAATATTAAAATGGATTCAAAAAAAAAAATTGCAATTATTATGCTTGGAGCACCTGGTTCTGGAAAAGGGACACAAGGAAAGTTACTTGAAGATAAAACTGGATTTAAACGATATGTTATGAGTGATTTAATTAAAAAAGAACTCACACCAGGAACATTATTGTACAAACAAGTATTTAAAGAAGGAATTTTATTAAATGATTCACATGTATTTGAAATATTTAGAAAATATTTTAAGTCCGAGAGTGATATTATTTTAGATGGAATTCCTAGAACATTAGATCAAGCATATTGGTTATATGGATTTTTGAAAAATCATTATTATACAATTAAATTAATTTTCTTAAATGTTGATGAAACTCAGCTCATTTCAAGAATTACATCAAGATATTATTGCCCTAAATGTCATAGACTCTATAACTCACAACTCAAAGAATTAATGCCAAAAATTGAAGGAGTTTGTGATGATGATGGAGAAATTCTTATTCAAAGAGATGATGATACTTCCCAAATATTTAATGAGAGATTAGAAATTTTTAATACAGTTAAAGAAATAATTTTAAATGTATATAAAGCTGAAATTTTAGAAGTCAATGGGGATGAAGATATTGAAACTGTCTCAAAAGAAATAATTAGAAAAATAATTTTATATAAATAATTCCTATAATTAATTTTATTACTAATATTCTACTTTAATTAATTTTAAAATTCCTAAATAATTTATAAGAAAAACAAAAAAATAGTTTTTATTACTTAGTAAAAGAACTAAGCAAACACAAATGCAATAATATTTTGACTAATTTGTGGCACAAATACAGAGAGAATAGTTAAAGCAATTCCTGCAATTAATAAAGGAATTAATAATACCATCATTGATTGTGCAAATGAATATTTGTAAATTGTTGAAATGATGTAAAACATAATCACTAAAAAGTAAATTGCAAATACTGTAAATAAAATAAGTCCAAGAGTAATTGATGCAGTTGTAATTACTGCAATACCATATAAAATTGGAGCATATGCAATTGCTGAATGAAATCCTGTTGAGAGTAGTGGTCTTACATGATTTTTAGTATTTACTAACTCAGCCATCAATCCAAATAATGAATAAATTGCATAAACTACAATATTGAATGCAAATGGATACATCAATAATAGTCCCATTAATACAGGCATATTTAATAATCTATCTTCTAAATATAATTGTCCTCCCATTGCAACAATCACTAAAAAGCAAACTAATACAACCATATAGTTTACAAAGAGAGTGCTTAAAAAAATATCTTCAAGACTCTTCTCCTTAGAAACTCTTCTAATTACCTGCTTATCAAAGCTAAGTACCTTTAACCCATCTATTAATGCGTGTACGATATACATATAAAAATAATAATCAAAGTTATATAAAATATTTAGTTATTCTTATAAAGTTATGAAAATACAAATTACTTTAATATATTTCAAATTATTTTGAACTTAAAAGTATATATAATATATATAAACCCGCAATTGTGAGATATATATCTGCTACATTAAAAATTCCAAAAAAATGAATAAATGGGATTGAAAGCATATCTCTTACTGCTCCAATAAATACTCTATCGATAGTATTTGATATGATTCCAGCCATAAGTAAAGATGTTAGAGTCATTCCAAATTCTTTAATAAAATAAGAATTATACATAAGTAAAATGATACTCATTAATACTCCAAGTATAGCAATAACTAAAGAATAAAGTCCAATAGATGAAAACATACTATATGCTGAGCCTGTATTTAAAATACATTTTGAAAATAATACTTGAGTTGTACAGAACTCTAATTTAATTAATTGATCAAATAATACTAAAGATAAAACTATAATTAGAAAAATTATTAAATTTTTTAATCCAACATAATTAGTAATATAATTAATTTTGAATTTTTGTTCATATTTTGAGTCTTTATTCATTACAAATATATTTAAATAGTTCAAATTTATAAATATTAATATGAATTTATTTAAAAATACTTTTTTTAGAAAAAACAATTTAAATGATAAATATTTAAATATTTTCTTAAAACCTTTTTATTCTTCTAAAAAAGGAATAACGACAACAGTTTTTTCATGGGTATTTATGACTATTATAGGAGGAGTTTTAATGATTTCAATATATTCAATTTTAAATACATATTGGACTATAGAACAAGAAAATAATAATTTAGAATTTGCAAAAGCACTTACAAATACACTAAATGTACGAGCTCAGAGTTTAAGTGTAAGTAGTGCTACTGTTTTTAATACAATTCCATTAATGGGAAATAAAGATGCTAATTTACAATGTATAGGAGGAGAATTTACAAGACTCAGTATTGATGGAAGAGAATTAATTTATGAACCTTTAAATGAATATCTGGATATTTATCCTTTTATTATGCCTCCAATTAATAATGAGCTTCCTCAAAATATTTATTTAATACTTGAAAATTTTAATTTTCCAATGTCAATTAGTCCTATGATTGCAGTAGTTCCTAAAAGTCATATTATTATTATTAATCAATCTAATGGACCTACGTACTCACTCTTTCAAGGAATTTTAAACACTAGAAGGAGTTATCAACAATTATCATTTATCACTTGGGATTTAGAAAATGGACTCACTGAATCTGAAATGAGAACACAAATTGATACATTAAATCCAAGTAGTGTTGTATTTTTAGATTTTAATGAAAATTTTATTGAAGAATATATTAATACTCAATTTTCAAGAGAGAGAATTCCTGTATATCATATCAAATCAAATTTTCAAAAAATGCCTTCAACTATTGATTTGACAAATACAGGTAGAATTGTTGAAGGTAGTTTTTCTTATACATATTCAAATCATCAAAGTGACTATTTAATTACAAATCAATTAAATGAAGATGAACCTAAAATATTTAGATTTTATGATACTAATGATGAAATAACTATTTTTATGTTTTCTCTGTTTTCAACTCCTAGTAATTTTGAATGTGCATATAACTCACTTATTCAAAGAAGTGAGTTTGTATATGAATTAAGTAAGAACAAAATTGAAATTATATTACAAGATCCAATTAGCACTAATGAAACTTACTGTCAAAGTTTTTTGCCAAGTTCAAGTATAAATAATTTTTATCAAAGTATTTACTTTAGTATAGATCAATTATATACAAATAGAACGCATAATTTATTTACTACTTCAATGTCTAGTCCTTATTTAATAATTGATTCAATAGATAATAATCAACTTAATTTAAATAGTCACTCTTGTCAATTAATATATTAAATTTTTAAAACTTACACTAATTATAATAATATCCAACATATGAAAAATGAAATCAGAAATAATAATTAATACAACTAAACAAGTTGATGAAATTTTTTCTATGTTCTTAATTAGTCTTCCTACTGAGTTTAATAAACAACTTATTACTAAAGCATATGAAGTTGCAAAAAAAGCTCACTCAACACAATATAGAAAATCAGGTGATTTATATATTACCCATCCAATTGAAGTTGCAAAACTTAGTTATCATTATGGACTTGGACCTCAATCTATTTGTGCAGCTCTTCTTCATGATGTAGTTGAAGATACAAATGTTAAAATTGAAGAAATTAAAAAAATATTTGGAGATGAAATTTCTCTTTTAGTTGAAGGACTTACTAAACTTGGTAAAAATGAAAATAAAGGAAGAACAGATATTGAAAAAAATTTAACTGAGCTTAGAAAGATGCTTTTAAGTGCATCAAAAGATATGAGAATTTTAATTATTAAACTCTGTGATAGGCTTCACAATATGCAAACTCTAGGTTCAAGAAGTGAAAATGCTCAACAAAGAATTGCAAAAGAAACACTCTTTATTTATGCACCAATTGCTCAAAAAATAGGTATTTATTCTTTGAAATGGGAACTTGAAGATTTATCTTTTAAATATTTATATCCAAAGGATTTTGAAAATATTAAACAAAAACTTGGACTTAAAAAAGAAGTAAGACTTCAAATTGTTCAAAAAGGTGTTAATGAATTAAAACATTTTCTTAATAAACACAATGTTGAAGGAGTAACTGTTCTTGGAAGATGTAAAAGTATGTATAGTATTTATAGAAAAATTACTAAAAAAAAAATTAGTTTTGAACAGATTTATGATTTATATGCAATTAGAGTAATTACAACAGATATTTCTAAATGCTATGAAATTCTCTCATTATTTCACACTCATTATAAAACATATCCACATAGGGAAAAAGACTATATATTACATCCAAAAGATAATGGATATCAATCACTTCACATTGTAATTCATTCTCAAATTATTGATAGTCCTGTTGAAGTTCAAATTAGAGATATTCATATGCACAAACTTGCTGAATATGGAGTAGCTGCTCATTGGAAATATAAAGATGTTGGAAAAGATAAATTATTTGATAAAAGAATTACGTGGCTAAGAGAATTATTACAATGGGAACAAGAAAATAAAGAATCTTTTAATTTAATGCAAATTTTAAAATATAATTTATTTGATAGTGAAATATTTGTATTTACTCCTAAATTTGACATCATCTCTCTTCCTCAAGGTGCAAGAGCAATTGATTTTGCATATTACATCCATACTGAAGTTGGAGATTCAGCAATAAAGTGTAAAGTTAATGGGGTTGCTCAAAATTTAGATAAAGTATTATTTAATGGAGATATTGTTGAAATTATTACTAATACAAAATCTAAACCTACTGAAAAAAATTTAAAAATTGCAACAACTAATAAAGCTAAAATTTCAATTAGACAAAGTTTAGGATTAAGACTTGCAAATAAAAGAGAATCTACAAGTGAAGAACAATTTAGTGAGATAATTACACACATTGAAGGTCTTGAAGTATACTCTAAAATTAAAAAACCTCTGTGTTGTAAATTTAAACTTAAAACTCCAATAATTGGGGTTGAATCACAAAACGGTAAAGAAATTACAATTCATAACGCAAATTGTGATAATGCTAAATTTAGTCTTAATAGGACTATAAAGCTTATGTGGGATAGAGAGTTGTACAATAATATTACATTAGAGCTACATTTAGACTCAAATTCAGGTATTTTAATTGATATCTTAAATTCGTTACACAAGTTTAAACTTACACCATTAAATTTGAAAAATAGAATATATAAAGATGGTAGTGTTCTTATGAAATTAAAAATTAATAAAACTGATTCATTTGATGAAGTATTTAGAGAACTTAAAAGTATTAAAGGTATCTTAAGTATTAAAGAAAGTAAAGATTTATTATAATTGATTTACTAATGCATTAATTTTATCTTTTGAAATTGTTGAGAATTGCTCTAAATATTCAACTGCTATAAAATCTCTATTAGTTGTTTGACTCTCTTCTAATCCATTTAAACTTAAAATTATTCCAACTAATAATAGGGATGCAATTTGAGGAGAGATTGAAGTATTTGTATATTTGAATTTTTCAGCAATTAATGTTGAGAATGAATTTACATTTTCAATATGCTTCATTGGAATATTTTCTTCAAAATGATCAAAAAAATCTGGTTTTTCATTACCCATTATTCCTTGAATGTTTTGAGGAGTAATTTGTTTGGGCATATTTTCAAATGACTTAATATTTATACAGATAAATTTAATTTCTGTATTTTCCTCTACTTTATTATAGTTATTTTCTTCAATAAAAATATCTGTTTTAATAGGAGTTTCTAATCCACAAAATTCAAATACTTTTTGCTCAAGTTCAATTAAATTTTTTTCTTGAATATGTGTAGATTTAAATCCATTTTGTAATAAAAAATAACTGTATGCTTCACAACTACATAATGTATCAATTGAAGCATATAAATCTGATGTCACAAGTACTGTGGTTTGTAAATCTTTTTCCATATATTTGAATAATCTTTGTTTGCTTTTAAATTTAATTTTCAAAAAATGTTAAAAATAATGCAAACTCTAAGGTTAAAGGTTACTATTAAAATCACTTTTAAAAAGAAAAGTTATAGAAACTATTTTAAATTTATATTTATTTGTTTATTTATGTTACAATTAAAAAATATTAATGTATCTATTAATGAAGTAGATACTCCATTATTACAAAATATAAATCTTGAATTTGATCTTAAGAAAATTACGATGCTTATGGGACCAAATGGAGCTGGAAAATCTAGTTTAGTTCAAGCAATTATGGGAAATCCTAATTATCTTTTAGAAGGAAGTATAATTCTCAATTCAGAGGACATTACTCAATTAGAGGTTGAAGAGAGAGCAAAAAAAGGACTCTTTTTATCATTTCAACAACCAATTGAACTCCCTGGAGTCACTCAACTTCTTTATTTGAGAACTATTGTTGAAAAATATAATGATATTAAAATTAAACCTAAAGAATTTAGAAAACAACTTGATGAAGCAATGGAGTTTTTAGAAATGAAAAAAGAATTTAATCAAAGAGAGATGAATGTTGGATTTTCAGGAGGAGAGAGAAAAAAAAATGAACTTCTTCAATTATTATTATTAAAACCAAAAATTGCACTTCTTGATGAAATTGATTCTGGAATTGATGTAGATGGACTTAAAACTATTTCAAAAGTAATTAAATATTTGCAAGAAGAGTGTAATACTACATTTATTATTGTATCTCATCATGAATATTTATTAAAAAATTTAGATATTTCAAAAGTTATTATACTTGATGAAGGAGGAGTTGCAAAAGAAGGTTCAAAAGAGTTAGGACTTGAAATTTTACAACACGGATTTAAAGGTAAAAAGATTAAATAAATTATTAAATACAAATTTAAAAATGGAAATTCAAGAGTTACATAAAAAGTTTCAAGAAATTATTGAAAAATATGATTTCAAATCTTCTTCTAAAGCTCAAGAGTTAACTTCATATATTATGAGTAAGAACATACATACTCCTCTTGAATTATCTCAAAAATTCAATATTCAAGTTGAAGAAGCTTCAATAATTCTTGAATTTTTAAAAAGAGGAATTCAATTTAAAAATTCCACTCAAAATTATTAATCTATCTCTGTATTAAATATGAGTACTTTAAATCCAATAACTTATTTTAACTACTTTTAAATTAAAAATTTTGGTTTCTTATAATTTCATTAAATTCTTAAGAATTATCAATAGTTTCTAATAAGATTTATATATAGTTTCCACTATATAATATTTACACAAGAACGCAACTTGTGTAACTAACTAACACAAAATACTTTATTATATATTACATATAATAAAATATTCATTTAATATATTTCTTAGGTTAATTTATTCTTAACTAAACTACACAAATTTACAATATTGAAAATTTTATTACATAATTGAATTTCTTCTACTTCTAAACATATAAATCATTAAGAGTAAAAAATATGTTGGAATTGCAATGATTATTAAATGATATACTGGATATAAAATTGAATACATTGGTAAATAGTCTAACATAGTATATGTTGTAGAAATTCCATTAATATTGTACTCTAGAGGAATAAATAATATAACAATTAAATAAATTGTAAATGTATATACAAATGTTATTACCAAATGTTTTGGTTGTGGTTTTATATGAGAATAATAATGTAGTAAAATTATACTTGTGAAATGAGCTAAAAGAGTTAGGATATGAACCACTATATGTGGATTTAGATAGTAATCATAATATCCTAACAAAGAATCTTTTATTATGTGTGAGATCATAAAATCAAATATGTACAATAATTGAGCAAATAATGAAAATATAATAAGAGTCGGAATTAATTTTTCTTGATTACATAAAAGTAATATTATAATTAATAAAGGAGCATGATAACAAAAATATAACAATAAATTTAGGTCTTTTTCAATCCCAATTATCCAAAAAAATAAAAAAATTTGAAGGAAAAAAAAATATGTTAACATTAATACTTTTTGTTTCGAAAAGCTTCTTAAATTTTTTGTTAAATTCATAACTAATTAGAGTTGAAAAATTTTTATAAGGGTTTATTTTAATTTATAAGTATAACTATTGTAATATAGAGTCTAATTCTAAAAAATATTAGTATTAGAGGTGTTACATTTAATATTGAGCTATTATAATATATATAAACTAAAATGGATGAAAAAGAGTTATTTGTTAAACGATTTGAAGAAAAATTAGCTCAAAATTTAGACTCTAAAACTATTCAAAACTTAAAAGGAGGAGATTTTGAATTCAATAGAGAATTTACTCAAGATTATGAGACATTTAGACGTGAGAATCTTCCTAGTTCTTTTTCATTATATGAGAAAATTTGTAATATTTGTCAAAAAATTTTACCAATTGAACCTGATAAAAAAAGTAAAGAGGATATTGAAAAGCACATTGAAAATTCTCATCTTCATATATCACCTATTGGAGTTATGAGTTTTACAATTCTAGGTGCAATATTTTTTATGTTAGTTGGAGTTTCATTTTTTATACTTGGAAGAAATGCACTTGCATTTGGATTTATCATTCTCTCAGTTGCTGCTTATTTTATTTTTCAAAAAATACCTGAACTATTTGCAATTAGTTTTAGAAATAAATCTAATGATCAAATTATTACTGGAATTTTTTATATTGTAGCATATATGAGATTTAATTCAAATTTTGAACTTGCAACAGAATTTGCTGCAAATTATTTACAGCCTCCTCTCTCACTTGATTTTAAAAAAGTTCTCTGGCAACTTGAAACATCTCAATTTCCAAGTTTAAAAGCAGCATTTGATGAATATTTAAAGAAATGGAGAGAAGATAATTTAGAATTTCTAGAATCAATTTATTTAATTGAATCCTCTTTATATGAATCAGATGAGAGTAGAAGACTTTCTTTATTAGATAAATCTCTTGATATTATTTTACAAGGAAATTATGAAAAAATGCTCCATTTTGCTCAAGAATTAAAAGAAAAAATTTCATCTTTTAATATGCTTGGAATTGTACTTCCAATATTGGGATTAATTATTTTGCCTCTTGCTGCTTCATTTTCAAATCCTCAAGCTATTTTTGAAGTTATGATTATTATGTATAATATTTTAATACCTGTGTTTGTTGGATACTCGGGTTTTTCTCTTATGAAAGACAGACCTGGTGGAAATACTAGTCTTTCTAAAAATTCTATTAAAACTGCAAGTTTATGGCAGTGGTATTATAAGATAGGAAATACAAAAAAATTTCAGTTTCCACCTATTTTTACAGCTCTATTTTTAGGTGGAATTTTATTTCTGTTAGGAATCTTTCCACTTTTAGCACATTTTGGATATGATGAAACTACTTGTTTGAGTGCATTAGAAGTTGAATTAAATGATAGGTTTAGAGTCGTATTTGGAGATGATTCAGTATTTGGAACATTTCAAAATTATGCAAATTTAGTTCAAGAAGATTTATTTTGTTATGGACCTTATGGTATTTTTCCTGGACTTTTAAGTATTTTAATTCCAATTAGTCTAGCATATATGCTTGGAACATATTTTAAACTTAAGACTAAACCATTTGTTCACCTTCATGATACTACAAGACTTTTAGAAAGACAATTTTCAACTGCTACATTTCAACTTGGAAATAGACTCAATGAAGGAATTTCTGCAGAGCTTGCATTTGGAGCAGTTGCTGATACTATGAAGGGAACTCCTACTGGAGATTTTTTTGCAATAGTTGATAAAAATATTAAATTTAATGGTATGAGTATAGAGAAGGCAATTTTTGATAGTGAAAAAGGAGCTATTCTTAATTATCCTTCAGAGTTAATTATTTCAAGTATGAAAATATTTATTCGTGCAGTAGAAAAAGGACCTGAAATTGCTGCTAAAACATTAATTGATTTATCTAGATATTTAAGTGAAATGCACTCAGCTAATGAGAGAATGAAAGATTTACTCTCAGAATCAGTTTCATCAATGAAAGGACAAGCTAAATTTTTAGCTCCTCTTATCTCAGCTGTAGTTGTTGCAATTGTAAGTCTTGTGAGTCTAATTATGGGTCAATTGTCTGAGAGTATTGATGATTTAGCATCTCAATCAGATGGTGCTGCTCTTGCTAGTTTTTCAATTGGAAATGGTGTTCCAACATTTTTATTTCAAACAAGTGTTGGCTTATATCTACTTAGTTTAATTATAATTTTAATTTTAATTATTAGCCAACTAGATTCAAATGCTGATCCTATTCATGTTCAATATGAACTTGGAAATACAATGATTTCATCAATTACTAAGTATGCAATAGTTGTAGGAGTTGGAATTGTTCTCTTCTCATTTGTAGGAGGAAATGTACTATCAAGTCTATAGAGAAAAGATAAATTATATAAAATAAAAAAAGTATTAAATTTAAATCTAATAAACTATAGTTTATTAAAAACCTCATCAACTCTTCTACTTAATTCAAAATCTAATTTTGTTAAAGTGTTTTTAGCATCGTGTGTTGTAGTTGTAATTGTAATTAATTTATAATTGTGAAGTAATGTGTCTGGATGGTGATTTAGTTCTTTATATAACTCAAATAATTTCTTTGCAAATTCACTAACTTCTTTAAAATTTGAAAACTCAAATGTTTTTGTTAAAGTATTATTTTTTTGATTCCAAGTAGTTTTTTGTTCCATATTCTAAATTACTAATTAATTATTTATTTAAATCTTTCTTCCAATGCTCATATACTATCTCTCTAATTGAGATTGTAAATAATCCTTCTGCAAGAGAAGGATGAGGAGATATAGTATCAGATAAATCAAATAATGTTTTCTTCTCCTCAATATATGGTACAAGTATTTGATTTAAATTAACTGCGTCATTTCCAAAGATGTGACTTCCTAAAATTTCAAGTGTATTTGAGTGGTAATGAATTACACAAGTTCCCTTAAGTCCTTTGGCTTTTCCATATACTGTTGTTTCAAAGTCTTTGGTATATGTTTGAAAATCAACTCTTTCTTTTTTTAATTGTTGAGACGTTTTACCACAACCTGCAACCTCACAAGTTCCTAAATAAATTCCATAAGGCATATAATCTTGTGATAATACACTTTTCTCACCAAGTACTAATTGTTTAAATACTTCTCTTGCTTCAAATCCTGCTCCATGTCTTAATTGAGATTTCCCAACACAATCTCCAATAGCGAACATATGATTTGAATTTTTAATTTTAAATGTTAAATCGTCAACTTCAATAAATCCTCTTTGAGTTATCTCAATTGATGTATTATCAAGATATAAAGAATCTGTATTTGGTGCAATTCCTAAAGCCACTAATAATCTTGGAGTAATTAAACTTTGAGATAATTTTTCTTTTGAGTAATCAATTTTAATCATTGAATTTTTTTCTTCGATTTTTTCAATTTGAACTTTTTTTATAATAGTAATTCCAAGTTCTTCTAAATATTGCTCAACTTTCTTCTTTAACATATCATCAATTGGTCTTAAAAGTCCTCCTGTTGCAAGAATTGTTACTTCAACTCCACAAGCTGCATACAAAGCTCCTAATTCACATGCAATAACTCCTCCCCCAAGTATTGTATATTTTGAAATTTCATCTTGTGAAAATAATGCTTCTGTTGAAGTATCATATTCAATTGAATCAATTCCTTTAATCTCGCTTGGAACTCTAGGCCTTGAACCTGTTGCAATTACTATTTTATCATAAGAAATAATTGTCTCATCTTCAAGTTTTAATGTGAAATCATCTACAAATGTAGCATGAGAGGAGAAGTATGTTAAATTTTCAATTTTTCCACTTATCATCATCTCTTTTGAATTTAAAGAGTCTTGACTAACTTCTTTTAAAACCTCTTCTTTTAATTTCTTAAAATTAATAAAATTAATAACTTTTAACTCATCTAACTCTTCTTTTTTATAATTATTTGAAATAGAATATTTTTGAAGAGTTTTAATTGCCTCATGAATTTTAAATATAGGAGCAATTAATTTTTTAGAAGGTATACAACCTCTATTTAAACAAGTTCCACCAGGTCTTCCGTGTCCAATTAAAGCTATTTTATATCCAAATTGAGCCAACTTTCTTGCTAAATTAGCACCAGCCCCATCTCCTAGAATAACAATTTCAAATTGAAGTTTTTTATTATTTTCCATAATGAATAAAAGAATTGGTCTATTTTAAATGTTAGTATTAATACCAATATGTTAAATCTTAAAAAATTAAATATTTAAAAAACTCAAATATTTTTTTCATATAATTTCTAAATTCAATTATCTTACATCTTTAATTAAATGAAATACTAAACCATTTGATAAAGATTGAGCTTCAACTGATGTTGCTTCAAAAATCATACAATTTTCTACTGAATTATTAATTACTAAATTAGTCACATTTGTAGTATATACAAGAGTTGGATTTTGTGAACAACTTAAATTTTGACTAGGAATTGTAGTAATTGAATTTACTTGAAGACCTTGATTAATAAAAAATCTAGCATTATCATTTAAAAATCCATCATCAACATACACATTAATTGCACTTCCTTTATTTTGTAATAAATTTTCACTCAAAGTAATTAATTCTGGATCATTTCTATAAGGTGTTAAATCTTCATAAAATATAAATTGAATTCCATTTAACACTGCTCCATCAAACGTATTACCTGCTCCATCTTGAAATAAGCCTTCCATAAATGGAACATTTCTTGAACCATCAGCCCCAGAACCTCCTAAAGTTGGTGTACCTATAATTGAAAAACCAATAACTGAACCACCCATAACAATTAATAATATTACACTGAAAATTTTAACAGTCCTTCTATTTTCTAATTCTCTTTGTTCTTCATAACTCATAGATTTTTTATTTTTTATTTTTTTTTCTGCCATTTTATCAACATATAAAATTTTACTATTAACTACTTTACTCTATACCCAATCTCCTTTTTTAGTAATTATTGCATCTTGTGATCTATTGATAGCATTATTTAAAAAAGCATCTCTAAATTCATCAGTTGCTAAACTCCCTTCTTTTTCTTCTCTATAAGAAATTTTTCTATTAAGATTAAAATTTGAATTTAGTGAGATTGAATTCATCTCTTTCATAAATGAATCTAATATTTCTTGAGCTTTTGAACTAACTTGTGTTGAATCCATTACATATACCAAGAAATTACTATTTAAAAATATTTACTTTTTATTTTACAAATAAATAATTAAAAAATTAAAATGTAATAAAAAATCAACTTAATTAATCTTGCAAACTCAACCATAAATCTCGAACTTCTAAAACTTCTACAATACTTAAATGAGAAGGTTGAAGTCCACTTTCAGCTCTTAAAGCATCAAGAGCATCTTGAGCAGTAATTTGACCATCTCCTGTTAAATCAAAACGTGTATCAAATCTACTTTCAATGACTCCCGTATTTGGTAAACCTACTGCAACTCTTTGTAAATCTAATACAAAAGGAGAAGGATCTGCTTCCACTTCTAAAATTTCATCTTCTAAAGACTCAGAAGAACTACTTTGTGAACTTTGAGATGCTATGAAACTACCTTGTGAAGTAGAAGATTCAAGACTATTATCATTAGTAGAAAATAAAATATTTCTCATAAGTAGATACCCTGCTCCCATTTGATTACTTTGTGAGTATCTTTGTGAAAAAAATTTTTCACTCAACATTGCATTAAGAGTTCCTCCTTGTACAGTACAACTTAAATGTTTACCATATGTAAGTTCTGAACTAGACTCATATGAATATAAACCAAACAATTCTTCACACATATTTGAACTTGCACCTTCAACTCGAAGTAAATAAATAGGAAGAGTAGTATAAGGATTTTCAGGTACAAATATATTTCCTGATTTGTAAAACAAAGTTTCACTCTCTTCAGTTAATGTATATGTTAAACCATTAATATTTTTCCTCACAAATAATCTCTCAGGAGTATAAGAAGAATTAAAGTGCCCACTTCTTACAACTTCTTCAATATCAAAATTATAATCTGATACTGCAAACCATGAAGTTTGAGGGTTTAAAACAACGTAGTATTTTAAATTTTCTAATAATGTCACTTCATACTTAATAAACTCTAAATTTGAAACTGTTTTAGACTCCAAAAATAAATAATTACTTGAAACTTTATCTTCATGACTTCCCGTATGAACTGTTCCTGGATATCTTGCAAGAACTGTATTACCCTGAGACTCATACCATTGAGCAACTGATTCAAGTTCAGTATTCATTGGAACTTCTTTATATAATTGGCATAATAAAAAACTGCTACTCTCTTCAGTTCCAATTGATGGGTCACATTGAGTACCATTAAATTGCCTAATTGTTCGAGGGAATGAAGGTTCATAAGAAACACTTGATTCATTTTTTTCAAGATATAAATTTTCTCTTAATATCATACCTAAATTAATAATAGATTGTGAAAAATCTTTAACTGAAATTGATGTTGTTTCAATTTGATTTTGTTCTTGTATTCCTCCATTAATTCCCCTAAAAAAATCTTCAAGCTCAATTTCTAAAGTTGAACTCTGCATTTCAAGAGTTGGATTTCCAACTCCAAAACCTACTAAAACTGATTGCTGAGAATTGTCTAAATTTTTAAGTAAACAATGAGAATAACCAATGTTTACATTTCTAACAAATGAAGGTAAAGTTGCAAAATTATCATTAAAGTTACAACTCACAGAATACTCTTCCCAACTCTGTGGAACATTAACTGTATTCCTCAAATCTGTTAAAGAAGTACAACTTTTAAATAATGGAAATTCTGCAAAATGAGCTCTACACTGAGTACTTCCTTTACCATAACACCCTGAATTTTCACTCCTATAATAAATTAAATTTGAAATCATTTGTCCTCCTTGAATACATAATCTCTCATCTTCAATAAAAAAATCTTTCTCCCTATTAGGAAGAGCATATTGTGTATTTGAAAGTCTTAAATTCTCTCTTTCCAATAATACTAAATTTTGCATAGCTTCATCTGTAGTCCAAAATTCTAAGGAAAGTAAATTTAAATTATTTCTCTCAATATCTGGACCTGTTGAACCCCCTCCTCCACTTCCACCTTTACCTAACGCAACTGGTTCTCCTCCCACAATTACAAATGTACCACCTAACAATTTTTCATTATTTACAGGATAAAAATCAAGAGGAGTTCTATCTCCACTAGTTTTTGCACCTTGACCCTCAATGAAACTTTTAATTCCTGTGTAAGGTCCTGAAGAACCTCCTCCTCCTCCTCCTTTACCTAACGTAGTTGCATTTGTTACAGGAAAAGAACCTTGCCTAATTAACCCTTGTTGACCAGTTGGTCCAACACCTTTCCAATCACCATTTAAAATTCCTCTATCACTTGTAAATATGCCTCCTAGCATACCTCCTGATTCTTCAATTGTTTTTGAGAATAACACATTTCCTTGAGAATCAACAATACTTCTCGCCTCTCTTACTTCCCCACTTCCAATTAATTCAGAACCTTCTAAATCAATAATTGTTTTAGTTGGTGCTTTTTTACAACCAGCTAAAATAACTAATAGTAATAATAAAACCAAAATCCATGTTTTTTTTGAGATATTCATAATTACTTTAGTAAAATATAATAATTAATATTTAACGTATAATTTAGAAGTAGTAATTTTAATTGAAAGCTCTAAAATTTGTTTGTAATAAATTTGAAGTCACTTAAAAAAACAAATTCTTCTATATTAAGTTCTTCATTCAAATATTGAGAATTATTTAAATACAAATTTTTAAATTCACTTAAAGTTGAAAAATTTCTTTGTTTCTCAACATACAAAAAATTATTTATAAGTCTTAAAGTTGAGTGTTTATGAGTTTGTAAAAAATTTATAATATGATCTTGTGATACATCTAAAGATATTGCTTTACTCACATATTTTTTTGGTAATTTTGAGTGCTCAACTATTATTTTTGTAAAAGCAACAGATTCCTCTTCAAACATCTCAAATGAAAGTGAAATTACACTAAAACCATTACTTTTCAATAATTTAGATATCTTTTTACTTAATTTTAATAATTTTGAACCCAATATATCTCTACTTAAATTAGTTTTTTTAATTGTATATTCAATTCCTACAAAATCTAATTTTTCCTCAAAAAAAACTTTCCTCAAGTCTTTTAAATTTTTACATAACTTATTACTTAAAAAATCTTTTTCTTTAAATCCATATTGCAAACTTTGAATAGCTATATATTTTGCCCTATAAAATTGTTCATCGCTAAGAGCTGAGAGTGCATTTCTACCTTCAAGAATTGGATCTTGAATCATAAGAGGAGACTCTTTATCTTTTGAAAACGAAATTTTGTTTGAATTATATTCATCAATTACAAGAATATCTCCTTTTTTCATTTGAGAAAAAAATATGATTAAATTTTCAAATGTTTTAAATTTCATAATTAAACATTCAATAGAATGGCCCGAAAATCCATTAATATAACTCTCAGCCCCATATAGTTTTTGAGTTTTAAACCATTTTTTTGTAAGTCTAATTTCATCTATTAATTTTGGATTTTCTTGAATCTTTTTTTGTAAATATTTAACATGAAAAATTGAAATGTCAGTTGAATTTTTTGCTTTTGTAACATCATCACATATCTCAGTTGGAACACATTCAAAATTAAAGCCAAAATATTGAGAAGAATTTATATCATTATTTAAATGGTTATTAGAAAAATTACTAAAAAAACCACTCACATATAATCTTGAACCATGTTTTATATTAAAATTAATTTTAGCATCTCCTAAAATTTCAACTAATATTTCTTCTTTTTTTTTATCTTCAATACTAGAACTAAATTGAATAAAAAAATCAATATCAAAATCACCTTTTAAAAATGTATTTTTTGCATAAGAACCTCCTAACTCAATATTAATAACATAATTTTTACTCTTTGCAACACCATATAATTTTTGTTTAAACACATCTACTAAAATTTTTAACTCTTTAACTTCATCTTTTGTAGGAGTAATTCTCTTGAGAATCTTATTTTTTAAATCTTCATCTAAAATAGTCATTTTATAAATATACATAAATTTTGAATAATATATCTTAAATATAATAATATATCTTTATTTATTTAATTTCCTCTAATTGGAGCTACAATAAATCTATAAAAATAATAATTTATAAGTCCTAAATAAGGAATTCTAATTTGAGCCACACCAATTACATCTTCTTGAGGGATTTTAATTTCTTTATCCATAATAAGAGGATTGTTATCTCCTTTTGTTGTAAAGTAATAATTATTTTCTTCAATATTAATTTCAACTACTCTATGAATTATTGGTCCGTAATTTAAATAAAATAAAGATTCTTGAGTTCCATCAGGTAATTGAACTTTATCTTGACCTTTAAATAAAATTACATCTCCAATTTTGATATTTTCTGGACTCCTCCCATAGACAATTATAACATCACCTCTATAGAGTCCTTTAGAAAAACTAAATTCTTCAAATTCTTCTTGTGTAATATTTAAATTATTCTCATAAAAATTTCCACAAAAATCCCAATAATATAAATCTTTATTATTCTCATTAATACTATTTCCACAAACAAAATCATTACTTATTTTCTGTTCCATAGACTCAGAAACTATTGCAGTTAGTGGATATGAAGTTTGAAGTAAAAATCCTATCATTGGTAACAATATTAATTTAAAAAAAACGAATAATATTGTGAAAAATAATATATGGGACATTATATCTTCTCCTTTAAAAACATATCTAAAAAATGATTTAACATCTCTAATCGAATCAAATGTTAAAACTTCTTTTGAATTTGAAGTTTTAGAATTCTTTTTTTTACTCATCTATATAATAATAAAAAATAAGTATTTTTATATGTTTGTAATCTTAAATTAATATTTTAATTAATTATTTTTTTGCTTTATTAGATTCATTCTTTTCCTTTTCTTTACTTGACTTATAAAAATCTTCAAAGCTTTCTTTTTCATCTTTTACACTTTTTCTATTTTTAAGAAGTGTATCTTTAAAGTTATCAGTTTTTCCTTTAGTATTATCTTTTTTAAATTCATCAAACATATTTGAATCTTTCTTTAAAGTTGAATCAATAAACTCATTTAATTTACTTAAATGTGAATCATATTTATTTGGAGTTTTACCAGTATTTGAAACTCCTTGAGATGCAATAGCTGATGCTGTTGAACCTTTATTTAAATCTTTTCGAGGAATTTGAGAGTAAGGAACAACTCCTTTGTAAGGATCGCTTGATGAATTAGTTCTCTTTTTCTTAACTCCCATAGCGATTAATTGATTATCTAAATATCCTCTATTATATGCATAATATCCTCCTGCTCCAACTAAAAGTAATACAAATGCAAATGCTGAGAGTAAAATCCAATTGAATTCTTCCTCATCAGGTGCAATAGGATCAATTGGTCTAAATGGATCATCATCTTGTGAATCATCTACAATAGGTGGAAGTGTCGTATCATTTCTTGGAGGAGTTTGATCATCAATTATAGGAGGATTTTGGTCATCCTCTCTTGGAGGTGGTGTGAAATTGTCTCTTGCATTAATTTCTTCTATTAAAGTTACTTCATTTCCTGCATTATCAATTGCTTTAACACAGATAAAAATTTTCCCAAAAACATCTATTTCTGATGAATTTTCATAACTTGTTCTTGGTTGGCAATTATCTCTTGTAGAAGATAAATCATATTGAACTGTATTACATCCTGAAACTCCTCCATCACACTCAATAATTAATTTAGTTGAAGAAGAACCCATTTTGATATTAATTGCAGGAGGTGTTGTATCAAATTGATAATTTGAAACAAATTCGTTAGTACTTCTCCCATATATATCAAACCCCCTAATTTTTAAACTTGTATCCTGAGAAAAATCATCTGTAACATCAATTCTAGAACTTGAAGAATTAATTACAATATCAGAATTTGTGAATTCAACCAGATAATAAGCTAAATCTCGAATTGTAGAATCAACTTCTATTCTCATAAAAGAAGAGTCTGAAAAAAAAGTAGTAGGACCCAATTTTGAATTAAATAACCTAACACCTGAAATTGTTGGTTGAGTTTTATCAAAAGTTAAAGAAAATTCATTTCTTGAAACTCGAGACTCTTGATTAACACAAATTAATCTCATATCAATTTTACCTTCCTCTATAAAAGGTCCAACATCTTCAAAATATAACGTTCTTCCTTCCACTCTTGCAGGAGTAAAAGAAGCTTCTCTAATTGAAGGTGCTTCAATTCTACAAGTTGCAGATGTATCAGTTATTTGAATTTCAATATTTGCAAGTTCAGTAAATACCAATTTTGGTACAAAACTTACAATTCTAATTTGCTCAGTTGAGTCAATATTAATCTGTAGTGTTTTTGTATCAGTATTATATAATCTATCAAAACAATCAATTTTTATTTCAAATTCTCCTCTTTGAGATGCTAAAACATTAGTTTTTCTATGCCTTGTTTGCTCTTCAGTAGAATCTAAATCTGAAGAAATTTCTAAACTCTCAACAGAATATTTACAAACTCCTCTTGAACTAGTTCTAGCATCTATTATAATTGGTTCAGAAGTTAATAAACCATTTGGCTCAGCACTAATTATTCTAATAGGTTGAATATTTTCTAAAAAAACTGCAGAGAATAAATCTCTTTTATTAAATAATGCTTCACTCAAATAAACTCTATCAAGTTCTGCAAAAGAAGAATTTAAATTTTGACACATTATCCAAATTCCATTTTCTCGTGCATTTTCAATAGAAATTGGAATTCTATGAGTGGTCACTTGATTAGTTAGAGGAGTTGAAGTCACAAAATCATTAAATGTTGCTAATTCTTCTTTATAGCAACTTGCTTCTTGATTTGTGTCAAATACTAAATCAAAATTTCTCGAATTCGAATATACTTCTGAGTCACTAAATTTAGTATTAAAATAATAGTTATATGACATCTCATCTTGATTTGAATATACTTTTGTAATTTTTAATGGTTCTTCTAAAACAAGTAAATTTAAATTTAACTGCTTTACTTGATTAGTTACATCCCTATAAGTAATTTGTAAAGGATAATTACCTTTAGTTAAAGAAGAAGTATCTAAAGAAATAATTTTTGGTAATTCTGCTAATTTTTTAGAAGTAGTTGACATATCTTTTTCTAAATTTGAATTTATTCTCACATCATATTCAATCAATTCGAGTGGGAAGTCTAAAAAAACTCTTGAATCTCCCTCTCTAATTATAATATTAGAATTTTCAAGTTGGTTTAATGAAATATTTCCATTAGATTCAACTCTATATGAAGTTAAAGTAGATTGTTGTGAATCAACATATTTTAAATGAAATTGAGTTGGATCTCCTGCAATTTCAAGTTCTTGAGAAGTTGAGTCTAGAGAATTAATTTTAATCTGAATTGGAGTAGAACTTAAAGTTTCTACTAAAGGAATTTCAAAATTCAAATTAACTGAAGTAAAAGGTTGAATTTGTCTTGGAAGATTTGAATATTCTCTTTTAACATTATTAATCAAAATTTCATCAACAACTAACACTGAATTGGATCTTGACTCTAAATTTAATGAAATTAAAGGGTTTGAATTTGTAGTAAAAACTAAATATTTACCTTCATTATCTTGATAAAATGAAGTTGCATTAACAGTTGACAATATACTTCCAATTAACATTATAACTAAAATTAATCTAATATATCTAAATAATTGACTATAAATCATAATTTATTTTTAAATACATATAATTTAAATTAATGCAATCACTGTATAGAAAATACGTTTTAATTTTTTAAGAATTGTAAGGTATCTAGAACTCTTCAGATGTCAACTTAGTATTTAGACAAAGAGAACTCACAGAGGTAAATAATATACATGCAAGCCCACAAACATAACACATCAATATATTTCTAGATTTTCGCTATTGCTTTACCTTACAATTTTCATTAATAAAATTTACTTTAAAAAACTATTTATTTAATATTAGTAATCATTTATAATAATTAATTTATTTCTAAACAATTTATTGTAATTAACTATTAATTTCCATTAATTTTCCATTGAGATTTCTAAAAATTGTTCAATTATTTCAACATTTGAAAAATCAAGTCTATTCTCTCCATTTATTATTAATGTAGGAACTTCATATGATTTAACTTGGTTATTATTTGAAAGCATTGAAACAATAGTTACTGAACTTTGAATATCGAATGAAAAAATCATAACATTATTTTGATGTTTCCTTTTAATATGATCTAAAAATAAACCTTGATCTTCACACTCTGGACAATCTTTTTCATTAGTATAAAAATATAATATTGTATCAAAAGAATTTGGACATAAAGAATTAACTCTATTTCCAAGTATATAATATCTTGTTTGAAGATTAAAATAATTTTCTTTTATTAACGAATAATCTTCAAGTCTTGTAATTGCACTAGATTCATATCTTTCAAGAGAAAATACAATGTCATCTAAACGCTTAATACTATCAAGGTAAGAATTTACTAGTAATTGACAAGAATAACCATTATTTCTTTGAGAATCTAATAAATAATTTATATATTCAATTTCTGCTTGCATTTCATCAGAAATTCTACTTTGTTCTCTAAATTCCCTTTCTAATTTCTCTAGACGAAATTGTTCTACTTGTGCACCAACTAAAATTCCAAGTAAAAATATTATAGTTGCAATAATTAATACAGTAATATGCCTTGATTTGTGAATCTCTCTGTGCATTTCTTATTATACTAAATTGTTTTAATTTTATAAATCTTTATCTTTAAATTATATACTTATATTTAGTAATATTTAAATAAGTAATTATAAACTAAAATGATTTATTTGGACTTAATCCAAACATTCGTATCTCCTTTAATAAGTCTATAAAATACTTTAAACCAAATATATGCTAAAATGAATTTAAGTACAAAAAAAAAGTACAAAAATAAAAATGTTTTAGAAATGGTGCCTTTGATATTTAATCTCTCTTTTGCATTGATATATCCTAAATAAACATATAAAAATATAATTAAATATAGAATAAATCCAGTTACAATCATTTGAAAATTAAATGCAAGTATATCAAAATTCAGTGTTAAAGAACTAATATATGTTGCAAAATCAAAGTTTGTTAAATACCAATATTTTAAGGTTCTATAAATACTTCTAATTACTAAATATGAAACTAAAGCTACTCCAATAAATCCTAAGAGTCCATTTAAAGCAACAAATGGAATATAAAATATTCCAAACTCTCCATATTTTCTATTAAAAATCATAAATCTATATGTAATTAATACATTTCTCATTGAACCCAAATACCACCTTAAACGCTGAGCAATAAATCCTTTTAATGTTGCAGGACATTTTGTATAAATTATAGCATCACTTGATTGTTTAATTTCGTAATGTTGAGATTGGAGTCGTAGAGCCATCTCCAAATCTTCTACATTATATCCTTTAATAAATCCGCCTAATTTTTTCACAACGTCAGTCCTATATGTACTTAAAGGACCAGGAGTCACATGAACACAATTAATTTTACTAATAAAAAATTTTAAAAATACATTTAAAATATATTCTAAGGATTGAACTTTTTGAAGCATATTTTTTTGTTCAGCTACTTTCATAATTGGCATCACTGCAGCAATATTTTCATTTGTGAACTCTTTTTGAATATTTCTAATTGCATATTTATCAACATATCCATCTACATCTAAACATGCAAAATAAGGAGTTTTTACAGATTCTAAACCTTTATTTAGTGCTGTATACTTCCCTCCATTTTTTTGTTTAATAAGTTTAAAAGTATATTTTTTTTGATACTCTTTTGCAACATTATAAGAATTATCTGTTGAACCATCATCAACTACAATAACGTGCAATTTATCTTTTGGGTATACTGAATTAAATAATGAATCTAATGTTGGACCTATATTTTCTTCTTCATTCCACATCGGTAAAATTATTGTAACTCCTTCTTCTTTATTAATAATAGAACGCTTAGGAGTTGGAGAATTATATTCAAACATTACAAAAAGCCAATATATTAATAAATACAGACTAATAAAATATAGTGCCCACACAGTATATTTAATAATTGCATCATCAAGAGCCATTTCTACATATAGTAAATAAAATTCTTTTAAATAATTATGGAATACAAAATCATATAAAAGTACAAAACAATAATTAATTATGCATATGTTAATCATTACTGATAAAGAAAAAAGAAATCTTTTTCTTGAAAAAATTGTAAGTATTATTTCATTTATATTTCCTCTTAGTGCTCTTCCTCAAATTTATAATATCTGGATTCTCAATGAAGTTGCGGGAGTCTCCATTACCACATGGATATTATTTTTACTTATGCAAATTCCTCTTTTCTTATATGCCATTATTCATGAAGATAAAAAATTACAAACTATGTTTGGACTATGGTGTTTAATGTATGGACTTGTAATTATTGGAATAATTGTTTATTCTTAATTATTTAAATTTAATTTAATAAGTAAAATATAAGAATTTAAACCTTATAATTTATAAATACTTTCTAATTATTCTATATAGGCAATTTAAAACTGTCTAATTTAACATAATGAATAAAAAATGGCTATGAAACTAGTTATTGGAACAAAAAGTGGGAAATGTTACCAAAAGGAACTATCCACACAAGAAGCTGAGGCTTTGTATGGTAAAGCACTCGGGGAAACTATTAATGGAGAATTAATTGGGATTTCCGGAGTTGAATTAGAATTAAGAGGAGGTTCAGATATCGATGGATTTCCTATGAGAAAAGATGTTCACGGACAAAATAGAAAAAAAGTACTCTTAACTAAAGGAGTTGGATTTAGTGGAAAATTAAGAGGAAAACGATTTGGTGGTTTAAGAGTTAAAAAAATGGTTTGTGGAAATACAGTTCATAATAAAATTCACCAAGTAAATGTAAAAGTTGTAAAAGGAGAACAAGCAATTGAAGCTGCTTTTGCACCTGCCCCTGCTGAAGAAGCAAAAGAGGAGTAAAATTTAAATTCATTTTAATTTTTAATTAAAAAAACTTAATTACATTTCTAGATTATAGTTAATATGAATAAACAAATTATTCAATTTTTTATCTTTCTATTTGTAGTATATCTCCTCCTAATTGGATTTTTATACACTAATCAAGCAAATATGTTGTATCATCCAACTCCTCAAATTTTTGAAGAATGTTCTGAATTTTTAGATTATCAAATAATTCAACACAATACTGCAAGAGCGTATTATTTAAATAATTCTAATGAAACTATAATTATATATTATAGAGGTAATGCAGGTTCTGCGTGTCAAAGAGCTCAACTTAGAACTTTTTTTGAACAATTTAATACATCAATTCTCTTCTTAGAATATAGTGGTTTTTCAAATGATGATGTAAAACCTTCTAAAGAGAAAATTTTACAAAATGTAGAAGATATTAATGAATTTATTGAACTTCAAAATTATTCAAATATCATAGTAGTTGGAATGAGTATTGGGAGTGCTCCTGCAAGTTTTCATAGTTCAATTAATTCAAATGTGTCAACTGTAATTCTATTAAATCCTATTTCATCTCTTCAAGAAATTGCTCAACAACAATTCTTTTTTGTTCCTATATTTCCATTTCTACTTACTGAAAACTTTAATAATTATAGATATTTAGAAAAATATACAAACACACTCCATATTATACATGCACAAAAGGATAGGACTATCAATCCTAAATTTTCAAAAAAATTATATGAAACTTTAAATTTAGAAAACTCAACATATACACTTATTGAAGGATTTGGACACAATACTCTTTGGCAATCTGAAGAATTTACTGAAATTTTAATAGAAAAAATAGAAGAAGAATGGAACTAAATAAATAATAACTCAACTTAAAATAAAAATTATAATGTTTTTAAAACTTCCTTCTCTTTTTCTACATCTAATATCTTCACATTACCTTTTGAAAAATGTAGAGCCTGCTCTACTGCCTCTGTCAATCGTTGTCTATTATCTTGATTTACCGTAATTCTATCAATTACATACTCTATCCAGTGTTTCTCATATCTCTCAAGTGTGACCTCATCTTTTACAGTATCTGTGTGATATATTTCTCCATCTACTCTAATTCTTGAAAACCCTTCTTTTTTACAATCTTCAAATACTTTTTCATACGTTCCTTTTTGTCCTACAATCATAGGAGCTAGAATCATAATTTTCTTCTCATTATACATTCCTAAAATTGTAGTAACTATACTTTGAGGAGATTGAGGAGAAATTTCTTCCCCACATTTTGGACAATATTGTTTTCCAACTCTTGCATATAATAAACGCAGATAATCATAAATTTCAGTTACAGTTCCAACAGTTGATCTTGGATTTTTTGAAGTTGTTTTTTGTTCAATTGATATAGCAGGACTCAAACCTTCAATACTATCAACATCAGGTTTATTAGAATTTCCTAAAAATTGTCTTGCATATGAAGATAAACTCTCAACATATCTACGATTTCCCTCATTATAAATAGTATCAAAAGCAAGTGTAGATTTTCCTGAACCACTAAGTCCTGTAATTACTGTAAAAGAGAATTTAGGAATTTCAACATCAATATTTTTAAGATTATGCTCTCTTGCACCCCTTACAATTATCTTATCTTTCATCTAATTTAATTTAGATGAGGACGTATTTAAATATATTTGTCTAATCTAAAACATATACATATTGAGTAGACATATTTATAAAAAATTAACTACAATAAATAATATGAAACCATTATTTAGATTACCTCTTAATACTTCAAAATTAATATTTATTCAAAAAAGAGCAGATTTTACCATTCAAACTTTAGTATTAATTATTATTGTAATTATTGCTATTATTTTATTTGGAATGGGAGTTAATTCCTTAGCAGGACCTGTTCTAAGTATTTTCTCTTAAAATTATTTATAGAATAAGATATAAAAATGTATGAAAAAATAAATATTGCAAAAGAACTCAAACAAATTCCACAAGACAAACTAGTTCGATTTTTATCATCTCAACTCAAAAAAAATGAACCACTTTTAAAAGAATTTATTAAAAAATTTGATATTTCAATTCAACATAAATTTATTCAAGACTATATTGTAGAAGCACAAAAAGAAATGAAAAAAGCAAGAAAGAGTATTGGAAATAAAGAATACATGTATAATATTACATTTTTCAACAAAATGTACTTACATCCTAAAATTTCATATTTAAAAACGCTCATTAAGCAAGAAGAATATTTAGAATCATTGAAAATAATAATTGCTTTAATTAATACAATGTGTATAATAATTGGGCAAAATGGAAGAAATGAAGAACTGGGGGGTAACACTACAGCTGATAAATATAAGAATAAATTAGAAGAGTTAGAAAAACAATTAATTTTTTGTTATCAAAATATAAAAGAAGAAGAGAGTCCTCTTCTTGATAGAAGAACTATGTTCACATTATTTCAAGAAAATTATTCAAATTTGCTAAATTCTCCCATATTTAATTTTATTTATATTAGAAAACATGCTAAACTTGAATGGTTCTATACAGAATTAAAAGAGGATGATAGAGTATATTTTGATAAATACATTACTTTTAATAAATAAAATTAAATAAATATTTCTAAATATTTAATTTAAACAAAATAAAGATAATTTTTAAATATTCAATAAATTGAACATTACATAAATTTAGAAAATACAGTTTCATAGTTATCGTAAATTTCACTCTCTGAGAACCATAAATGAATTTCTTTCTCTGCTCCTTCTGGTGAATCTGATGCGTGAATTAAATTTGGAAGAGCTTTACCCTCAGCATCTGCTCTTGCGTAATTCATATGAGCATAGTCTCCTCTAATAGTTCCTGGTTGTGATGAAGCAGGTTCAGTTGCTCCCACCATTTTTCTCACCAATGAAATTGATTTTGCACCTTCAAATACCATTGCAACAACAGGTCCTGAAGTTAATAAATCTTCTAATCCTGGATAAAATGGTTTTTCAACTAAATCACTATAATGTTTTTTTGAAAAATCTTCATCAACATGCATAAATTTCATTGCTACAAGTTTTAATCCTACTTTTTCAAATCTTGATAGGATTTCTCCAACAAGTCCTCTTTGTACACCATCTGGCTTAATCATTACAAACGTTCTTTCTACTGACATGATACATAACAAAAACTCTACATAATTTATAAAAATTTGTTTTACTATTTTTGATTTTATATTTTAAAGTATTGAAATTAATTAAAATTAAATTAAGAGCAAGTTGGAAATAAATCAAAGATAAATGAAAAGTAAATGAAATCAATTAGAAAAATTACAAAATAATATAAATCAAAAAATCAATTTTTATTATATATGGATAAAAAAAATAATTTTTCATCAATTCTTCTATTTATTTTTTTAGGAGTATTTATAGTATCATTAGTTGCAATATTTGCTATAGTATCAATTCTTTCAAATATTAATTCAAGTTCTAACTCTTCTTCATTTAATTTAGCTAATTTATTCTCTTCAAACTCTCAAGAAAATTTCTCCATACAGCTTAAAGATAAAATATTTACAAATTTAGACTCTTCAATTTCACAAGTTGATTTAGAAACATTTGAAATTTTAACAACTAGAATTGCAAAAGATGAAAATCAGCTATATTTTATACAATCATACAAAGATTCAAGAAATAGGGAACAATTTTCTCTTCAACCTATACCTCTTCCTTCTAGTATTAACATACTTGAACTTACACCTGTTTATCATGATAACTATTACAATGACCATATTACAACAAATTTTTTTACAGATTCAAATTCAATTTACTATTTTCACGAACAAATACGAGACTCTTACTCTAACACATTATTTGAACCTTTAGAAAATATTACAATTGCAAGTTGGAGAAGAGTTAACAATTCAGAAGAATTTTCCAACGATGAGCATCATATTTATTTTGGAAGTTCAATAATTGCAAACATCAGCTCAAATGTGAGTCAATTTCAATACTTTGGAAATTCATATTTATTTTATAACGAAGTTCTTTACTTTAGAAATATACCTTTAATTAAACTTGAAACGATTAACGACTTTCAAACGATTCATGATGATTTTAATTATAAACTTTTAAATATAGATAACTCAATTTGGATTCATCAAACAACTCCTGCTAGAAATATTTTTCTTCAAAATATTTCAAGTCCTTCTACATTTACATATTTAGGAAGACAAAGAGAAAATCAACGATTATTTAATTCATTTGGTTTAACAATGTTTCATGATTTATTTGAAGATTCTCAAAATTATTATTCCTTAACATCTGCCGTACTTCCAAGAACGAGTTCAACATTTGGTGTTAGAAGAGTAAACTATTTGGAGGAGATGGAAGTTGTACAATACTTCGAAGTTCATCCAAAAAATTAATTATTATACTAATTAAATTTTCAACACATAAATATAATTTATTTTTATTATTTTTATTATTAATTATTTATATGCATCAATAATTTTAGACATTAAAAAAATTGTAATTTAAAATAATAATAATATTTTCCAAAATGTTTTTAAGCAAATACTTCTTTAAATAACTATGAAAACGTGTGCCCAAAGAGTTGAATATTATCTTAAACAAATTAAAGAAAAAAATAATGAGTTAAACATCTTCCTAGAAGTGTTAGAAGAAGATGCTCTAAAAAGAGCAAGAGAATTAGATGAAAAACCACAAGAACAACGAGGAAAATTATTTGGTAAATGTATTGCAATTAAAAGTAATATTTTCAAAGAAGGAGTTGTGTGTTCATGTGCTTCAAAAACGCTTGAAAATGTAAAAGCAATTTATAACTCAGATGTTGTTCAATATGTTGAAAAAGAAGATGCAATAATTATTGGTGTTGTTAATAATGATGAATTTGCACAAGGTTCAACTGGTGAGCATAGTTATTTTGGAAAAACACTCAATCCAAAAAATACAAATATTATTCCAGGTGGTACAAGTTCAGGTTCTGCTGCTGCTGTTGCAGCTTCAATGTGTGATATTGCTCTTGGAACTGATACTGGTGGGAGTTGTAGAAATCCTGCTTCCCACTGTGGAGTATTTGGTTTAAAACCTAGTTATGGAAGAGTTAGTAGATATGGAGTAGTTGACTCTAGTATGAGTTTTGATCAAGTAGGAGTACTTAGTAATTCAATTGAAGATATGGATTTAATATTAGAAGTTATTGGAAAACAAAGTGAAAGAGATGCAACTACTCTACAAATTGAAGACTTTACTTCAAAGAATACTAAGATTGAAAAAATTGGAATTTTAAAAGGAGTTGATGAATTAATTGCTGATGAAGAAATAAAAAAGATTTATCATAATTCAATTTCTCATTTGAAAGCAAAAGGGGTTGAAATTATAGAAGTGTCAATTGAGCATATGAAACTTGGAGTTGCTGCATATTATCCTATTGTATATACAGAAGTGTTCTCAGGTACTAGAAAATTTGATGGTGTTAAGTATGGTCAAAATATTAATGAGGTGGCTCAAAGTGAATTACAACTTAGAATGAAAGGAGGAGAATTAATTACTCAAAGTGAATTTGAAGGAGCATATTATAAAAAAGCTCTTGCAGTAAGAGAATTATTAAAAGAAGAATTTCAAGAAGTGTTTACGCAAGTTCAAGCAATTTTACTTCCAACAACTCCTAAGCTTCCTCACTCTTTTGATGAAACACTCACACCTGAAGAAGAATATGCGTATGACGCATTTACTGTTCTTGCAAATTTAGCAGGAATTTGTAGTGGGGTTGTTCCAAAAGCAATAGTTGAGACTACAAGAGGAAACACTCCAATTGGAATGCAATTAATGTGTAATATAGGAGAAGAAAATACACTATTTAGTGCAATGAAATTATTAAAATAAAAATTATTAAAAAAAATTCAATTATTTAAGTTGAAATTATTTATTATTCTCTCTTTTTTCAATGATTAAAAACCACATAAAACTTGCAAGAATAATTAAAAAACCAATTAATAATAATATAAACTGAGTAGTTGTATTTGAAGAATCTCTCTTTTGTTGAATTAAATGTGCTTCAACTTCTTCTTCTTGTAAGCTTTGTGTTGAAGTTTCTTCAACTACACTTTCTTGAGTTTGAGTAGAGGATTGAGTTGATGAAGTTTCATCTTGAGATGGGATTTGTTCAATTGTTTCTTCTTGCTGGTTTTCAATTATTTCTGCTTCTGCTTCAACTTCTTCTTCTTGTAAGATTTGTAATTGCTCTATATGAATTCTCGCTTCTGCAAAGTAAATTCCCTCAAATCTCAATAACACATCATCGATTCCATCTCTATCTAAATCAACTCTCACATCTTCTCCAAGAGGTAATCGAACATTAATAGGGTCTGAGTGAATTGTAATATCAACAAAATTAGTTTGAATTCTATTTAATCTCACAGTGTGTCTAAATTCTCTTGCTTGAGGAGATTGTGGATTTAAATCTGGAGTAACTGATGTATGTAATGATTCAAATTGAACATCTCTTCCTTCTCTGAGTTGGGTTTGACTCCCCACACTTACTTGAGATTGTGTAATTATCTCAGTTCTTGAAGAAGAACTACCTCCTCTACTTGAAGAAGCTACATAATTTGGACACTGAGTTTCACTCAAGTATAAATTTTGCCACTGCAATACAGGATAATGCCAACCATCACAAGTAGCAGACCATGTATTATTGAAGTCCCAATTTTCAAATGTAAAAACCAGTCTCATCTCAGATGTTGTTTTACCTTCCCCACCTGCACTTTCATTTTGTCCTGAAGTTTGTGTATCCCAATATGAATTTTGAACTAGAGCTCTGTTTCTTCCAACTAAACCACCTTCAAAATCTGATTCAGGTTCAAGAGACACAAAGCTTGTAGAATAAGATCTGTTTATGAAACCATAATTATCTCCAACTAAACCACCTATCCTCTCAACAGTATCATTTCCAATAACATCACCTATAGAATAAGAGTCTAAAACCTCTGAATACGCTGACCAACCTATTAAACCACCAATACTACCATCTGAACCATATACATTAACATTCGAAAAAATCTGACTCACAAAAGTTTTGTTAAGTACACTTGCAAGAACTCCTCCTACATCAGTTATTCCTTTAACATTACCAGAAACAGAAATATTCTCTAGAATAGAAAAATCTCCTACATCTCTACCCACTAGTCCACCTACACGGAAATCTCCTAAAATAAAAACATCTTCTAAAACAATGTTTGTTAACTTAACGTCACAAGTTGTCCCAAATAAACCTACTTGGTTAGTAGCAGTTCTATTAATGAATAAATCATTTATTATAAAACTATTACCTTGCAGAGAACCTTCAAAAGGAACTGGTAAAGTTCCAACAGGTTCAAACCCATCTCCTTCATTCCAATTAATTGTATCTGAACAATCAATATTATTAGCAAGTTCGTAATAAGCTCTCAAGTTTGTATTCATAAGTTGAAGTTCTTCACAAGTAAATATTAAATAAGGAGAATCATTTGTTCCAAGACCTTCTTGGAAAGGATAAGAAGATTCAAAATCTTGCCATAATAAGAAAGGATAACCTCCATTTTCTTCAGTGTTTATTCCCCAAACATTTAATAAATCCCAACCAGCATCTAAAAAAGTCCTAAGACTTGTCATATTTGCAGTTGGAAAACCCATCCCTCCTGCACTTTCATTTTGTCCTGAAGCTTCATTATCCCAAAACGAATTGTAAACTAATCCAGTGTTTCTTCCAACTAAGCCTCCTATTTGATCTGGAAAACTAGAAGTACTAACATAACCTGTTGCATAAGTTCTATTTAATACACCATTATGATCTCCAACTAAACCTCCTATTCGTTTTACATCAACTGCACCAGTTACATTCCCAATAGCATATGAGTCTACAATTGTTGAATTTGAAGACCAACCAACAAGTCCACCTATACTTCCATCAAGTCCTGCAACTGTGACATTAGCAAAAGTTTGATTTAAAATCAATCTGTTTAAAACACTTGCAACAATTCCTCCAACATCATTATTTCCTTCAACGATACCTGAAACTAAAACACGTTGTATAGTTGTATTTGAACCTACATCACGACCTATCAAACCACCTACACGAAAATCTCCAGCAACATATAAATCTTCTAATGCCATATCTATTATACTTGCATTTTGAGTGAAACTAAATAACGCAGTTTGATTATTTAGAGTCCTATTTATAAATAAAGAAGTTATCATTGAAGAATTTCCATTCAAACTTCCTTGAAATGGATTTTCCTCATCACCAATAGGTTCAAACCCTTCTCCTCCAAACCAATTTCTAGTCTGAGTTGCATCAATATCATTTGCTAATTGGTAATTTCCTAAAAGATTATATCTCATAGTTTGTAATTCTTCCACATTAGTAATTAAAAAAGGATTTTCACCTTCTCCACTTCCTTCCCAATATGGACCTAATTCAAAATTTATAGTTCCATCATTTGGATTAATTGTTTGTCTAACTCCTCCTAAAAATGTAAAATTATTAAAATTAGGATCAGTTATATTTTCCCTAATTATAACTTCATATTCAGGAACACTCTGTAATGTTATATTATAATGTCCTGTAGAATTTGTTGTAGTATTTATTTTTCCAAAATTAGAATCATCAGGATTAGCTATAATAAAAGCATTTGAAACAGGCTCACCTGTCAAACTATTTATTAACTGACCAGTCACACTTACTAAATTTCCTGCTTGCCAAAAAAATACAGGATAATTATCCTCTGGAAGTGTTATAGTTCTCCAAGTATTTTCAAAATCAAAACCAGCAAAGTTAATTTGAGCTAAAGAACCTTGCATCTGAGATGTATTAAATCCTGTAACATTGATAGGATTTCCTGTTGAACCAGATTCTACAGAACCTCTCCAATCTAGTCCTCCAACATCTATATCCCAGTATACATTTGTAAAACTATCAAGCGTATTTCTTATACAACCAACAATTGTACCTTCACTATCAGGACTTCCAAGTATTTGAGTAACTGAATACACTTCGTTAAAATGTGATGTTCCAGTTGATGAATCTCCAATTATTCCTCCAACACAACCATTATTTGCAGTTATTATAGCTCTTGTAAAAGCAGTTCCTACATTAGCACTTCCAGACGTTCTTCCAACAATACCACCTACTTCTTGATTTGAACTTGTTCCAGTACTTACAATTTCTCCAACAAAAACAACTTGATCAATTTCTGAGCTAAAACTTTGTCCAACTAAACCACCAACTCTATTATTTGAACCTTCGATGTATCCTGAAACTGATGAGTTATAAATATCTACATAAAAATTCTCTCCTCCAATACCTCCAACTCCTCTATTTCCTATAATAATAACATTCTCTAATCTCAAATTTGCTATAACACCATTTGATGAAGAAGTAGTAGTTCCAAATAATCCAACTCCATTGCTATTAGATCTGTTTATGTATAAATCTCTAATAGCTCGTTTATTTCCTTCTAAATACCCATTAAAATTATTTATCGGGTGAAAGCCTTCTCCATTATTCCAATCTACTGTGTCAGAACAATCAATATTTTGAACAATCTCAAAATAAGAATTTAAATTATTTGATATATTTTGTAATTGGTCACAAGTTGAAATTTGAAATGCAGTTTGAGAAGTTAATCCATCTCCTTCATTAAATCCAAAACTTAAAAAAATTAAACTAAATACTATAACTGTACATTGAATATATTTAATTAATTTCATACCTCTTTTTCATTAAAATACTTTTTATAGATTTATTTGCTCTTAAAAGTAGTACTTTTATAAGTATTTATTAAAAAAAATTAGTATATACTATATTATTATCAAATGAAGGATATTAATTTTTATAAAAAAATAATTTAATTTAATATTTTAGTTTGAAATATTAAAATATTAAAAATAATTTTAACTTTTTCTTCTAAAAATTAAAAAATAAATTAGAAATTATTTTAAACTTTAATTTATGAAATCAGTTAATGAGTTTAAATACAAATAATAAAAATTTATATAATTTAATGATACTATTAATTAAAATTCAAATTATATTTTTATTATTATTTACTAATATTTTTTCATCTGGAGAATACCCTCTTCTTATTTCTGAGATTAATTTTAGAGGAGATGAATATGTTGAGATAATTTCTAATTCAACTCATAATGCATATTTTGGATTTGATGATAATTATTTTCAAACTATTAATGAAAAAGGTGTCAATGAATTTTTATTATATTCTCTTCATCCAAACTCATCAATAATACTAATTGTAGGAGAAAATTTTATTTCAAATAATAATCAAGAATATTTAGAACAATTAAATTGTACAATTTATCAAACCAATAGAGCACAAGTTGGATTTAGAAGTCTAAGAAATGGAGGAGAAAATATTACAATTAGATTTTCAAATTCAACTTCTCTTTCTTTTTTTCCAACTTCAACTATTGAATATTCTAATGAATTAGAAACACTTCATTTTAATACAACTCATAATTTTTTAGATACTAAAAGTCCTTGTGAATTAAATTCATTTCAAAGTGAGTTATTTACTCCTCTTCTTAGTATTGAAGAGAATACTAGTAATAATAATTTAACAAATGGTAGTATTAATAGTAATCAAACAACTAATAGCTCTCAAGTAGAAAATAATGAAACCATTGAAAATAATTGTGAACTTACTCTTGAAGTTGAACCTGTTATTGAAGATAGTAGAATTCAATTTACATTTAGAGGAAATGTATCATTAGGTGTTACATATTATATTGAAGATGGAGTTGGAAATGTTGTAAGAAATCCTTTTTCTTCTAATACTGCTTCTACTAAATCATACACTCCTAGAAAAAATGGGAAATTTATAGTTTACGGATTTATTGAAGATGAAAGATGTGAAGAAAGAATTAAAGTTAATGCTACTACATTTTTTTATAATTCACTTCTAGATATTGATTTTGATTCATCAAGTTCTACAAATACAAGAGTTCCACGAGTTCAAGAAAATACATTTTTACAAATTAATCAAGTTCTTCAAGAAGGACTCAATCAAGTACGAATTATTGGAGAAGTTTCTAGAGGAAATTCAAATGCATATAGATTTACAATTAATATTAATAAAGTAAGAGTTGCAGAATTTGATGTAAAGAGATATGGACATTTTGATTTTCAAATTCCTCTTCAACTTGAAGCAGGTGAGAATACAATTGAAATTCAAGGTTTTGGTCTTAGAGATGAAGTAAAAGTCACTATGCCAGATATTACTAATGATTTAGAAGATACTATAATTTTATTATTACATAAACATGGAATTACTTCTCATTCAAATAGTGATTCTCAAAATATACGACCTTCTTCTTCATCTTCTCTTTCAAGTATTGAGTTAGAAGAATCCGTTAGACAAAATTCTCCTCCTAATTCTATTTCTAATCAAAATGTATCATCTCAATTATTAGAAGAAGAACAAAATAAAAGTGATAGAGAAGGTGAATTATTATTTTCTAAACATTTTTTTCATCAAAATGTAGGAATTATTACAATAGTAGGAGGAATAACATTAGTTGCAGGAGTAATAATTGCAATGAGATAGTACTTATAAAGCTAAACTTCCTTATATTAAACAAGAAGGTAAAATACTACAACAACTGATAAGTTTAGAAGTATTTATAGAAATGTTTTTAATTAGAAAAAGTTTGAAATAGATAATGACTTATTCTAATGAGCTTGTTGGATATAAAGAATTTATTCTTTGTATATTTGGACCTAGTGGTTCTGGAAAATCAACTCTTGCTAAATATATTCTTCAAAATAATAATAGTGGAAGAGGTGTTGAAATTATTAAATCTTATACTACAAGGTCTAAAAGAAAAGATGAAAGTAATGAAGACCATATTTTTATTAATGAGGACGAATTTTTGAAAAAAGTTAAAAAAAAAGAAATACAACTTTATGGAAAACCACATAATCAAAATTATTTTGTAGGATATAATTTAATAGATATTACTAGTTGTATTAAAATAGGAAACATTCCAATTATTGTTACTAGAGTTCCTGATATATTAAGAAATATGAGTAAAATATTTTCTTTTGTACATTACTGTGATGTTACAAATTTCACTCAAATAATCCCTTTGCTTACAAAAAGAGATGGAACTTTAACAAATAAAGATACATTGAGACTTGGAGAGGAAATGGGAATCTTGACAAGTTTAAACCTAAAACCTCAAATTGAAAATACAATTGGGATTAAGTTGTTATTCAATTTTAATGATGAGAAATAAATTTATTATTTTCTAAATAAGAATTTAATTATATTTGTTGCATATGAACCTTTTTCTAGTTCAAAGCTAATTGTAATTGTTTTACGATTCTTACTTTTTAAAAAATCCTCCTCCACTATAGTTTCAACTTTAAAATGTTGAGGAATTGTAAGTATATTTCTTTGATGAGTTTTTAGAAAAACTCCTGTTTTAGAAAGTGATTTTATTAAACTAAATTCAATTTTTTCTCTTTGTAAAATAGTTGAAATAATCTCTTTTTCAAAATCATTAAATTCATCTTTTCTTCCAATTAATGAAAATGAAAGTGGTAATTCTACATTCTTTTGAGAGTTTTTTAAAAAATATAAAAAACCAGCTTCATAATTAACTTTTTCTAAATTTTTTCTTCCAATACTACTTGCTAATACTTCTTTAATACATTCATTAAATAAATAACTTTGATATGCCATTACAAATAATTCTCTTTGTTTTTTTGGAATTTTTAAAAATGTATCTTTAAAATTTTTAGTTGTATCAAATGTTGTTTTTAATGAATTATAATAAGGGAATTGTAATTTTTTTTCAAAGTTTGAAACTAATTTGATAAATCTCTCTTTTGAATAGGGATGTCTATTATTTGAATTCAATTTTAAGTATGATAAATATAAAAATAAATAAACAGCTTCTTCCCATT
>JAIUMM010000005.1 GCA_022565615.1 Nanobdellota archaeon | reverse complement strand
TGTAGAACTAGAACCTATTTCTAGTAAAGGCCACTGCATCCAAGAACTTTCTAATCCTGGTGCAAGTGCATAATTTGAAGTACACTCTCCAGGTTCACAAGAATAAGGAGAAGAACTGCCTCCACTCCCAGTTGTAATATTTGAAACTGAACCATTAATCTGTATTAAATTACCTCCAAATCCTACTAAAAATTGATTTCTAAATAATGCCTCTGAATTATTAAACCTAAACATATTTATAATAGTTGTTGAAGAATCCATACCCGTAAGAATTGTAGTATTAAATAAATATATGTTTGAATTAAAAATTAAAGAACCAGATGTGAATGTTGAGTTTAAAGGAGCCGGTATAAATAATAACGGAACTAAATTTGCATTTAAAACTTCAAATACTCTAATATTTAGCTCTTCATCAATATTAGTATTATTTAACAAAATAGTTGTTTGATACTCATTATTTCCAAAACTTTCAATTCTTTTTTGAATACTTGCCCCTAGTCTTGGAACTAACCTAAGTAATGTTGAATTTGTAACTTCATTTCCAACATCATCATATGCATAAAATGTTAAATTATATTCAATTAAAGATTGTAAATTTGTGAATATTCTATTAAATTGAGTACCACTTAAAATATCAGTTAAATTAAATCTAGTTCCATTTGAATTAAATTCTACTTGAACTAAATCAACTGGAATTGAAGTTGAAATGTTTGTTAAAACATCAATATTTGATAATTGTTTCAAATTATAAGGAGAATTAATCTGAATTGAAGCAAGTTCCCTATCAATTGTAATAGTTCTCATATCAGTACAATTTTGGTTATTTATACTATCTAAAGCACAAGCTCTATAATCATATATGTTATTTGTAAGCATAGTTATATTAACAAAACCATACCAATCACTTAATGTTGTCTGTACTACATTTGTATTATATCTAAGTCTTATTTCTTCTTCATCTAACACTCTACTATATATCTTAACTTCATCAATAAAACCATTCCAAGAATTTCCATAATTAGGGTTTAAAGTTCCAATTGTTAATGGAACTCCCTCTCTTCTTGAAATTTGAGTTTGACTAGATGGTTGAATTGAAATTAATTCTCCATTAATATAAAATTTTTTCCGCTCCTCACTTGGAATATTTCCATCAAAAGTAATAACTAAATGAACCCATTCCTCAGAAGGCAAACTATATCCTACTGAACTATCTCTATCTCCACTTCCAACATCAAAATATATTTCTCTAGAATTCCACCTAAAAATTGCCCAAGAGTAAATAGGAGAATTTTGACTTACTCTTTTTGATGCAATTCCTCTTGGTTGTGTATCTGTTGAAGAATCATAAATCCAAGCTTCAAAAGTAAATTCACTTGTAGAATCCAAACTTTCATCATCTTCAATTTCAACCCAATCATCAGTTCCATCAAATTGAAATGAACCTCCATTTCTACCAAATGAAGAAAAAATTGCATCTCCTCTAAAAACTCCATGATTTTTAAAAGAAGAAGAATCATAAATAAATGTTGAATTTTCTCCTAAACTTACAAGATTATTTGCTCCCATATTTAAAACTAAAGAATTATCTAATAAAGTATAATTTATATCAGAAAACTCTATGCTCAACTCTCTTAAAGATGAATCTTCTACTGTTACATTAATTTCATGCCAAGAATTTGTTACAACAGAACTTGTTGGAAGTGTTGGAGCTATAAAATCAACTCTTGGAGGTTGTGAAACATTAAAATTAATAATTCCTGTATTTACAAAATCACCATCTGTATCATTACAATAAATAATTAATTGTTGCTCACCATCTTCTTGATTAACAATAAAAGACTCTAAATAATTAGTACTTGGATTTGACATTGTAATATTAGGATTTGAGTTTAATGAGTACAAACATGTTCCTCCAAAACCAATTGAACTCGTATCAAGAGATATATTAATTCTAAAACTCTCATCTTGAATAGAATTTCTAAGTGGACTTAACAAATTAATAATCAATGAATTAACTTCAAATCTAAATGAGTCATTAATAGGAGTTCCATCTTCATTAAATAATACATTTCTATTACTATCAACTACAGCAACATATGCATCATATTCTTCTAATTGAAAATCTCCTGCAATATTAAATGTCCAAAAATCACTAAGTTGTCTAGCTTCTCTTGGAGCAATTGTAATGGGTTCAAAACTTAACGTTTGTGATGTTGTTCCATTAATAAATCTAATTTCTTGTAAAATAAAAGCTGTAATTGGGACAATTCCTAAATTCTCAACAATTGAAGGTTGAACTAATTCTCTTGTGACATCTCTAAACTCAATGCTATCTGAATTATCTAAATTAATAGCTCTAATTCTCACACTTCTATTTGCTTGACTCTTCCAAGACTCTAAAAACTGCTCATCTTGAGAGATTGTAATTTCACAATTAAAAGGATATGATAAAGAAGAGTCTAAGTTACAAAAGTAACTATTAGAATATTCAATTCCATTAAATATTTGAATCTCTAAATCTGGACTCAATGAACCTGCACTATCAGAACCTATTGATACATAATTTGTAATATTTACACCAACTTTAATTGAAGTAAGTTTACTAATATCATCCTCTCCAAACATACTATCAAAGACATTCCAATCTTTATTCCAATTTACTCTTGGAGTAAATGAAATATTAACAGAATCTACTGCCCACCCATTAAAATTTGTTGCTCCATTAGAAGTCAGTCTAAATCTAAATGTTGCTTCTTCACTCTCTTCAAGTTCAGTTGGAAAAACTGTAGTAGTTCCAGCACCAAGTGTATAAGTCCCAGTTCCAAGTGCGTCTTGAAAATAAATATTCCAACTTCCACCATTATTATTAGAACCTTCAAAAAATACTCTATCTGTAGTTACCCCATTTTCAACTTGAACCATTCTCCAATATCTCACTTGTAAATTGCTCCTTCCTGATAAATTTAAAGTTGGACTTCTAACCCATTGATTAGTATTAGAATTGTAATTTCCAGCTAAATTAGTTGCAAGACAACTTCCAACATCACATCTATTTGTAAAAGCACCACTTGGAACTCCTCTTTGCCACTGGTTTCCTGTACCTCCTGAAAACCATCCTTCAAAACTACTATCAAAAGAATAAAATATAAAACCACTATCTCCATCTTCTGTAAATACTGAAGAATCAACTTGTTGAGTTTTTACAAAAGGATTTAATTCCAAATCATCTCCAAGTTTAAATACCGTATTATTTAATTCAACTCCAATAATAGCATTAGTACCAACTACTTGAAAATTTCTTGTAGAAGATAAAGTAGGATTTGAAGAATTGTCCTCAGCTCTAATAAAATATCTATAATTTCCTACTTGTTGAGTTTGTGTAAATGTAAAAGAATATGTGTTTTCTGAAATTAGAGTCATAGGAAAACTAACTTGAGTTAAATTTGGATATCTTACAAATAATCTAACATTATCAACTAAAATGTCATCTGTAACATCAGTACTAATTATTGTAGCACCACCTGTTGAAAATAAAGTTTCACTAATTGTAATATTATCAATTATAGGAGGATTAATATCAGCTCCATCTTCTCTTACAAATAATTCAGTTACTGCACTTGATTGATCAGTTGATAGAATAAAATTACTTAATTGATCTTCAACTCTACACTCTACTTCAAAATCTCCAATAATTGGTTGAGTAAATGTAAACTCTGCCCAACCTTGAGAGTTTGTGGAATTTGTTCCTAAAAATGAAGAATTTATATAAAAATCAACATCAACTCCTTGATATGCAACTGAGTTAATAACTGAATCAATTATTTGACAACTTTTAGTCGTTTGTAAAGGCTCAAATCCAACATTTGGAACTAAACTACTTTGATTTACTTCCGCAAGTCCTATAATTGTAAACTGTCTTGTACCTGACGAAGTCCCTTGTAAATTAAAAAAAAAATCATTAGCTCTTACTCTTTGAATCTCAACTACTCCTCTTTGAGGAAATAAAGAAATATCACTTGTATCAAATGTATAATTTGTTCTATTATTTGCAAACGAATTTACATTATAATTAGTAAATGATCCAATTGAGTTATGTCTAATATCCCCTCCTTGAAGTTCAATATTCCAAAGAGTTGTAGAATTAATTAAATTTCCTCTAATTACTTGTAAATTATTTCCAACATTAGTACCATTATCCAAATTCCAAGAAATAACTGAAGGTGTAATTTTATCTAATACAACAAATTCAACATCATCATGATCTCTCCAAGTTCTTCCTGTTGTCTCACAAACTCTATCTGCTCTTCCTTGATATACTGTACTACCTCTTACATGATGTACACCTACAAATGAATTTAATGTTCTTGTAACACAATATGTTTGAAGACCAACACATGCACCTGCTTGCCCTGTAGTACCAGCTGTTGCAAAAATAACATCTCCATTTAACCAACCTCTTGATCCATCTTTATAACTAATTAAAGCCCTATCTCCTCCAAAACCAATATCACAATTAAAATCCACACAAATTTCAATTTGATCTCCCACTCCAAAAAATGGAGCATCAAGTGCTGTTACACGAATATCATTAGTCCATTCATAGTCAGTATTTCCATCACTACAAGCATCAATAGTTCCTGAACCTGGTTCATTTCCACCCGAACATGCAGCTCCACAAATACAAGGGCTTTGAGCTCCACACACTCTTGCAGCAGGGTCAATTGCAAATTGCCAACTTCTATTTTCATAGAATGTTTCAAAACCTTCATTATATGTAATAAAAGCATTTCCTAAAAAATATAAATATGGAGTTACAAGAGGAGTTTGAGCTTCATAAAATACTTGTGATTCTAGAAATAAGTTATTCCAAGTCAAATAAGTAGTTGAACCAATTGTCTCAATTTCATCTGCATTAGTATCAATTATTTCAAAATCTGATGAAAACTGCTCAGTTAATGAGTATAAACCTGAGTATCCATTTTTAGGTGTAATTGTGAACTCATTTCTAAAAGGCCCTTCCCATGGATCAATAGTTGCAGGAACTGTTCTAATAATATCAAATTCGTAGCTCTCAACTGCATTCACAAAAGTCTGCATTTCTAATTCAAACCCATCAACTTGAGTCACTACATTCATTATATATTCTCCAACTTCGTTTAATTCAAAAGCAGTTGAATACACACCCATATCTTGAGTAGGTAAAATATCTAGATTTTCTGTTTTAAGTAAAATAGAATTATTTTGAGGAGTTATTACTTGAAGCGTAATATTTGCATCTTCAACTAAATAACCCCATCTATCAAGTACTACAATTAGTACTTCTGCTACTTCATCATTATAGTATAAAGGTTTTAAAGTATTAATTGAAACTAATCCATATGCAAAAAATTTTTCAAAAATTTCTTCTCTTCCATCTTCAAATCTAACAATTCTCTCTTTTTTATAAATCCCTGGAATTAATTTGTTTGAACTAAAATCAATTTTTTCTAAATCAACTACTCCTCTTCCTCTTGCAAAGTATAAATTCTCCTCTTCATAAACAATCTGTTCATTTCTAGATAATCTTGAAGATTCATTCATATATTCCTCAAAAGATTGACTTTTTTTAATTTCAACTTGACGTTGTAAAAATTCAATATTCTCAAAACTCTCTTCAAAATTATATGAAGTAACAACTCTATCATAAGACATATTTTCATTCAACATTTCAATTATTGAGTCAATTGATTGAATTCGTGTAGTTGTTGAAATAGAAGGTCTTTGTTTAAAATCTTCTTTTGAAAATGAAGTAATTCCAATTGAATCAAAAGAACCATTAATTACTTCAACTTCTCTTAAATTACCAAACGCATCTAAAATTGTGACTTTCTCAATATCATCTCCCACATATATTTGTGAAGTTTTATTATTCAAATTTGAATCATTATCTAAATTAGTTGATACTGTGCCTTGAGATTGTGAATAAATTCTAAAATTATTTTCAATATAGTCAGTTTCTAAAAAAGCACGAATAGTATATTCTCCCAATACGACTATATTGTTCAAAGGAAAATTAAATTCACAATTTAAAGAATTACAAGAAATAGTGTACTGCTCTTTTAAATGCTCAAAATCTTTTGGAAATATTTCAATAAAAGCATTTGAAACACTCTCTAATTCCAGCAAACCTGTAATATTTGTATTCTCTCTTGATGATACTAAAAAAGCATTTCTCATTACAATTTTAGAATTAGATTTTCTTTGTTCAAATTCAAAAGAGATTCTTTGCTCAAAAAGTTCTTGATTATATATAGTTGAAATTAAAATTTCATGTTTATCAAAAAAAACCTTTGAAAAATTCAAAGTAAAAGTACAACTATCACTACATATTATAATATCCTCATAAACCAAAATTGAATTATCTAATGAGTAAATTTCAATATTAAATTCTAGTTCTTCAAGAATTTTATTCTTAAGTTCAAGTTCAATAGAATATGGAATTAAACTATCATTAATTTGTAAAATTGTAACATCAAAAATTGAATTAGAAGATAAGTATTGAATAGCAGAAATAGAGCTAATAATTAAAATAATTAATACTAAAAATCCACTAATCAATTTATTATTATTAAAATTTAAAATCATATGAAATATCTAATTTAAATTAGAAAAAAACGATTTATAAATTTATAGAACTACAATAAAATACTGAAAAATTAAAGGTAAAAATCTAATAATTTATAACTTAAAAAAAGAAGTATTTAATATGAAAAAATATTTATAAAATACTTATTCCCTTACATTTTGAACACTTTGTGATGCTATTTATCTTTTATACCTATATTTAATATCAAATTCATGTGTTGGAAGAATTTAAGTTGATTTCAAACTATGAAGAGAATTATCTGAATTAACATATACAACACCATGTGCATAACTATCTCTTGAAGCACCAGGATTAATATAAGTCATCCTATTAGTTTGATTAGTAGTCTCACCATGTTGATGTCCTCCTAAATAAAATTTTCCATCATCTCCTTTACCATCAAGAAGTTGTCGTAAATATGTTTCTTCAAGTCCTGCATGTTGAGGATGTGTAACATCTCCATGACCTAAATATACATGAGCATTATTATCAAGAGTTTGTGGAATTCTTTGAAGTCTTTGTTGAATTTGTGCTTTAACATCTTCTTCAATTCTATCATTAACATGTTTCAACTCCCCACTTGGAAATCCAAATTGAGATTTTCTCACTGAAAATTTAATTAAATCATCAATTTGAGAATCATTTAAATGATCAAAACCTAACTCTTGTTGAACATATTGTTTTAACTCTCTAAAAGGCTCAGAATTGTATCTCATTTGAGGAATTTGCTCAATTAATTCATTTGAACCCATAATATCTCTTGCAAGTAAAGGTCCATATACAGAACCAGTTGCACTACCAAGAGGTCTATTAAATTTAATTCCACCAACTTCACGAGTCTCTCCTTCACTTAAATAAGAATTTCCAAATGTATCTTGTACAACATGAGGAACATCATGATTTCCACTAATAATTACAAAATTTTCATCATTAAGACCATATTTATCAAATACTTCTTTAATTTCACCCATATTTCTTTTTGAATGATTAATAATAGCTTTTTCTAAGTGTGAGTGAAGTTTATCTCTTTTCTTTCTAAACTCTTTAATATCATCACTAGTTTTAAACATCGGATCAGTAAATCCATATAAAAGTTGAATAAATTGTTGCAGAGCTTGTTGATCTTCTTGCGTTTTAATTCCACGAATTAACATCTCTTCTGTTACACCAGCTTGGTCCATCATCTCATGGTAGAGTTGTTTAAATTCTTGAGCATCCTCTCCTGTTAGCTCACCCTCTTTAATTACGGTATCAGCTAAAAAAGCTTGTGTTCTATATTTCATTTGATTAAATAAATCAGGACCAATATCACCTGTATGAACAAGAACTGTATTTTCAGGAAGTCTTCCATTCTCTTGAACATATCCTAATACTCCTTCATCATGAAGTAATTTTGCAAGTCTTCCTTCAAGTTGATCTGCTTCAACTTCAGTATCAGTAAAATGTAAAATTCTCTTCCCACCTGAATTTAATAATTGACTCTCCACTTGATCTGCTCTAATTTTAGAATATGCTCCACTTTCACTTAACTGAGAACTACCAAGTCTTAATGTATCAATTTGACTTCTTAATTGTTCAATTCTTTGTTGCTCTTGTTCTTGAATTTTTCTAATTTTTTCTTGAACATCTTCTCTTTGCATAAAATCTCTTTGTGTTTTTTCAACTAATTGAGGATTTTGACTTGCAAGAATTTGAAATCGTTGATAATCTTCTTGTGTGAGCGAATTATCAAATTGTTTTTCTAAAATTGACTCTACTTCACTTCTAATTTGAACTTCTTGAGATTGAGGACTTGAATTTTGAATATTAACATTATCAATTATTTCATCAAGAGTTTTAGTAGTGTCTTTTGTCATTTTTATTATATATTACATAGAAAGTGCTAAGTTTAAATAATTAACGTAAAAAACTTAAGATGAAAAATAAAATTTTAATCTAATTTTATATTATTTTTAAGTATAAAATTTAGAATTCTTCCACTAATTTAATTACTTCATCAATTGTCTTTACCTGCATTAATTGTTGTCTTAATTCTTTAACCCCTGAAATTCCTTTAAAAAAGTACATTGCTTGATGCTGAATTCTATATACTTCTCTTTGAAGTGTAATATGTTTTAAATGATGTAAATAACGTAAAAAGTATTCTTTTTGTTCTCTTTTTTTAATTTCATCTCTCTTCTCTCTACTTAATTCTTTTAGTTCTTCTTGTTTTTTTAAGAATTGGTTTTTATTATTTTTATACTCTAAAAAATCTTTAAATATTTTGGGATTTCCAATTGCTCCTCTTCCAATCATTAAAGCATCACAATGACTTCCCATATACTCATCAATTTGCTCAGGCTTTGTAATATCCCCATTTCCACATAAAAAAATATCAGTTTTGTCATAAATCTCTTGTATAGCGTCCCAATTAGCTTTTCCTGAATATTTTTGCTTAGCTGTTCTTCCATGAACTGCAAGCATAGAAGCTCCAGCCTCTTCAACTTCACGAGCAACATCTAAATATGTTGTTTTTTCATATCCTAAACGAATTTTAGCAGTAATTGGTCTATCTACTTCTTTAACTAATTTCTCAACAATAGAGCGTACATTTTTTGGATCTTTAAGCAAAATTGCTCCAGAATCATTACTATTTACACAAGCAGAAGGACAACCAAAATTAATATCAATAAAATCAGCCTCATGTTTAACTTTTTTAGCAGCATCTACAAATGTTTGAGGATTATGTCCAAAAAGTTGAATTGAATTTATTTTCAAATTCTCTTTTTTATACCTTGACTCCATTACTCTATCACGAACTAAAGCATCAACTGAAGTAAGTTCAGTAGTTCCATAAGCACTACCTTCTTCTTCACATAACGTTCTAAAACCAATATCAGTTACTTCATCCATTGGAGCGAGTAAAAATGGAGTTTGTTTTAATACTTTAGAAGGAATTTTATTATCTTGTGTCATTTTTATTCTAAATAAAGATTAAACTAATATAAAATTAATAATGAATTAATCTTAAATTTTATATTAATTAACATAATTATAAGTTATTATAATAAAGAGATAACACAATATTTATAAATTCAAGTGTTCTATATTACATATGGAAGATGCTTTAGGAGTATTAATAGAGTTTAGAACATTATTTATTGCACTTTTAATGTGGATTATAATTTATGCATTATTAGTTACAAGAGGGCCATTTAAAGAAGCTGACGCTAAATTAAATGCAGGAATTTCAGCACTTGCAGCAATTATTGTATCACTTAGTGGAGTAGTTGCATTTGCAGTAAGTTACCTATTCACATTTTTTGGAATATTAATAGTTGCAATATTTATAATTGCAATGCTTCTAAATTTCTTAGAAATTGATATCCCAAGTTTAGGATTAAATGGGAAAATTGTAATGGCTGTATTTGTAGTATTATTTTTAGGAATTTTAGTTAATTCATTTTTTGCAATGAATAATGAGTTTGAAAAAGATAGATTCAATGAAATGGAATATCAATCTGAAATTAATACTAATCCAAATATTGGCTTTGGGGAATTTGAACCTGAAGTTTCAAGTAATTGGTTTACAGATTTAATTAATAGTGTTCCTTCTGCAACATGGTCTGCATTTATATTTTTAGCAGTAATTGGAGTATTTGTTATTATCTTTGCAAGATAAAATTAAATATTGTATTTTTTTTAATATTAAATTAAATTTTTAAGAATTTTCTCATTAAATTTATTAATAGTTACACTTTATTCTATATATGGTCACTTTACTATTTAAAGAAGATATTAGTAAAAATAAAGAATTAATTGAACAAACTATTCTTGATGGTGGAATTATAATTTATCCAACAGATACATTATATGGAATTGGAGGAAGAGGAGATAGTGATGAAGTTGTTAAAAAAATTTATGAATTAAAAAAAAGAGATGAAAATAAACCTTTAAGCATTATTGTCCCAGATTTTAATTTCATATTTAATACCTTTAAAATCAATGATACTATTGAAAAAAATATACGAAAATACCTACCTGGAGCATATACTATTTTATTAGAAGTAAATGAAGATAATAACTCCAAAAATAATAATTTGTCTCCTCTTCTTAAATCTAAAGAAAACAAAATTGGAGTGAGAATTTGTGATCATTATATTCAAGACATAGTCTTTTCCTTAAAAATTCCTTTAATAGCAACTTCTGCTAATATTTCAGGTCAAACATCTCCAAGTGAATTTGAAGATTTAGAAGTAGAATTACTTAAAAAAGTTGATTTAGTAATTATTGATGACACCCAAGTAAGTGGAACTGGAAGCAAAATTTTTGAGTTTTCAGAAAATAACACCATTAACTACATTAGAAAATAAATTTAAGTATAAATAGTTTAATTTATTTTAAATTTTTAAAAGAAAAATTATAAATTTTTAAGTTTTTCTTCAATAATGCTTAAATTATTTTGAATTCTATTTAATTTAGATTCTTTATTCTGAGGATGTTTTGATGAATACAAACTAGATAATTTTTCTTCTTCTAATTCACTTGGATTATAATCTAAATTTGTTTTTAAAATTTTTTGATTTCTTTGATGAACTTTTTCTTCTTCTATTTCTTCAAGTTCTTCTTTTAAATGATCTAAATTTTCAAGCTCTAGATCTTCAATTTCACGAGATTTTACTAAATTTCCAACTTGATGTTCAAGTTCTTTCATTTCTTTTTCTGCAAATGTTAATATGTGTCTTGTATTTGGAAACAACTTTTGTAATTTTGCATATAAAGAATTAATTTTCTCTAACTCTTTTTTCATCTCTTGAATATAATGATATTTAGCAGTCCTTGAAGATTGTAAAATCTCAAATTCTTCTTGAGATACTAAAGAATTTTTAAGTGCAGAGAGTAAAGATTTTCTTTTATTAACCACATCATATACACAAACGTATAAATCTGAATCTTCTACTCTATAATCATTTGTATTAATAAGTTTTGAAGACCTTGAATGATTTGTATTATTTATTTGTTTTTTTTTAAGTGCCATTTTTATTATAATGTTAAATGTTCAACCTTCTCATCAATTTCCTCAAGATGATTCATCCAATTATTTAAAATTAATTCTTCTTTTTGTTTAACTTCTTCAATTTTAGGAATTAAAGCTTTAACAATATTTTGTGATTCTTCAATTTGTTCTAAAATACCTACAATTTCTTTAATATTTTGAACTCTAATGAAAACCTCTCTTTGATTTCTATTCATTTTAATTACCTCTCAAATATTGTACTATCAACTTCATACAATTTATCCTCAATAAATTGAAAATCCTTTTTCATATTTTCATATTCAATATCTTCTTCAGCTTTAATAGTTGTTATTTTCATATGCCTTTGAGTTGAAATTCTCACTCTATCTTTCACTGAATCCACTAATTCCAATAAATGTTTAAACTCATTTGTTGTTAAAAAGAAAGTTTCTTTATCAGAGGCTGAAAGTCCTTTTGTAGGAATAAAATGCTCAGATTTTAAGTTATGAGATTGTGATTTAGAACTTGAATTATTAAAATTAGAAGTTAAAGAATTTGAAGAAGTTTCATTATAAGTATTTGAATTTTTATTTTCAAGAGTTTTAACTTTCATATCAATATCATCTAAATCATCTAAATTAGGCAACTCAAAATCTTCTAAATTAAATAATGATTCATCTAATACTGATTTTTTTGCAAGATTTAAATTAGAATTATTCATAGTAGATGAAGAGTTTAAACTTGAATTCTCATTATTTTGATTAAATCCATTATTTTTTGAAATGTTTGATGGATCAAAACTAGGAGAAGATGTAGAAGAATTTCTATTGCTAACTCCATTAGTTTGCATAGATTGAACTGATGAAGTTGAACTACTCATAGCAGCAGAAGATCCTGGTGGTGGTGGCAGTTTAGAATTTTCATCTGTTACATTATTACCCTGATTTCCACTAATCTCACTTTTAATATCATTTAATCCTCCTCCTGAAGGGATAGGAGGAGCAGGAGGTGCATTTTCTTTTTTCTTTCCAAATATTGACATAATTAATTATCAACTATATCTAATATATTATTTTTTGAGTATTTTCAAGTGAAAAAAACAATTAACTTAGAAAAACAAATAATAAAAATAAGTTTTAGATATAACACTATTTCACTTTAATAGTAGTTTATTTTAATTTATTAGTATTTAATTTAACTTTACTATTGAACTCTTATTGATTTGACTAAGTGAAGAAATTATTACAAATGAATTATTCGTATTATTTACAGTTTCAAGTGTATTCAAATTAGTTAATTTGTGTAATACAAATTTTTCAATATCTAAAGTTGTATTAAAAATTAAATTTGAAAATCCTTCGACAAGTAAAGATTGATTTAATAGTGTAAGTTGTTTATTATACTCCATATCTAAGATAAAATTTAAATTATTAGGATTAATTACCATATAATCCCAATTTTCAAATTCAGGAATTTGTTTTAAACATTTTTTCATAATTAAAATAAATGTAATTTCTTTAGAATAAGAATATGAATTTGAAATAAAGAAAAAACGTTTAGTTCCAGATTTTTTTATAGAAATTAAATTATATGTTATACTCAACCATGAAGAAATATTTGGGTTTGTTAAAATATTCAAAATATTTGGTTGATTTGAATATTGTACATCTAAAGAAGGTGAAGATGAATACAAAGATTGTGAATCTTTCAAATTTGAATGTAACTCCAATTTTAATGATGAATGAAATTCTATTTTTTTCTTCTCAAAAAAAAATTTAATTTTATCAGACCCAATTATTACTATATTAGAAGTTATCTCACTTGAATTTAAAATAGTGAGTATTGTATCTAAATGCTGAGAAGTAACATCTAAATTATCAAGAATAATTGTATCATATCTATAATAAATTAAATTTTGAACTAGTTTTTCAATTTTTAAATTTTGAAATTCAGCTTGAGATAAAATTCCCTTAATTAAGAAATTTGAATTAAATTTTAAATAATAATCTATATGAATATAAGGATATTCTTTTTTTAAATTAGTTCTTAAAAATAATTGTTCTAAAAGAGAAATAAATGAATTTTTAGTAGCATCGAGATTGACATATGCACATGATTCTAAACTATTTAAAGAATAAAGTAAATATGCTGAACTAATTAAAGATTCTTTAGTATTGTGAGAATTCAAATTTTCAATAAAAGTTACTTGTTTTTTTGAAAAGAACATCTTATAATATTAGTTATATTTGAATGCTATTTAAACATTTTTATATATTTATAAAGTAACAATTTTATAAAAAAACTAAAAATATTTAATAAAATAAATTTAACACAATTAATAGTATAAATCCTATAAATAAATGAGGTATAAATGCAATTCCGGATTTGACTTTAAGTGATTTTAATTTATTTTCTCCATATAACTTATTTAATATTTCTAATTGAAATTCTTCAACCCCAAGTTTAAAATCTTCTTTTTTAAAAACTATATTATCTTCAACAATTACATCTTCTACAATCCAATCTCCAAGAGTTATTGCATCAATTGTAGTCTCAATAACAAATATTTTTTTTTCAATAATTTTAGTGATTTCAAATAAAAAAAGACAAATAACAATTACTCCACCCATTAAACTTATTTGTGAAATTAGTATATTATGAGCTATAATATGAGTAATTAAAAGAACAAGTATTGAGAAAACATATGTAAAAAATCTATAATTAGGAATTGACTGATAAATTAATTTCAAATGTATTACTGAATTATACAATACTAATACAATTACATACAATCCTCCAACTAAAAATGAAAGTAATAGAAATTCTACAAATTTAAATAATAATACAAGATTTTGTTCTTTAAATTCAAATATTAATAAAAACATAATAACTAAAAGTTGAAATAAAAAAAATGGAATTATTGGAGGAATTGATACAACATTTAAATAAGAAGAATTATTTAACCCTTTTTTCTCAAACTCTTCAACTTTAGCTAATGTTAGAGGAGAAGAATTTAATCTAAAAGGTTCAATTTCTTTTGAGTGTAACACTATTGGATGAGAAAGATAATACTCTGACACATTTTCTTTTTCTAATTTAAAAAGTTTTTTTAAGCCCTGTGTTGAAAGTTTTTCAAATTTAGATACCATGAAAAAAGAAGAATTTGGAATCAAAAATAATAATATAATAAAACTTAAAGAACTAATTAACCTAATTTCAAATGGAATTATTGGAAATATTGAAATCATTCCAATTATAATAAATATTAAAAGTATTAATGTAGAAATGTAGAGATGATTAATTTTTTTAACTAAAACTAGTTTGTAAAGAATGTAGAGTATTATTAAAAAATTAATTAATAACAATGAGTAAGCTAAAATTATAAACATTAATTCACTAACATTAACTATAACATTATTGTCTAAATTACTAGTACTAAAAAATAATTCAAAACTTGAAAATAATGAAGAAGTTTGAGTAGCTAATAATGTAAATACTCCTCCAAAAGGAATTAGAAATTTAGCATCTCCTCCACCCCATATCCCTAAGAAAAATAAAATACTTCCAAGTAAAAAACCTAAAAATAATCCTAATATTCCAATCACCAATATCTGAATTGAAACTTGTGAAATTGAATATAATATTATTAAAAAACTAGTAATGAAAAGATATGAAAAGTTAATAAAATTAAATACTTCTTTTTTTTTAAAATCTTCATATGAAGCAATTAAAAAATATATAATTGTGACAATAAATAGTAAAAATAAAAATAAATGATTATTAAAATAATTAATTATAAAATCTAACATAATAATGAATTAAATGAGTATTTTATAAAATTATTTATTTTAGAATAAAAAAATAAAAATAAAAACTAAAAAAATTATTTAATACTAGTATCACCAGAGTTACATTAACAAGTAATAATATGCATAGTAACTTCTTCTCCATCAATTATAACTGGAATTCTGTTTGAGTTTATATCTCCACAAATATTTGAATTAACTGTAAAAGGGATTTGTGTAAATCTTGAAACTCTAATTGGACCACTTGGACATTGAACTTCAAGACCTCCCCCTATATCAACCCACGAATTTGGAACTTTATAATTACATAAATTAGCAACTGTTGTTCCTTTCTCTTCTTCACTCTCACTATCTAATCCCATGAATTCACAACCACTAATTCTATGACATGAAGCCAAATATCTTCCAGGTAATGGTTGTGCAATACATTGAGCATTACAAGAAGTTGCTTCTTGAAGAAGAAGTAATGTTTCATTATGCCACACACTATTCCCTTCTACATCTTCAACATAGATTCTAATATGTTTTTCACAATCTCTAACATCTGGACATCTAATTGTAGGAATTGAAATCTCTACTAGATTTTCTCCTTGTGTAAATGAACTAACTTGAATATACTGTGCTGGGAAATTACAACTCTCAAATTCATCTTCTGTAATACAATACCTAATTTCACTCACTCCTGATATTTCATCAAATATTGTAATTTGTGGTTGAATTGAATGTGATGGAACATAGAATAAATCTATTTGAGGAGGGAATGGATCATCTCCGTAATACATCCATAACCTATTATTAGGCCTATACATACACCCTCCAAATAATCCTGTTACTTCATCTATTGAACCTATACAAGAATAATCTAGTCTAGGAGGAGAAATTCCATAAAACATAGCATAATATGTATTATATCCTAAATCTGAACCTTCTTGTTTAAATAAATCTATATCACGAATATTTTGAGTAAGTCTTTGAGTAGAATCAATTCCAAAATATTGTTCAATTAAAGGAGCAGAAGGTGAAACATCATGACTTCCATTATGTGTTATACATACTGAATATGAAAATGTAGTTTTATTGACTAATGATCCTGTAATATTTTGAATTGTAAATAATTCATTTTCACTTTCAAAACATCCAAATTCCCTATAATTCACAATTAACTCCCCATAATTAAAGTAAATCGTATCTTCAATAGGAATTGTAGAACCTCCTTCACCTGTACCTTCTATTTCAAATCCTATGTCTCCAGAACTTCCTCCTGAACCAAAGTACCATCCAATAATTGGATCTTTATCTTTAACTCTAATCTCATCAGCATTACCTTGTTGAATTGAATTTCTTAAAGCATCAAAGTCTTGAATACTTTCTTTTGGAATCACTTGCCAAATTGTAGTATTAGCTGGAATATTATCAATATTTAAACTAATTTGTGTTCTAATTTGATTTGAACTAATCTGAGGGTCAATAGTTTTTGAAATTTGTAATTGATTTGCAGTATTAATTATTGAATTTATAACATCCCTTGTCCTCTGAGTAGTATCAATTGGAGTAAGTAGATGAAGAGTTGATGTTAAAGAAAATAAATCTAACTCATCTTCTCTTTGAATTGTTTGAGAGCAATCTGAAACTTTTCTTAAATAATCAATGATTCTCCTTTTCTCTTCAACTGAGATTCTTGAAATTTTCCCCATCTCTTCTAATCTTTTCTGTTCAATTAATTTTTGCATATCTTCTCTTGTTGGAACTCTATCTCTTCTGAGTCCTTTTGGTAATTTTTCCATATTTTGAAGACCTGGTGGCAGAGAATCTACAAGACCTGGTGGCAGAGTATCTTGTTGGAGTTCATCAACTAATTGCTGAGGATCTAATTGTTGAATTTGCTCTTCATATTGGGTTAACTGATTTTCTATATCTTGTTTAGTAAGAGTAATCATATTAAGTTCTAAATTAATAAGTTGTGAGAGTTGAGGATTATTTAGCAATATCTGAGATAATGGAATTGTAGGAATACAAGAACTTGTAATATCAATTTGAATTGGATTAGTTGAAATACTTTGAATTCCACTTAACTCAGCCCTATCTCTTCCTATAAATATTGAGTTTGTTGAATCCTCAAAGAAAATTTTATCTTCATTAAAATCAGGGAATGTTATTAAATCTCTTCCGGATTCACTTAAATTAATATATATTAGTTCCTTGTTTGTAACAGGACATCCATCATTTTGAGCAAGTCCATAAGAAGCTGGACAGAGATCTTCACTTTGAATATTATTTAAAGTAACATAACTCTCAAATCTATTTATCCACCAAGTAGGATAATAATTTAATCCATCTCTATCCATATCAAATACCGAAACCTCAATTTCATTTTGCTCAGGTCTAAATTCAAAAGAACATGTAGCAAACAATCTACCACTTGCATAACATTTATACTCCGCAGTAGTTGGATTGTTCACATACACATTTTTGTTTCCAGAAGAATGATATGTATCATTAATATAAAAGTGATTATCAACTCCAAACAATCCTCCTCCTCCTGAACATCTTAATCTATTTTGAACTGAATCATATGAAACATATCTTGAAGAATACAACAAATATGAACGATGACTACAAGATAAACTCCAATGTCCTTCAATTGGAGGTATTAATTCAATTGCAATATCTTCAGATGGACATCCTTTGTAAAAAGGAGTTCCAAACTCTTCAGGACATACATCCTCAACATCTGGAACTGAATCACAAGAAGAATCTCCACTTTGACAGAAGAAAAGTCCTTGATTTGAAAAAGTAGTTGAATTGCCTTGAACATTAACTTTTACATCAAATCTTCCTGCAAATGTAGAAGAAAACTGATTTGTCGAGATTCCTCCACTTTGTTCAATATCACCATAACTAATACTTCCAACATTAATTCTTATCTGTCCATCAGCACTTCCTTGAGGAATTGTTACACTAAATGAATTATTGATACGTTTATCATTCATATTCCATTCTTCTTGGTGAACAGGAATTCTTGTAAAATCAAATTGAAGAGGAATTGCTCCAGTAAAACCATTTCTACTAATATCTAAGATTATTTGATTTCTATCTACTGATATAAATTCATTAATTACAACATCTTGAGGAGAAGGAGGAGCAGAGATTGTAAAAGAATCTAGAACCGGTTCTTGAATAGTTCCTCTACCGGAATCACACTTTGGCTCAATAGTGGTATCAGTTTTAACTTTCAAATCATACTCTCCAGGAGGAAGAGTAACTGAATTTCCATTTACTGTTATAACTCCTGTTTGAGTATTTAAATTATAATTTAAAGAACGAGCTATATCATATTGAGGCATTAAAATATTATTATTATAAATTTCAAAAACAGTTCCATCTCCATTTTGAGCATACACTTGAACATTAGCATTCATAAAATAATACTGCTCTAAAGAAGAAGGGAGTTCTTGAATAGTTCCAGTAGAAAACCTACTTAAATAATCAAGATTTGAATTTAAGTTTATAACATCTCCATCAATTACAGGAATAACTCTACAACTATCAACTCCCCTTAAATCATTTTTAAAAGCACCTGTTGAAGTTGAATAGTACCCACCCATAGCAAATATGTCCATAGTTATAGGATTTTCAGGAGAACTTCCTGGACCCATAGGGACTGTACCATATGAACCCCTACTGTAAACTTCTAGTCTTTTCCCTGATTTATATACATAAAAACCTTTCCAAACCTCTGATGTAGCAGAAGGGTCAAAATTAAAATTTTTAATATTTTCAATAGGAATGTCTATTAATGATGAATCAACATGAGATAAAACTGCAGGACAATTTTCAACATTAGGATCACAATAAAATACAGTGGCTAAAATTCCAGAATCAGATTCAGGAACTAAATCTACATAAATTGCTAATGAAAAATTAACAACTAAATATAAACTTAAAATAAAATAAAATAATATGAATTTAAATTTCATAAATTACATCTGATCATAAAAATATATAATAAAATAGTTTAACCAATAAGTAATAAAAAAATTATCTTCCCCCCCCACAGTCCCCACCACAATTTCCTCCTCCACTATTACCACCACCTGAGTTTCCACCAGTACTTCCTCCTCCATTTCCACTTCCACCTTGATTTACTCTGTATGGTGCTAATGATCTTTCAAATGCTCTTAATTCTTCAGCTCTTAAATCTGGATTTGCAGGACTAATTCCCCCAACTCTTGCAGCAGATACAACTGTATTATATGGTTGAGTCCCTTGACAAAATCTATACTCATTTCCTCTAAAACTAGTTTGCATACAACTCCCGCTGTGTCTAATATTTATAGATCTCCCAGGTCTTACTAAACCTCCTTCTTGCGGAATTAGCGGAGTTACAGTATACCCTGAAGCAGTTGATTGAACTGATGCTCCAACTGGAGGTTCTTGAGAACAAGCTGCAAGTCCTAAACTTCCTACTACTAAAGCAGGTGCTACTAATCTTGATGTTAATGATTTTTTTTGTGTCATAGTTTAACTATGATTTACATATTTATAAATTTTTCCATATTTACCACTCCACATAAGTTAAAATAATTTAAGTATAGAACAAATAAGAATTTCAATATTTTTTAAACCCAATAACAACACATTTAAACTCAATTTAATTTCTCAATCTATAATGAGACTTACAAGAAGAACATTTTTATTAGTTGGAGGGACATTACTCTCCTCATGTAGAACAACAACTCAATCAATTCCACCTATTTTTGAACTAGAAGGCAATAGACTCTCACCCTCAACTCCTGTTCAAAACCCCCACATTTCAGTTACAGCAAGACATGTTTTTGATGAAATTCCTGAATTTAGACATTACGAAGAACACTACTCGCCTCAAAGAAGAGACACCACATTATTTAGAAGACAAATTCCATCTCAAAGAACTCCTCTTGAAATATATGAACAAGAACTAAAAGCAGGAGATGAATGCATACTACATTTAACCAATGGAAGTAGACATAATTTAATACTAAGTCAAACAGACATACCAATTGCAGGAAGAGAATTACATTATAGTCCAATTCCCGTACAAGAAGTTATGAGAGGATTTAGTGGATCTCCAGTTACAACCCTTGAAGGTAAAATTTGTGGAGTTTTAAGCCATATCAACACTAACGATAATACAGTATTCATCTCACCAGTAACACATCAACATTATCAAGAATTTATTAGAAAATTAGAAAGATAACACAAAAATACTATCTAAATACACTAATTTAATTTCTATTTCTACCCCAAGGAACTTGCGATTCAACTTGTGCAATATATTCTTGAATTAAATTTCCTTGAGAATTCGTATTAGTTCTAACAATTGGAACTACTTGACCTGAAGATAAAGTACATCTATCTCCAACATACTGTGGGTTTTGAATTAAATACTCACAAGTAGGATATTGTGGAGTTTGTGTTTGAGAATTATAACTATCATTAGCATACACAGGAGATAAAAAACTACCTAACATAATTCCTCCTGCTAATGCAAAAGACTTAGGAGATAGTTTAATATTAGAGGATACTTTATTTTCCAGTGACATTTATATCTATATGACTTCAAACTTTATAAACTTTTCTTTAAGTTTCACTTCAAAGTTAAAAACAAATGAATAGTTAATCATTTAAAATTTCATGACCTACACAAATATTCTAATGTATATACTAACACTTATAAAATCTCAAATTATTACATAAAGTATGGATTACGAAGAAATTATTACAAAACTTGCAAAAGTTCATCAAAAAATTCCAAATATGGGAGAAATATTTAGAACAAATACACTACATAATTACCCAACATATTTTTATCTCTACACTGATGTATATACACAAAATTCAGATTTATATAAAACAAAATATACAGCCTCAGCATCATCACTTAGTGAGAATAGAGATGATGCAATACTTAAAGTGTACGCAGAAGCATTAGAGCGATATGTAATCTCTATATATAATATACGAGAATTACTATGTAAAACACAAAGTGAAATAGAAAAACAAGCAAAAGAAGAAGAAAATCAAATAATACCACTTAAAGAATTTATTAACTCATCCCAACTTAATCAAAAAGAAATACTTCAAGCAAAATACTATTGGACATTATGTCAAGACAAAGAAAATAATAATTATTACCTTCCTGCTCAAATGGTCTATGTTCCATTTAGTTATGATGATACATATATAAGATTTTCAATAACAACTGGAACTGCTCTTAGAACCTCACCTAAAAGCACCAAATATCACGCAGTGATGGAAGTATTAGAAAGACACGATTTCATGTGCTCATTTTTAAACCAAAAACCATACTATAAACTCAATAATCAAGATTTAGAGCAACACTCAACTCTTAATCATCTTCTCACACAACTCAAACAAGACACTATTACAAACGTACATGTTTATAAAATAAATACTCAAGAAGAATATCACTCCATTCTTGTTTTACTTGAAAGCACTAATAAAAATATTCATCACAAACCAGCTCTTTGTATTGGAAGTTCAAGTGACATTAATCTTATTGAAGCAATAACAGGAGCATTACTTGAAGCAATCAAATCAACAATATGGATTGAACAATTATTGCTTGAAAACCCTAATTATGATTCAAAAATTCAAAAAGAAGAAGATGTAAATAACGTACTTGATAGAATCTTCTTTTATGCACAACACAAACATAAAAAAATCCTAAATTTCATATTAGAACAACAAACACCATACAAACAACTTAAAAAACATTTAAAAGTAGAAAATACAAATACTGATGAAGAAAAATTTGAATTAATCTGCAAGTATCTTGATAAACAAAAAATTGACTACTACTTTGTAAACTTAACACCAAAAGAAGCAGAAGAAGAAGAAATTTATATTTACAAATCAATAATCCCTCAAATGCAACCTGCATATTTATTTGAACACTTAAAATATAATATTGGAACATATATTAAAAAGAAAAGAAATAAAATTGAACCCCTTCCTTTTCTCTAAATAATTTACTCAATAATTATTATGAACTTTTTCATTAATATTTTAATAATAATGCAAACTTATTTAAAAATAAAATCTAACATAGTATTTATGTCAAAAATAAAATCATTTCTCAAAGTACTCACATTAGGATTAGCATTTTCATCATTTCCAAATCAAACTTCTCATAATAATCCCTATCCACTCTCACCCTCCCAAATTTCAATACAAGAAACTTCAACACCTCAAATCTCAAGCGAACAAACTCAAGATAGTATCACACAAAATACAAACACTCAGTTTTTAACCCCAAATAATGAAACAATAAGGCCTCAACAAAGACCTGATACCATAATTGAAGGAACATTTGAAGAATATTTAAGATATTTACGTTGGATTCATCAAACACAACATATAAACCCCCTTGAAAATTCACAAATACTCCAACTTAGAAGTTATGCTCAAGAAATCTTATCCATAAATGAATCTCAAAGAACACAAGATCAAAAAGATTTCATATTTATATGGAACGTATATAGATATCAACTTGAAGCTCCTCTTGCACTACAACGATTTTCTCAAATACTCCCTATTATTTCAGCAAGTCCTAGACCTCAGCTTCAAGTACTTATTGAAAGAATGCCCAATGGAAGTTATCAAGAAGAAGAACGACAAATCACTTTTTACCCTAATCAAATAAATCCTCAACTCAATAGATTTATTCTGCATTCACTTGAAAACCCATCTCAACTTTCAAATAATCAAATTCACTCAATTCACACTTCATATTACCAACTTTTAGTAGGACTTTTACTCATTGAAAATAATTTTGGAAGAACAACAACTAGTTCAGCAGATGCAAGAGGCCCTTTTCAAATAAAACCTCAAACAATTAATTGGGTTGAAAATTATTTCAATTTAAATGGAAGATATGCTTCTATGAATTCTAATGAACAAAGACAAAGAGAACTAGAAGCAGGTTTTCTACATATATTTCAACTTGCACAATTTTTCAATATTGATATTTCAAGACAGCCAACTCCTGAAGAAGTAGCATTACTCACATTCACCTATTTTCAAGGAATTAATTCATACTCAAGAATACTCCAAGACTTAGATTCTACAACACAACACCAATTAGAACAATACTCCCTTCCAATTATTCAACTAGTATTAAATAATCTGATAATAATATCACAAGGAAATTTAAATAGAACTTAAAAATTAAAAATATAATTTAATACTTAAATAAAAATTAATTGGTAAAAATATTTAACCAACCCCATAACTAGGATCTCTTACCATAATATTTAATCTCTTCTCCTGTTCATATAAACTCTGTGCTTCTACATATAACTGAGCAGGATAAGAATCATCACCAGTTCTTGAAAATTCACAAAAAAAATTAGCTCTTCCATTTGCAAACAAATAATCATTTGTCCCAGTAGCTCTACAATTTCCCTCAACAGTACCTAATCTTGCAACAACACCTGAGTATTCACTTGCAAATCCTTCTCTTCCAAAACATTCATCAACAACTCTTCCACCAAGTCTATTTGTAACTTCAAAATCAATTCTAATAGTCCCCCCAATTGAATTTACATTTTGAACCCTAAAATTAAAAGGCCCATTTGTCTCAACAGTATTTGCAACAACTACATCTCTTCCACAAACATTATTTAAACTAGGAACACATATTTCTTGTTTTCTAAATGAAGTTTGAGTATAACAATATCTAATTCTAGGATTTAAAGGAAATTCTCTTGTAAAATCATCAACTACAACATCACTATAAAAATGATCTGTTTTAATTCCAGCACCTGCAACCTCTGAAGCAGAAGGAATTGAACTTACTGTATCTTGTTCAGGAAGTCCATTTACATTTCCCCTATCAAAACCTGTAATTCTTAATCGTAAATCATCAACTTCATGCATTTGATAATTTGAAATCACAAACGCAAAATCATATCTCTCTCCCTTAAACATCTGAGAAGGAGGATTATTCTCAACAAAATTCAAAACAACAGCCCCATTATTATTAGCTGAACTCCCCCCTATACTTGCTGTTCTTACATTATCTCCTCCTCCAACTCCACCAGTACATCCTGCAATTAAAAGCATACTGAGTAAAATTGTAAAAATTACGCTAGTTTTTTTATTAACATTTATTAATGATTCCATTTTCAACAATATTATTTTTGTAATTCCTCGCTTTTTATATTTTTTGATTCATTACTAGTATCAATCCCTTCAAATTGAGAATAATATTCAAAATACTCATTATTTCTCTCAACAATTGAATTTAAAATAATTGTTTTAATTCTTTGTTCAAATAAGATTTTCAAATCAGAAAATTCTATAATCCTATAATTATTTCTTATCTTTTCAACTAAATACACATCTCTGAGTCTTTTTAATTGTCTTCTAATATTAGAATCAGCAGTTCCTAAATCTGAGAGTCCATATGTAGTTCTAATTTGAAGAACTTGTTGTTTAATATCAACTGCACTTAAATCTTTTTTTAAATGTTTTACATTTTCCAAAACAAGTAAAATATCAACAATAACATCTCGACTATCTCCAGGTTGTAACAAACCCAAAGATAAACAAATTTTTCTCAGAGTCCCTCTCTTATCAAGACCATGAGGTTGTTCATATCTTCTAAGAGTAATTTCCATTAAAGGAGTATCACTAAATTCAGCCATCAAATAAATTTTCAATAAAAATATTTAAATAAGTTTGTTCTCACTCTCAAATACAATAATTTCAATTAATTGTTAACTATATTTAATTAAATATTAAATACTTTAATCAAAATTGACTTACGCCAATCTCTAATTACACCATTGTTGAAAAAAATAATTACAGTATTTTTAGTCCAAAGAAACTCTTCTTACAACAGCTACTGATTGTTGATTTGAACCTTGAGTCATATTAGCTCCACTCATTTCAACTTCTTTAGAAGGATTACTTCCAGAAGTTCCCCTCAAAGTTAAAATAGGATAATCTAGAGCATACACTAATCTTCCCCCACTAACTCCATCTAAATTAGAACCTTGAGTTTGTGTTGCTTGATTTTGTTCCATTTCAGTCATTAACTGCTGTAATTCTTCATCACTTAAACTCTCAAGTTCATCTTGAGACAATTGATGATTTTGAGCTTGTTGTTGCTCTTGAGAATTCCCTTGCTCAGAAACTCCTAATGCTTCAAACACACCCATCACCACATTCCCATAAATTTCTTTTAAATTTTCTTCTCCTACAAATGCTTGAGTTTCAGGTAAATAAATCGTTCTTGAAAATGTTTGACCTGGTTGAAGAAGAATAAAACTCCCTGGAACATCTTCACTTAACTCAACTACATTAATTTTTTCTTCTCTTCCTCCTCCAGATTTCAACTCTGCTTGTACTGTCACCATTTGAGGAAAATCTTCTGCATTTCTAACATATAAATGAACAAAAAGAGTAAACGAATTATTAAAATAAATTCCAGATCTCTCAGCTCTTAAATCAGCACAAATTTGAAAATTTCTATTATCACACGCCCTAATAACTGAACTCATTCCAGTAGTTTCATCATCAACTTCCATAACTTGTCCTTCAACTTGAAGTCCATTTACACTAATAAAAGAATCCACTTTTGCAAAACAAACTTGCTCAGGTGTTCCATACTTCAAAATTTGATCTATACTTGAACCTTCTTGAATTAATGATAACTCAATTCCTAATAAATTTTGAATCATACCTGAAGTAGCAGAAGCTTGAGGACTTACTCTGAGCATTTGAGCAGCTCTAATCATACCTGAATTTGGAATTCTTTGTTGATTAAGTGCTTCTTGTCTTCCTAATTGAGCTAACTCAATACTTTGTTCACAAGTTTGATCACCTTGACAATCAAAATTCCTTAAACTTTGACCACATTGAGAACTTAATGAATCTTCACAATTAGGAACATTAGTTGGAATTACGCTTCTAGCTTCTCTTCTTAGAATTTCATTATGTTCTTCAAGAGAAAAATTTCCAGTTGTTTGAGCTCTAAAACCCTCTCTTAATTGTTCTGCTGCTCTTTCTTGAGGTCTATCAAACCAAGTACAAAAAAAAGAAAACATACCCTCTCCACACTCATCTTGAGTTAATGCTCTAAGTGCTTGAATTCTATAATTTGCAGGTAAATCTGGAGAATCTGCAACCCTTCTAACAGCTTCTTCAGGAGTAGGAGCATCTCCCACTATTTCAGCAGCAGTAACTTCCTCAGGAGTTGTAGGCCCAACTCTAACTAAATTTTCAGGTCTAGGTTGAGGAGGAGAAGTTGCTGAGACTGGGACTCCTTGAGGATTATTCACAAGAGCATCTGAATCTCCAGTTCCTTGTGGAGCAGTTACAGCAGCTGCTGCATCATTATCTGAAGGATCTGGAGCAACATCTTCAAAAAGACCACCTGGGTTTAAATCAACATTTGGAGATGATGAAGCACCTGGAATTGAACCACACAAGTCAATACAAAATTGCGCATTTCCTCCATCTAAAGTACATTGGGAATAACAGTCTCTGTAAACATCTCCAAAAATATTTACTCCTCCTACCAACACCAATAAAAACACCATTAAAAAAGACATCAAAAATTTATTCATATTCATATTTTAAAATTAACTCTTTAAAAAATTTACATACCTCATAAAAGTAGTAATGAATTATTTTTTCTCTTTACTTACAATAAATTGAGTTTTCAACTCTTGTGTATGATCTAAGATTTTAGAATACAAATCATGAATAAAACTCTCTGAAATTTCCATCTCCCTTGCTCTTTTCATTACCATATCCATAGTATCTAAGTCATTTTCATCAGTTGTAGGTTCTAAATTACTTTTATATTGAGCATCAAAAATTCTTTTTTGAGTTTGAAACCTTCTTTTTAGAAGTAATAAAATTTCCAAATCAATATTTTCAGTTTGTTGTTTTAAAAATCCAAGTTGTTTGTTAACTTCCATTTGTAACTAAACTTCATTGACAAAAGTATTTAAACATTTTTCACTCATCTAAATTATGAATAGAAGTAAAAGTCAAATTTGGGTAGATAAATATAGACCACAATCATTTAACGATATTATAGGACAAAAAGAATTTGTAAGTAGAATTAGAGCATTTGTTGAGAGTAAAAATATGCCTCATCTCCTCTTTGCAGGAACACCCGGGACTGGTAAGACCACAACAGCACTAGTGGTTGCAAAAGAATTATATGGAGCAGATAAATTACAAGGTAATTTTTTAGAACTAAATGCAAGTGATGAGAGAGGAATTGATGTTATTAGAAATCAAATTAAAGAATTTGCAAAAATGCAATCCTTAGCTCAAGTTCCCTATAAAATTATTTGCCTTGATGAGGCAGATTCTCTAACAAAAGAAGCTCAACAAGCACTTAGACGAACAATGGAGAGATATTCAGCTACATGTAGATTTATTCTAGCATGTAATGAACTCTCAAAAATTATAGACCCAATACAATCAAGATGTGTAATTTTTAAATTTAAAGGACTAAAAGATGAAGATTTAAAACAATTAATTCAAAAAATTGTAACAAGTGAGGAACTCACAATTAATGATGAAGCAATTCAAAGATTACTTGATATTTCAAAAGGAGATGTGAGAAAACTAGAAAATACTATGCAAGCAGCAAGTGTGCTTGATAAAAACTTAACTCTTACAACAATAAATGAAGTAACTAATGCTATTGAAATTAAAGAACTTGATGAGATGATTCAATATACATTAAATGGAGAATTTAAAAAAGCAAGAGAAATGATGATTAAACTCAAATCTGTATATGGACTTAGTGCACTTGAAATTTTAAAAGAAATTTATACAGCAGTTATAAATTTAGATATTGATGAGAAAAAAATTATCAAATTAGTTGATAAAATTGGAACTGTTGAATTTAGAATTGTTGAAGGTTCAGATGAAGAATTACAACTTGAAGTATTACTTGCAATGTTTAGTTCAATTAATCTAAATTTGAAATAAATATATTACATTTAAAACTATATATACAAACATAAAATAAACACCACACTTAATATAAAAAATGAAAGTATTATTTAAAATATCAAGATTTGGACTCATTGTAGCCTCAATTATGAAGGCAATTACAACACTTAGAAAAGAAATTGAATCTCAAGAAAATATTAGTGAACATGATATTAAAAAAATCTTATTTTATGAAAGAAAAACTTTAATTTGGAATAAAGCTGTTAAAAGATATCAAGGAATAATTGTTGCAATGTATGTTGGTCTATATATTTCATTTGCATCATTTTTTTTAAGTAATATCATATTGTTTTCTGAACTAATAGGATACATTACAGCACTAGTTTCAATTACAGGAACTACTGTCTTTATTTTAATACTTACAACTTCACAATATATAAAAGAAGTACATCTTCAAAGACTTCAAATTGTATACTCACATTTAATGTTAATGTGTGCTCAATATGGAATAGAACCCAATTTTATTTTAGAAGATGATGAAAATGAATATAGAGAAATGTTAGAACTTTTAAACACTTTAGAACTTCAAAGACAAAAAGAAAAATTAAACACTAAAATTAAGAAAAAATAAGAACAATTCTATTGAAAAATTATTTAATTATTTTTTTCAACTCCTTCAAACAATTCTAAAAATTTCTCAATTTGAGCTCCTTTTTGTGTAAGTGAATAAATAGATCTAAATTCTTTTTTTTTTAATTTTTGAGTACATTCAAAATTAGTAATTAAATCTTCTTTCTCTAACTCTTCTAAACGTTGCCATAATATTTTTTGTGAAATTTTAAGCTCCTTTTTTAATTCAGTAAAAGATATTTCTTTATTTCTTGAAATGCACTTAATTATCAAAAGAGACCATTTTTTTCCCAATAATTTCATCATCTCTTGAACTTGGCAAGAATAAATTTGTTTAGACTTAAGTTCCTGTGTGGTTTGCATATCATATATAAAACTCTTTTTATTAATAAATATAAGTATTAAAATTAACACTTAGTTTCTTTTTTGAAACTTTTTTTTATAAGCAACATCAACTTTATCATATTTACATGGTAAAAATTACAATTATTCAATATACACCAAGATATGAAAAATCTAATACTTTAAAATTATTAGAGCATTATAAATCAAACATTGATACAATAAATCACGAAGTTGAAATAATTGATTTATTACAAATTAATCCTACATTTTTTACTCAATTAGGAGTTAATTCCTATCTAAAAAGAAATTATGGAGGAGTTGAATTAAATGAAGAAGAGGAAGAAGAAATGAAACAACATGATATGTTTGCTCAAAAAATAATCAATAGTGATGTTATAGTACTTGCATATCCTATGTATAATTTTACATTACCTGGAATTGTGAAAACATTTTTTGATTCAATTTTACAAAAGGGTAAAACGTGGGATGTTGTTGATGGAAATTTTGTAGGAAAAATGCAACATGCTAATTTACTAGTATTTTCAACAAGTTCTGGAGTATATAATGAAGAAATAGGAAATAAAAGTTGGGATGTTAATACGCAAATTATGACTGTATATTCTCAATTTATAGGAGTAAAATCATTTGAAATGATCTTTGCACAAGGACTTAGAGGAGATGAAGAAACTGTAAAATCTCTTGAAGAGAGTTATAAAAAAATTGATTTACTCAAAGGAAAAGGATTTGGATTTTAAATAAATAAAGAAATAAAGAAAATGGAAGATAAAAACTATACAATATTTAAATCAGAACAAAGAGGTCATTTCAAATTTTCAATTTTAGAAACAAGACATTCATTTTCATTTGGAAATTGGTATGAACCTTCAAGGATGGGTTTTGGAGCATTAAAAGTTCTCAACGATGATATTTTTGAACCCGGACAAGGATTTGGAATGCATCCACATGACAATATGGAAATTATAACAATTCCTCTTGAAGGAATTGTAAAACATGAAGACTCAACTGGAGGTAATGGATTAATTAAACCTGGACAAATTCAAGTTATGAGTGCAGGAAGTGGAGTTTTACATAGTGAAGTTAATGGGGATGAAACTACTCAATTAAAATTATTTCAAATTTGGATTGAACCTAATGCAGTAGATGTTGAACCAAGATATGATGAGGCTCAAATTGATTATGAACACATTAATAATTCTTCAAAATTATTAATCTCACCTGATTCAAGAGAAAATTCTTTAATGATTCATCAAAATGCTTTTATTTCAATGATGCAAATTGATAAAGAAGACTCACTAACTTATAACAAATTTGATTCTAATAATGGAGTATTTGTATTACTTGTTGAAGGAGAAGTTGAAGTAAGTAGCAATGAATTTGAAAATATTTTAATTGAAAAAAGAGATTCTTTAGAATGTCAAAATTCAATTGATACACTCTCTTTTAATGCAAAAGAGAATTCAAAACTACTAATTATTGAAGTTCCAATGAATTATTAAATATAATTCTAAATTATTAATTTTAAATTTAAATTTAAATGTAAACTTAACTCAAATTTATTTGAACTAGTTTTCCACTATCTGTTATTACATAAATTCCTCCTTCAAATTTCATAATATCTCTAATACGTTCCCCTTTAACATATTTACCTACTTCTTCAAGTCCAATAATTGTGCTCTCATTATCTCTTAAAAATTCAAATTCTCCTACATATTGTCCTCTTAAATTTCCAACATATAATTTATCATTAAATACATCCATTCCAGCTGGTGGAAAACCTCCACTTCCACACTCCCAATGATGAAGAGGATTTCCTATATCATCCCTTTCATGTGCAAATCCTCCAATTTCTCTTCCAATAGCATATGTACAACCATAATGAACAAGAGGCCAACCATAATTTCCACCTTCAACTAATTTGTGAATCATATCTCCATCTTGCTCACCATGTTCACTTACAAAAATTTCTCCATTGAAATTCACAATTCCCTGAACGTTTCTATGTCCATATGTATAAATTGAATCAATAAATCCTCCAGCATTAACATAAGGATTATAAGGAGGAATTGAACCATTTTTATACAATCTCAATATAGTTCCAATTTCATTACTTGTATTTTGAGAAGGATGAATCTCACTAAAATCTTTTGAACCTCTATCCCCAGTAGTTACAAAAATATATTCGTCAACAACTAACACTCTTGAACCAAAATGTGATCCTCCTCTTTGAAATGGTTCAATAGTTCTAAGTACTTCAAAATTTTCAATTCTAAATTCTTCTAAATTTAACTCTCCTCTTCCAACATGTGTTGCAACACCTTGACTCTCACTTGAACTAGAAGAATACGCTAGATATACAAATCCGTTATCATAATCAACATCCAATAACCCTCCTTGACCAGAACTTACAACCTGAGGAGTTCCTAAAATCTCTTTGAGTTCTTGAGTTTCTATATTAAATAACTTTAATTGACCTCTTCTTTGTGTAATAAGTATCTCACCCATCTCTTCATTAACAAATGCCATTCCCCAAGGACTTTCAAGATTAGTTATTAAAACCCTTTCTTGTTCACTTTCAATAAATTCTTGAGAAGAACATCCACTAATAATCAAACTCATTAAAATTGTTATTACTAAAATTATCTTATTCATATTAAAATTTAAAATATTGAATTATATAAATGTTTAGAATATGAGAATTTCAGAATTAAGTTTTGAGTGAAACAAAAAACGCCAATACTTAGGATTTGTGCTGAAAAATTAAAAATTTTTTGCACCAAAGGAACTTCGTTCAAATCATAAAAATGTAACGCAGAAAATCTAAGATGAAAAATATATAACGCCAAGACAGGGATTTGAAGTCCTAGAAAATCTTTGATTTTCGGATGTGAGAACGAAGAATGAGTGACCACATAATGGTGAAAATTTCAGAATTAAGTTTTGAGTGAAACGAAAAACGCCAAGACTGGGATTTGAACCCAGAATTCCATGTGGAACTTGATTTCAAGTCAAGCGCAATACCGAGTTATGCGATCTTGGCAAATTATTAAATCAATACTAATAATAGTTAAAATGCTATCAATTAAGATTAATTTTAAACACTTTAAAAAGCTTTGTGTTTATTATATTATTTTGCTAAATAGTCAACTATTTACTTAAACATCTTTTTTTAATTGCAATTTTTTAAACAAATAATTTTTAAATACTAAGATATAATATTACATATAATGAATTCACATCAACACTCTCACATATTACCTGGAGAACTTCATGTAATTTGTGGACCTATGAAATCAGGTAAAAGTAGAGAAATTATGAGAATATTAGACACTCTAAGTTATATGACAAATATTTCAATTTTAGCAATAAAACCTGATATTGACACTAGAAAAATTGATACCCGTTCAAATTTAAATCTAAGTGGTGTAGAATTTAAATTACTTAATGCTAAGAATCCTGAATTGAGTAATGAATTTTTTAAAAATAACTTTCATGATGTTGTAATTATTGATGAATGTCAATTTTTTGATTTGAAAATAATTTCTCAAATCGATGAGTTATTAAAAAAAGAAGTGTATATAATTTGTGCAGGATTAGATTTAGATTTTAGAGGAGAAACATTTGGACCAATGGGAGATTTACTAAGTAGAGCAAATTATATCACTAAACTTAGTGGAATTTGTGAATTTGAAGGTTGTAATAGAAAAGCAACTCGAACACAAAGAGAAATTAATTCAAAACCCGCTCATTACAATTCACCAATAATTTTAATAGGTGATGAAAAAGAAGGATATTCTTGCAGATGTCTAAAACATCACATTGTACTTAAAGATTCACTTCACAAATACATACAATAGTTTTTTAAATGTAGAAAATATTAAATAAATATCAAGATGGTTAAATCTAAGATTAAAAAAAAAGATTCTTCAACTCATGTAAATAATCATGAAAATGAAGTTAAATCTAAAAAAGAAAGAAGAGATGAACTTAAAAAATCAGGAGGTTTAGTTAAAATACTAAAAAATAATATTCCAATCATTATTGCAGCAGTAATACTACTTGTGATATTAGTTCTAGTATTAAATCAAGGAGAAGGAGAAAGTACAGGTTTAGGACCTGCTGCAGGCTATGAAGGACCAGTTGTAGTAATGCATCAATTTCACGACCCAACGTGTCCTCATTGTATTAGACAAAGTGAATTTAATCCAAATATTTTAGCTACATACCCCTATTTACAAATCGTAATTCACAATATTAGAACACCAGCTGGTCAAGAAGCTCTACAAGAAGCAATTGAAACAACAACAGGTTTAGCTAATGAGAGAATTGGAACTCCTATTACTGTAGTTGGAGATAATTACTTAATTGGTTTTGGAGATGCAAGTTCAACTGGAATTCAAATGGCTAATTTAGTAGAAGAAGAGTATGAAAGACTTCTAGCATTAGAAGAAAATTAATTCTAATTTTTTAAAATAATATTAACTAATTTTAGTTGAATTATCGCCATATAATAAAGGTATTTTTAGACTTAATATAAAAAGTAAAAAAAATAATAATGAAATTATAATGAATATTATATTAAAAAATTCAGTAATAGTTAATATTAAACCAATTAAAAGTAAAGTAATTATACTGCTAACCTCTGAACTGGAATTATAAATTGAATATGATAGGTTAGCATTATTTCCTGAAAATAATTTGAAAAAAATAATTTCATTAATAGGTTCTAAAACTCCTACAAATATATTTATAATAAGAGTAATCAATATTGTATAAAAAGGATTTATAAAAAATATAGAAAATGTTCCTATAAAAGAGAAAAAATATCCTAATACATATAATTTTTTTATTGAAAAGAATGAAATAAATTTTATCAAATAATATGAAGTAATTAAATTTAGTATATTGATTAAGGCTATATATAAACCAACGTAATAAACCTCTTCAAAGTTAAATACAATAAATAAAGGCATATATACATAAGTTAATATAAACCAAATATAAGGACCTAAAGAAGTCATATAAATTAATAAAAAATTTTTTTGTATTACAATTTTAAAAAAATTCAAATCAATTTCTTTAAAATTTTTCATATTTAAAGTATTCTCAGAGACAGTAATCATTTTAGATTTGAAATTTAAAGTGAACAAAAAAGTACAAATTATAATTATTAAAATTGATATAATAAACATTAAATTTATCCCATATAAATTAATTATAAAACCAAATAAAACTGGAGAAATTATCCACGATAAATTAATAAAAACAAAATATAAACCTTGAATTTTACTAAAATCAAAACTATTAACTAAATTTTTAAAAATTAATGTTGAAGAATTTCTACTTAAAACTCTCCCAATTAAAAATATGAATAAAGAAAAATATATTATAATTAAGTTATTTTGAAGAAACAAAAATAAACTACTTATAAATACAAGTAATGAAACTAAAAATATTTTATAAATATTAAAAAATATAATTACTATTGGAAATATAATAAATAAAAATAAAGTTATGAAATTTGAAATCATAAATAAAAAACTTATCTCTGACTCACTTAAACCAAATGAATTTAAGTATATAGATAAAAATGAAATAATAGATGAGATAACTAAATATAGTAAAAAATTAATTCCAATAAACATATTATCAGATTTAAGTAAAATTAAATTAAAATTCATATTAAATAAACTCATTATTTCTTATTTAAATTTATCTATAAAAAAATATATATGTGAAAGCAGGTGACATATGTCATCATCTCAATTTTCTTTGAAAATTGTAAAATTCTTCTGCTGGAGTTTTATTTTTTAAACTATGATGAGGTCTAAAATGATTATATCTCATTCTAAATTGTTCTAAATCATTATTACAAAATTCAATTTCTTTATAAATTGAACCAAATAATCTCTCAACTTTACCATTTGTCTGAGGTCTTTTAACTCTTATTCTAATATGCTCAATGCCTCTTCTTCTACACCAAATATCAAATTTGGAATATTTACTTTTAAGTCCATATGGACTTCCATTATCACTAATAATTTGAGTTGGAATTTCAAATATTTGTATTAATTCATCTAAAAATTGAATTACAACAAGAGTTGTAACAGTTCTTACATGTAAAATTCCAAGACAATATCGAGTTGCATCATCAAAAACTGCTATAATTTTACCTTCTTTACCAAATTCACTATAATCAATATGCCAAAGAGAATTAGCATGTTTACGTTCAAAACGAACATATTTAGCACGAGATGAACGATTATGCTCAATCCTAGTAAGATTATTTCTTTTAAGAACCTGATTAACAGTATCTTGATGAATATCAAGATTTAAACATTGTTTGATTTTTAAAGCTCCATATCCAGTTTTCTTACGAAAACTAACGATTTGAGCTTCTAATTCTTGAGTAACTTTGTAATAAATCTTATTTGGGATTTTAGAGATAAATCTAAAGTCCCAATTTTATTCTTTCGAAAAACGTTTATACCAACGTTTCAATGTAGAAATATGTATATATCTATCAAATTTTTCTTTCATCAATATTTGACTCTTTGAATAAGAGTATTTACATTTTAATCTTAAAAATTCTATTCTTAGTTTGTGAATCTCCATAGATTCAATAAAAATATATAATTTTTAACTAGTAGCATATGCTACCCGACTATACACTAAATAAATTTCAATGTATAAACGGATATCTCTATTAAATAAATATATTATTATTTAATTTTTTCTTATGGTAGAAACAATAAAAATCAAAAATTTTCGAGAATTATACGTTTTATTAAATATAGATTTCAACTATACAAAACACTTACTCTATGTGTTATTTTCTGTTGAAACTTATCTCTAGGACAAATAACAAAAATATTCTATTTTTGAGCATACGGTGCTCAACGAGCGTATATTTCAACTATACGAGACACTTACTTCATGCGTTCTTGTCTGTTGAAATCTATCTAGCATAGATTTCAACTATATCTCTATCCTCCACTTTATGTTCAAGTCCTACTCTTTGCCAATCAAATTTAGCACTTCTCCCTTTAATTTTAGCATATCTAAATTTTTTAAGTAAGTCTTTATGTATTTTCTCACACACATCTTTAATAGTATCTCCTTGATGGACAACTAAAGGTTTTTCTAAATCTGGATCTTTTCTTTGTTCTTTTAAATACACCCACATAAATCCTAACTGATCCCAAATAAAATCTTTAAATTTTTCAATATTAACTTCTGCTTCTGCTGAAATTCCAAATAATTCAAACTGAGGATATTTCTCTTGAATCTCATCTCTTATCTTCTTCAATTCTTCAACTGAAAACAAATCAATTTTATTTATACACAATACTGCTTTTTTATACACAATATTAGAATAACATGCTTCAATAACATCATCAACTGTTGCATCTTTTTCATGAATAATTACTTCTGCATTAACATATCCCATTCCCTTTAAAACTTCTGCAACCATTTCATTTGGTAAATTGTCTGAAGAATTATTAAGAGGAATATTTACTGCCCCATGTGACATTCTTCTCACTTGAATATTTGGAGGATCTTGATTAAATTTAATTTGTGAATTTTCAGTTTCTCTTAATAACATCTCTATATCTTCAATAGGTCTTCTTGCATCAATTACTAACACAACTAAATCACATGCTCTTACAACACTTAATACTTTTTTTCCAAATCCTCTATTGTCAGCTGCTTTATCAATAATTCCTGGTAAGTCTAAAATTTGTAAATTTGTATGTTTAAAGTGTAAAAGTCCAGGCACACAATCAAGAGTTGTAAACTCGTACGCTCCAATTTTACTCTCTTTATTAGTTACTTTTCCAAGAAGAGTAGATTTTCCAACACTTGGTTTTCCTAAAAGTCCAACTGTTGCATCCCCTTCTTTTTTTACTGCAAATCCTTCTCCTCTACTTCCTCCTCCTGATTTTGCTTCAAGTTCTTCTTTTAATTTAGCAATTTTACCTTTTAATTGACCAACAGCTGCTTCAGTTCTTTTATTAACTTTAGTATTTTTAAGCTCTAACTCGAGTTCTTCAATTTTTGCTTGTAATACTTCATTAGCCATTTTTTATAACATAGTAGAATAATTAAAATTCTTATATAGTAAAGATAAAAAATAGTTCTTTTTAAATCTTAGTTTAATTTAAATTAATAATTAATATTCAAATTGAGTATGTTTTTTAAAAAATATAAATATTTAATTATTTTCAAAGTTAATAATGTTTATATACAATAGTTATTTTTTCAAATAAAGAATGCAAAAAAAGTTAAAAATTTCTAAAAATATCCCTATTTGTTATTCAAATGAAAAAATTAGTGATATTAAAAAATATTTATTTGACAAGATAAGAGATTATGACACTATTGACTATATCTATGTATTAAATAAAGATGAAACTTTAGAGGGAGTAATCTCAAGTCATGAAATGTTTAGTATTACTTCAGATTCTCTTATAAAAGATCATAGTATTAAAAAAATAGTTAAAGCTCACAAACATACTGACCCCGAAAAAATCGCATATTTAGCAATAAATAATAATATTAAATCAGTACCTATTGTTAATAAAAAAAATAAATTAATTGGAGTAGTTAAAAGTGAAACTATTCTTCATATTCTTTATAAGGAAAACCAAGAGGATTTCTTATATCTAGAAGGAATTAACCCTGAATATGTTGATAAAATTAAAGACCTCTCAATTTGGAAAAATTTTACACTTAGAGTACCATGGATTATTGTGGGTCTTATAGGTGGTCTTTTTGCAGCACAAATTATTGGAAGTTTTGAGAGTGTTTTGCAAGAAGAATTAATGATTGCAGCATTTATTCCACTAGTTGCATATATTGCAAATGCAGTAGGTTCACAGACTCAAACACTATACATTCGTAGTTTAGCTATTCATAATGAAGTCCCAATGTTAAAATATAGTATTAAACAAATATTAATTTCATTTTTAATTGCAATTGCATGTTGGATAGTTATTATGATAATTTCATCAATAATTTGGGATTCACAGTTACTAGGTGTTATTGTAGGTCTTGCTGTATTTTGCTCAATTATTCTAGCAACAGTATTTGCATTACTTATTCCATTTATACTTATGAAATTAGATAAAGACCCAGCAATTGGAAGTGGACCTTTTACAACAATTATTCAAGATATACTAAGTGTTTTAATTTATTTTTATATTGCAACATTATTAATTTTATAGAATTTTTATAGAATTTTCTTTTCTCTCTTCTAGTTTTAATTTTAATTATACTTTTAATTGTCAATTAAAAAAACATCTTAAAATATTTATAATTACTTATAAATATTATTTCAAATTGTTTTTAAATAGATAATTCATAATTATAGTATGGATAAAAAAGTTCGTTGTTTTGGATCTCATAGTAAAATGTATTCAAAATACCATGATAAAGAGTGGGGAGTTCCTATTTATGATGATGATACAAAATTATTTGAAATGCTTCTTTTAGAGTCAGCTCACGCAGGACTCAGTTGGGAATTAATTTTAAATAAACGTGAAGGGTATAGAAAAGCATTTGATAATTTTAATTATAAAAAAATTGCTAAATATGACACACATAAATTTGAAGAATTATGTCAAGATTCAGGAATTGTAAAAAATAGATTAAAAATCAAATATGCAATTACAAATGCTCAAATATTTATTCAAATTCAAAAAGAATTTGGAAGTTTCTCTACGTATTTATGGGGATTTGTAAATAATACACAAGTTGTAAACAATTGGGAGTTTATTGATGAGGTCCCTTCAAGAAGTGAATTGTCCGATATGATTTCAAAAGATTTACAAAAAAGAGGAATGAAGTTTGTAGGTAGTGTAATAATATACTCTTATTTACAAGCAGTTGGTGTAATTGATGACCATTTTCAAGGATGTTGGAAGAAGAGAACTTTAAAAACATAATTATTTAAATTTTAAAACTATATAGTAATTATGACTAAAAAATTTACAGACCCTAGATTTAGAAAAATAATTCAAAAATCTGGAGGAGTTGGAACTATTGAAAGTGCAATTAGACGTGAAGCAAATGCATTTAGAGAATCAAAAGAAATTTTAAGAAAAAAAATTGGAGAAAATGAATTTAAATCATTAGAAGATATGATTAAAATTTTAGAAATACCAATAATTGGAAAAATTGCTTGTCATCAAGAAGATGGTTTAGTATTAGGATTATATCATAAAAAAGGAGATGGTTTTGGAAATGATACTCATTACATAACTCCTCTAACAACAAGTAGAAATATTCCTAGAATTATAAATGATTATATGGAAAAAGAAAAACTCTCTTACAGAGTTTAATAACAAAAAGTTATATATGTCCTTTGAATTAACTTAATATTAAAAATGGAAAATAAAATAAAAGGTATTACAATTTTTCTCATAATGTTATCAAGTTTAATTTTAATTACAAGTTTGATAATATTATTTTCATTCAATAATAATATACCTACACAAACAAATAATTTAGACAATATTTGGGAAGATAAATTTATAGAAAATAAAACTGAACATAACTTTAAATCTATTTGGAATAGTTATGATGAAGAAATTAAAGAATATTTAATTGAATGGTATGATTACTACTATGTTTTATATGATAACATTAATAGTAATTTCACATTAGGTGAGAGAGAATATTTTTTGGGAAAAGTAACTGAAAATTTAACTCGAAAATGTAATTCTCTAAAATATTATGAAAAAGCATTATACGAATTTGATGATCCTAATTTAATATATGAAATTTTATATTTCGTTTCATTAGAATGTGAAAAAGATTACAAAATCTATGAATCATTATTATTAAATAGTTCATCCAAGAGTAAACAAAATATTTATCATAGTTTAATCAATGAAGAAAAATTTCAATTTGAACCTTATAACATAAAAAAACAAGAAATAAACATACCTGAGGATTTTCAAACCATTATAATTGGAGAAAGTTATATTGAAGTAAATAATAATACCATAATTGGGACACAAATTGAAAGAATTATAAGAGATTGGGCATCAAATACAATTAATGTTTACCCTTCTCAATATGAACAAATTATTCCTTATGGAGAAGGAGATAATCTTCTAAAAGCAATAAATGGAACTTCTTCAACAGTAATACCTTTAACATCAACAATAGTTATTAAATCAAAAGGAAAATGGTATGCTCCAGATGAAAAAGGTATTTTTAGATTTGAAGTTTTACCCGATAAAGTTAATTATCCTACAAATAAATGTTATGGTAATATTTGTTTAATTATTGATACTCATGGAATTTCTTCAATAGTTTCTCAAGCCATTGAAAATAATGTTTCTTTAGTTATTGCTTGTGGTGATTATATTGATAAAATGGCTGCTGCTCAATATTTAGCAGAGAGAGGAATTGATTCTTTTTTCCCTGCAGATAGATTTATTGGAAATACTATTAATTATCAAGGAACAGGTATTTTAATAGGAACTGCACCAATTAGAAATAACGTAATTGGTAACCAATCTATCGAATTTGATAAAAATGAATTAATTGTTGTTCAAGATAATTATGAATCTTATCCTGGGCAGTATTATGATTCACCTAAGAGATATTTTGAAGAATTAGAAAAAATTGTTCCATTACATACTACATACATCACTACGAGCTCTAATCAAACAAATTTAATTATTGAACAAGCAAACTTAATGAACTCTAAAATAATTGGAGTTAGAATTTGGACCCAATATGATTATACTTCACTTAGAAAATGGCTTTTAGAAAATTCAGAACATAGAGCAATATTATTCCATTCAGGTTTATATCCATATGCACAAAAAATATTTGATGAATTTCCAAATCAAACTTCATTTGGTGATCCTAAACCTATTTTTAAATAAAACATAATTTTTCTTTTTTTAAAATATCTGCTCATTTCAATTAAAATTTAGACATTTCTTAAATACAAAAATTGAATTCAATAAAGCTATCTCTTAAAATGTATGAGTCTAATAACTTTCATAAATTCATTAGAGAAACAATTAAATTAAAAATTTGTAAAATTAATCATATAAATGATTAAAAAAATAAATTTAAAAAAATTGCTTTACAGTTTATACATCTCCAAGATTTCTTGTGCATGTTCTTTTACTTTTGGTTTTTCAATCACTCCTACAATAGTATGATTTTCATCTAATAAATATGTTGTTCTGTGAATTCCTTGAAATAATTTCCCCATAAAACTTTTATCTCCATAAACATCATATGCTTTTACAATCTCTTTAGTAGAATCACTTACTAAATAGAAAGGTAAATTCTCCTTCTCAACAAATTTTTTATGTGAAGTTATAGAATCACAAGATACTCCTAAAATTACAATTCCTTTCTCCTCTAAAATTTCAAAGTTATCTCGCAAATTTTGTGCTTGATTAGAACACCCTGGAGTCATATCTTTTGGATAAAAATATACTATAGTTTTTTTTCCTAAAAAATCTTTAAGAGAAATTTCTTGTGCTTCATCTTGTCCTAACTTTATAGCTTGTACTGTAAATTCTGGTGCTTTAGTTCCTTTTTCTAACATAAATTTTACTAAATATATACTATTTTTAATAGTTTATTTTCATTACAAAGTTGAACAATATTTAAAAAATAAAAATAAAAATAAAAATAAAAATAAAAAATGAGAATTTGAAATTATTTTAAATTTTTGTTAATAATTGAAGTAATTTTTTCAAATAATTTTTGCTCTTCATCTAAACTTACTCCTTCTTTTTCAATAACTTCGTAATTAACTCTAAGTAAAGGTTCAGTATTTGATTTCCTAATATTTACCCAAAAAGTATCATGTTCAATTAATACTCCATCTAAATAAGAAATAGCTAACTCCTCCTTTGATGTATCAATTAGTTCTAAAAACCAATGTTTAGATTCTTCCATCTCTAAATCAGCATCTTTAACTGTAAAATTAATCTCAGCACTTTTAAATTTAGGATTAAATACTTCAACTACTTCACTCAAAGGTTTTTCATAATACGAAATTGCACAAATACTCTCAATTAATGCTCTAAGAGCATCATCATATTTAGAACCACTCTCTTCAAAATAAAAATGTCCAGATAATTCACATGCAAATTGAGCATCAACTTCATGCATTTTCTTTTTTATATGTGAATGTCCAACTCTTGTTTGAAAATATTCTTTACTAATTACATCACCAAGTTTAGTTAAATTTCTTGTAGAGCGTAAATCATAACAAAATGTCTTAAATGTATCATCGTGTCTATTTAAATGATTCACCATAAAACATCCCATCACATCAGGAGCAATATAATTCCCTCTCTCATCTACAAATCCAACTCTATCTGAATCTCCATCAAAACTTACTCCAAAATCACACTTCTCTTCTACAACTATTCTTTTCAACTCTTCTAAATTCTCCTCTTTAATAGGATTTGCTTCATGATTTGGAAATGTTCCATCAAGTTCATCAAATATATGAATACACTCAATAAATCCATCTTTTTCTAATTGCTCAAGTACAGGTTTATTTGAAAAACATCCAATAGCATTTGCATAATCAACTGCTATTTTAATAGGTGTTTGTCTAGGTTTATCATTAATTTTAGACAAATATAATAAAATAGAAGAATTATATTCTTTAATTATTGAAATTTCTTTAATTGAACCTTTTGAGTTATTTTTATCAATGTTTGAAATAAAATCTTTATCAACAATTCTCCTCTCAACTTTATCAAGTCCTGTATCATATGCAATTGGATATGCATTTTTTTTACATAATTTCATCCCATTATACTCTTTTGGATTGTGTGATGCTGTAATAATAATTCCTAAATCACAATCATGAATACATGTTGCAAAATATAACTGAGGTGTTGAAGCAAGTCCAATTGAAATTACTTCAACTCCCATTTTTACACATTGATTTGAAAAAAATTCAAAAAAATCAGGTGACGATTCTCTCATATCATACCCAATAATTAATTTTTTGGGTAAAAATTCACTTACAACTCCTCTTGCTAAATTTTCAATAACTTCTTTTGAAAAATGTTTTGAATATACTCCTCTAATATCATAACTGTGAATATATGGTAATATTGTCATTTGTATTAATATCTTAAATTTAGTATTTAAATAGTTTAATATTCATTGAAGGAGGATACAGAATAAATAAAATTAATCTAAAAAATTCTTCTCCCACATATTTTTAGCTAATATTCCTGTTTTCATTAAAATTTCAACCTCGTTATTTGCTCTTACTTCTTCAAGTCTTCTTTGATGTTCTTCTATTACGTTTTGAACTTTTTCAATACAAATTTTCTTAAGCTCACCACTTAATAATTTTCCAGATTCATAAGCTATTCGAATCTGCTCAAGTTCTTCATCATCTTCCATCAAAAACATCTTCAACCATTGAAAACTTACATCGATTTCACAATTCCCGCCCAATTCTCTATGTAATTCTAATGTTTCTTGCCCTCCTGAAAATGCATATTTATTAATTTTTTTCTTAATTGTATTTGCATTATCTGTAAGTAAAATTGCACTCTCTTCATTACTTGCAGACATCTTTCCTGTTGAACCAGTAAGAGCTGGTAAAAATTTTGATAAAATAGTTGCATTTTTATAAAAACCTAATTTTTGAGCAAAATCTCTTTGAAGTAAAAAGTATGGATTTTGATCAATAGCACATGGAATTAAACATTGAGCACTCTCAAACATTGTAGGGGCTATTTGAATAGAGGGATAAAAAATTTGTCCAATATTACTCTCTCCTTCAAATCCAAACGTATTTCTTGCCTGAGAAAATGTAATTTTTTTTGCAATTTTTAAAAGTAATGGATACATTATACCTATATATTTTGAAGTTCTAAAAATAAATGTTTTATCTACATTAAAACCAACTGCTGTAATATGTTCAATATCTTTTTTAACAAACTCCTCTACATCGTTTAAATGTTCAATTTTTTTTTTAAATAAAAATTTTTCATCATCTGGAATTTCAATATATAAATTACAATCAAATAACTGTTGTAAATATTTAGTAAATTGAAATGGAATCAAATGACCTAAATGCATCTCTCCACTTCCTGGTGATCTTCCAGTATATAAAAAAATTGGCTCTCTTCTTTTATGTAACTCAATTACTTTTTTCAAATCCATATGAGCGTAAAACAAACCTCTTCTTAGAAAAATATGTTCATCTAATCCTCTTTTTTGAGCAAGAGTTTTAAGATACTTTAAATCTTCTTCATCAATTTTTGTTACACCAAATTCTTTTATTAATTTATCATAATCAACAACATCTTTAACATCCCAAGGAGTTACTTGTTTAGAAGTTTGAGATTGCTCTAAAGCATTATTTTTATCATTCATATCTATTTTAATGTAAAAATACATTTAAATATTTGTATTATAATTGAAATAAATTATTTAAATTCAAAAAATTCTTGATTTAATCTATTTAAATTAACATATGACAAAGAATCTTGTTGAATTGTTAAAAATAATATCCCTTTGTGAGTTTCATTTTTACTTTTAATATATTCAAGTAACCCTAAAACAATTTCAAAAGGATTATATTCTAAAATCATATCTAATTCAATCATTACAAAAGGAGTTTGTGCTTGAGCATAAAAATTATCAATATCTTGAATCATCTCATTAAAATGTAGAGCATCAACAGACTCTGAATACGTATCATTTTCTAGATGAGGTTTTATCTCATTTTGAGGATTTGAAATCATTAAAATAGGTGTTTTTTGAAGTCCATATTCTCCTCTAATATCATTTGGATATGAAGTTGTGAGTAAAAAACCTTGATACCCTTTACTCACTGCTTCTTTAAATGATTTAAGTAAAAAATTCCTATCTTTTTTGTATGCTAAATAACTCTTTGAATTAGTTACATCAAATGATAATGTCCCATCTACACTTCCTTCTTGAACAGGCACAAAACGCATTTGAACAAATTTACCTTTTACAAGTCTTAAAATAAATAACTCAAGTAATAAACCATACATTAAAAAAGCATGTCCAATAAATTCAAATCCATATATAATATAACTAATACTCTCTCCTGTAATATTATCTAAGAATAAAAATCTTAACACTTGAGCAGGAGCGTAACAAATAATACCAAGAGCCACAAATAACCATGGTCTTCTATATTTTTCTTCAAATACTTTTCTTAAAATAAAAATTGCTAAAAAAAAAGAAATTACTGAAAATAAAGCTCCAATTAATAATAAAAATGAGATATTTAACTCCATATATAATTTATATTTAAAAAGAGTATTTTTAATTCTATGTATTGAAATTAAGGAGTAAAAACATAATATTTATATTATAAAAGATATATAAATAATTATGAATAAAATTCTAATTTCATATAATAAAAATACTCAAGATACAAATACGTATAAATATAGATTAACATTACTTACACTTGATTCAAAAAATAAGTGTTTTGCTCACATATCTAATACAGATGATAATAATAATAATAATAATATCTCTAAATTCTCCTCTTTATTATGTGAGATGGGAGTTGTTGAAAACGATGTAGTTATAACTTCTTTAAATGATGATACTAAATTATTTGAAATTATAGGAATTGTTCCTCAATATAAAAATGATGAAAATTATTTTAGAACTATTTCAACTGTTATATCTAAAATTATATCTAAAATCTCAAATTTAAAAAGTGATAAGAATGAAGTAGTATTTGATATTTCAAATTATTCAAGTGAATTTCAACACCTTTTACTTACATGTCTTGAATATCAAAATTATTCTTTTAACAAATATATTGTGGATTTACAATTAGTTAAAGAAGAAAACAAAGTAGAAGATAAAGCTAGACTTGAAATAATTACAACTTTAGATCAAACTAGTATTTCAAATATTCAAACTACTATCACTCAAACATCATATTGTAGAAATTTAGTAAACTCAAATGCGTGTGAGATTACAAGTGAATATTTACATAATGAACTAGAAGAATTTTCAAAAAAACATAATTTAGAATTTAAAGCAATAGTTGGAGAAGAATTAGTTAAAGAGAATATGAATTTACATTATCAAGTAGGTAAAAGTGCTCAAACTCCTCCTCGAATGCTTTATGCAACATATAAAGGAAATCCTAAAACTGAAGTCTTTACAGCTCTTGTTGGAAAAGGAATTACATTTGACACAGGAGGAATTAACTTAAAACCAACTGGAGCTGTTGAAGATATGAAACTTGATATGGCAGGAGCTGCTACAACTCTTAGTGCATTTAAAGCATTAGTTGAAATGAAAATTGAAAAAAATATTGTACTTGTACTTGGATGTGCTGAAAATTCAATTGACTCATTATCTTATAAACCAGGAGATGTATTTATTTCAAGAAGAGGAATTAGTGTTGAAATTACAAATACCGATGCTGAAGGAAGATTAGTTCTTGCTGATTGTATGGATTATGTTCAAGAAAAATTCAATGTTGAAGAATTAATTGATTGTGCAACTCTTACAGGTGCAAGTATGATTGCACTTGGGCTTGAGAGTATTGCTATGTTTTCAAATGATAATGCAATGGCTCGAAGAATATATCAATCTAGTAAAGATGCATATGAATTAATGTGGAGATTGCCAATTTTTGAAGAGCACAGAGAAGTTTTAAAATCAACTATTGCTAATTGTTCAAATGCTGGAAGTGGAGCTATGAGAAGATATGGAGGAGCAAGTTCAGCTGCTGCATTTTTAGAAAAATTTGTAAAAGAAGATGTGAAATGGGTTCATTTAGATATTGCAGGGAGCAGTTTTAGCAGTAAAAGAGGAGCAAGTGGAGCAGGTGTTAGAACATTAGTTGAATATTTGAAATAAAATATTCTCTTTAAATTAATTGCTAAAAAATAATTAAAAAAATGATTGTTAAAAAATAATTTAAAATTGTTTATTTATTCTTTGTACAATTTCTTTATTAAACACTAAGTTTGGACTCTCAACTAATACTCTTAATTTTGGCTCAGTTCCTGAAGGTCTAATTAAGACTCTTCCTCCTACTTCTTCAACTTCTTTTGTAGCTTGTTGAATTATTCCTTGAGTTTCTTGTGATAAATCTTTTAGAGATGAGATTCTTGTCTCCAGTTGTATATTCTTTTGAATTTGAGGATTTGGTACATATAAATTATTTAACTGTTCAGAAACTAAGTTTTTTGGACTTAAATGTCTTAGTACTTCAACTCCTGCTCTTATCCCATCTCCACTTCCTATTTGAGTATCTAAAATAATATGTCCTGAGTGTTCTCCTCCAAAACTCCAATTGTTAGCTCGTAATTTTGCCATCACTGCTTTATCTCCATTTTCAACTCTTTGAACTTCAATTCCTTGTTCTTGTAAATACTCATCAAGTGCTAAATTTGAGTACTGAGTTACCACAACTCCTCTTCCTTGTAATTTTCCTTCTTCGTGTAATTTTGTTGCTAAATATCCTAATACGAAATCTCCATCAATTCTTTGACCTCTTTCATCTACAAATCCAACTCTATCCCCATCTCCATCAAAACTAATTCCTAGTTGATAACCTCCTCTTCTTAAAATTTGTTCTAAAAATTGGGGACTTGTTACACCACAATTCTCATTAATATTATGACCATTTGGTGTATTTGCAAATAATTCAAATTCAAGTCCTCTTTTTGTATGTTTGAAAATATCTCTTACTACATCAACTGTTGCACCATTTGCACAATCAACTGCCACTTTACCTTGAAATTGTGATTGTTCTAATAAACTTTTAATTTGTGAAATATATTTCTCTTTTGATTCTTGAGAATAAGGATGAAGAGGACTAACACTTACTTTTTTGTGATTAAATGTATGTATATTTGAGTTGTTATACGCATCTCTTAATTGCGTTTCATCTTCTTTTGAGATTTTTCTACCTTGTTCATCAAAAAATTTAAATCCATTATCATGTGATGGATTGTGTGAGGCTGTAATCATTACTCCTCCTTGAATTCTTGGGTGAGTTGTGATATAACTTAAAAGAGGAGTTGGAACAACTCCTACATCTTCTACTTTAATTCCTCTATTAGTTGCATTAATTCCTTCTTCTAAATATCTTTGAAAATCAACTCCTGACTCTCTGGTATCTCTTGCAATAACGTATGTTGAATTTGTAGGCAATCTTTGTGCTAAATTTTGCCCCATTCTTCTAATACCTTGAGGTGAAAAATTTTCAACTCTTTCTCTAAACCCATCAGTTCCTGATGTAAGAGGAGGATAGTGTGTATCTTGTACTCTTTGTAACATATCTATTACTTAGAGATAATCCTTTATAAACTCCTTTAAAAAATTTGTAGGAGTATTATAAATAAATTTTTAATAGTTAGACATTTTAAATTTATTTATTAGACTTTATATAATATTCTTTGTGGAAGTCATTTGATTCTAATTTAAATTTTGAAGAATTGAGTGATAGTTTTTTGTCAAAACCAATTAAATAAGTGTATAATTTTGGATTATTTATACTATTTTTAATTTCATTTAATTTATTTCTATCATTAATCAAACTTTCAAAAAATTTTTTATCAGAAGAACCATTTATTCTTCTAAGTTTAAGTTCTATAATTATATAAGGATTGTTAAATCCGTAACCTTTTGAAGGAAGTTTAGTTGATCTTGATTTTGTCTCTAATGTAGATACATCAAAAATAACTAAATCAGAACGATATTTCAATCCTTTATTTTCACCATACCATCTAACTTCAGAGTGTAATTCTATAGAACTAGAATTGCTCTTGGTTTTTTTAAGTTTGCCAAATTTATCTAATAATAAATGATATAAGTAAGACCTTAAATCTTCTTCAGTTAAAAATTTGTCTGAATTTTTTTTAAACTCATCAATTAAATTTTCAATTTCTTTTTCAACTTCTTTTTTTCTATCAATATCTTCCATTTTAATATATTTATTTTTACTCATTGTATGACTTAAAAAAAACTATTCAAGTTGCAAAGCAACTTAGACACCACGATATGGATTTTTAACAAGTTCTATCTTCTCCTTTCCAATCACTGCACTTTGTGAGATGATATAATTTTCATCATTAATAAATTGATTTAATACTTCAAGTGCTTCTTCTCTTCCAGTTGTTCCAAGTGCAAATAGTGCTTCATGAATTGCAATAGGATACTCTTGTTCAAAAACTCCTTTTGATAAACAAGAATACGCTTCATCACTTTTCATCTCTCCTAAACAAAACGCAGCTTCATGTCTTACAATTGGACAAGGATCTTGTGTAAATCTTTGATAAATTGCTTGTGCATTCTTAGAAGTATCATGCTTCATTAATTGAAACATAATTTGAATTCTATCATTTTCACATACATTTAATGTGTCTTGCAATTTTTCCCTAAATTCTCTCTCACTCTCTTCACTTTTCAGGACTTCATTGTAAAAATCAAATGTTTGCTCAATTCTCTGAATTCCTACCTTAGCACTTTGTGAAATTTCAATTCTTTCATCTTCTAAAAATTGCTCTAAAAACTCTTTGTCTTCTTCAACTCCTAAAAGTCCAAGCACAACTAACGCTTCATGTTGCACTACAATGGAATTATCAACATTTAATGTTTCTTTTAAAAAATCTCGTATATCCTTATCTGGCCCAATTTCTCCAATTGCAAAAATAGTCTCATGCCTAATTAACTCACACTTATGATTTCTTGCAATATCAAATAATACTTCCTTTGCTTCATATGAACCCTCATTCATCAGTGCAAATACACTCTCCATTAAAATAGCATTTGGAGTATTTGAATTATAAATAATTCTTTTATGATTTTCAACAAATTCTTGTGACATATTTTAAATAATAAAAATCAATATTTAAATGTAGCTATAATTCTATTCCTCTTAACTCCTCCTTCACAATTACATTTTTATTTAAAATAAAATATTTAAAATATACATATTATGAGTGAAATTGAACTACTTCTATTATTTATTATTTCATCAGCTCTTGGAGGATTAATTGGAGTTCAAGTTGAGAGAAATGAAAAAAGACTCTTTACACCTGGAATTAGAACACACATTATAGTTGCACTTCTAGGAACTCTTAGTGCAGTATTATTTACTCAATTCTCAATGACATATATAGTCTATGCAATATTTGCAAGTATTATTCTCTTTGTAATGCACGAAAATATAGCAAAAACTAAACGATTAAATATTTTTGAAAATTCATTTTTATATGAAATATTAATTGTAATTTCATTTATTTGTGGACTTTTAATTGGAAGTGGAGCTACATACATTGCAGTATTTATTGCAGTCTTCATATCAATTCTTCTCTACACAACTCCTCATCTTCATAATTTTTCAAAAAATATTTCAAGAGAAGAAATACACTCAACTCTACTTTTTATATGTATTAGTGCAATTTTACTTCCAATTTTACCAAACAAATCTTATGATTTAACTCAAATTAAATACATCAGTTCATTTTTACCAGAACACTTTATTGAAGCACTAAGTACCATTTCAAATTTAAACCCATTTATTATTTGGTCTTTAGTAGTAGTAATCTCAGCACTTAGTTTTACCAGTTATGTAACAATGAAAATACTTGGTGAAAAAAAAGGACTCTTTTTAACAGGATTATTAGGAGGTTTAGTATCATCAACAGCACTTACAACTTCATTTTCAATCTCTTCAAAAACTAATGAAAGATTAAATTATTTATTTGCAGGAGGAATCATTTTAGCATCATCAATTATGTTTTTTAGAGTATTTGTTGAAATATTAATAATTGCTCCTAATTTAGCTCTAATTATGGCAATACCTCTTCTTATAACACCATTTGTAGGAATTGGAATTGTATATTTTACATTTCACAATTATAGAGCAAATCTAGAAAAACATACTAACTTAAAATCACCTTTTAGAATTAGACCCGCTTTAATATTTGGAATATTATTCACATCAATAATTATAGTTTCAAACATTAGTTTACATTACTTCTCAGATATGGGATTATATATAACAGCAGTATTAAGTGGACTTGTAGATGTTGATGCAATAACTCTCTCAACTGCTCAATTATTTAGAAATGGAACAATAAGTGAATTTGCAGCAATTATGACAATTAGTTTAGCAGTAATTTCAAATACAATAATTAAAGCATTACTCACATGGTTTTTAGGAGGATTCAAATTATTTAAAATTGCAAGTATCTATTTTTTAGGACTATTAATAAGCTATATATTATTATTAATTGTAGTTTTAATTTAATCTAATTTTTAAATATCTTATAAAATATAATTTTAATAGGTAAATTATAAATTTATTATTTAAATATGTAAATTTAAAAAAATTAAATCCAATTTTTACGTTTAAAATAAACAATTAAACTAACTGAAACTATAATAAATATTCCCCAAACTCCAAAATATCCAAACTTCCAGGCAAGTTCAGGCATATACTCAAAATTCATTCCATAAATTCCTGCAATAAAAGTTAAAGGTATAAATATTGATGCAAACATTGTCAAAACTTTCATAACTTCATTAGTTTTATTTGCTAAACTTGATTGATATAAATCAAGCATTGTTGAAATAAGTTCTCTTTTAGTTTCAATTAAATCTAAAATTTGAACACTATGATCATAAACATCTTTTAAGAAAGGTTTTAATTTTTTACTAAATAATTTTGAATCTAAGTGGTATATGTTACTTACTAATTCTTTATTTGACCAAGATAATTTTCTTAAAAATAAAATTTCTCTTCTAAGTTTATATAATTCATTTAATGTAGATTTTGTAGGATTTGTAATTAATTCCTCCTCCAATACTTCAAGTTTTTCATTTAAAATATCTATAACTTTAAAATATCCATCAAATATAATATCAATTAGAACATAAAATAAATAATCTGAGTTCATACTCCTAACTCTTCCTTTTTTCAATTCAATTCTCTCTTTAATAGTTTTAGTATAGATATTTTTACTCTCCTCAAAAGAAATCACTAATGAATTTTTTAAAATTAAACTTAATTGAGAATATGAAATTATTTTTTCATCTTCATTGTAATGAGGTATTTGAAGAATACATAACACATAATCTTCTCCCTCTTCAAATTTAGGTCTTTGATTAACACTTACAATATCTTCAAGATTTAGTTGATGAATTGAGGCAAATGTTCCTAGATTTTGAATTAAATCAATATTTGAAATTCCCTCTACTTGAATCCAGTTAATACCATTTGATTTTGAATGTTCTTGCTTATTGTCATTAACATTTTTAAACTTGCTAAAATAATTTTCAAAATCATCAAAATTAGAATAAGAACTGCTCTTAAAATTTTCTACATTATATGATATCAATGAAATAGTATAAGATAATTTTTTACTCTCACCAGTATAAATAAGTGTACCAGGAGGAGTTCCAAATTTCTTTGAATTTTTCTTCATATATTTAAACATCTATATACTATAATACTTAGAGATATTTAAACTTAATTAGAAATATTCAATGATTTATTTTTTAAAAAAATTCTGGTGTAAATAGGTTTATAAACATTAGAATCATACTTGTAATAACTTAGTTATAGAAATTTTAAAAAAAACTTACTTATAAAAATGAAAACAACAAATACATTTAAAACTATCATTGAAAAGAACTGGATTTTTATAACTCCAATTATTATTTTCACAACTGGACTGTTATATGCACGAAGTATTGAAGCATTTGCTGGAATTGGTGTTATGATTATGACTCTAGTATTAACATTTGCATCAATTATTGGAACTATAAGTTATAGAATAAATCCTAAATTAATATTCTCAATTCTCATCACAATTGGCGTATTTGTAGTTTCATTTGGATTATTAATTGTATTAGTAAGAGTTGGAATGATATAAATAAATACAATTATTCACTAAATTTTCGTTTTAAGATATTTCTTCCAAATCCACACAAAAACTCTAAATCAGTTCTAAAGGAATTATTATTATATTTTCTTAAATACAATCTATATAAAGCTTCAAGAGTTCTAGGATCTGACAAGTCTCTACTTTTGTCTAATGAGTATGTAATGTCAATTAAACTGTGTTTTACTTCTTCTTCTAATTTTTTTCTAAAAAAAGGTGTATAAGCAGAATTAATTTTAGGTTCTTTTGCTCTAACTCCAATTAATTTTAAGTCACCTTTTAATAAAGAATAAAACTGAGGGAGTTCATCTATCCAATACTTTCGAAGGAATCTATGAAGAGGAGATATAAAATCATGATTTGAATGAAGATATTTTCCATTTTTTGAGAGTTCTATTGAATGTATAGAGCTAGAATTTTCTCTTAAGGTTCTAATTTTAGGAATATAAATCTCTTCTCCTTTTTGCTTAATTTCTCTCCAATACAGAAAACCCATCTTTTTACTAATTAAAATAACTCTTTTACCATGTATGTTCCTTCTTTGTGGTATCCTAACTTCTTATAATATTCTCTTACTCCAACTCCACTAATAATTACCATTTTTGTATATCCTCTTTGTTTTGCAATTTCTTCTGCTTTAAATATTAATTTCCTTCCCCATCCTTTGTGTTGTACTATCTCATCCTTTGCTTGAGCTCCTACTGGAATAGTTTGTCCATAGATATGTAATTCCCTAATTAGAGCAGTTTTTTCATGAATTTCTGGAGTTAAATTTGTTTGTTTTGGAAATCTAAGTCGAGTAAATCCTATTAGTGTGTCATCAGTATTTACAACATCTAAAAAAATATCTACTCCTTCACTTGAATTGAATTCTTCTACATTAATTGCAAAATGAGTAATACTCTCAAAATATTCAACTAGTTTTTTAGTATATTGTTTTAAAAATTGTATTTTTAGGTTTAAAGTATTAAACTCTTCATTAATTTTTTCATCAATTTCCTCATTTTCTTCCACAATTTGAAGAGATTTTTGAGATAATACATATTCATTTAATAATTGAGTATTTTCATTAAAATTAGTGATATAGTATTTAGCTAACATTGAATTAAAATATTCTTTTGTAAATTCTTTTGTGATTTGAAGAGCAAACTGATTTGAAGAAACTACTTTTTCATTTTTAGTATTCTCAATTTTTTTTTCAAAGATTGCTTTAACTTCATCAATTTTATCAATATATACTTCTTCAAGAGCATTAATATCACGCACAAATCCTTCAATATTTCTATAAATATTCGTATTTTGAGGTAATAATTCAAATACATTTAATTTTTGAAAAGAAGAATTAAATTCAAATTGTTTTATTCTATTTTTAAATTCAAATTCAATTTTTTCAAGTAATTTAATTTCTTTTTTTATATGCTGTGTTCTTTGCTCCTCTAATTGTCTTAGTCCAATTTCTCTTGCTCTAACATCTTTACTCTCAACCCCTAGTTTTTTCATCTCCTCTTCTACATATTGACGTAAATTTGATTTTTGAACTCCTCCTTCAACAAGTGTAGTTGGAATATCACGCTGAACTCTCATTACTCTTACATATCGAGGGAATTTTGCATAACTTCTTGCAATTATTTCTGCTGCTTTCTCAGTAGTAATTGGCTCAAATAATCCTAATTTATACATATTATATAACGGAGTTCCATCAACAACTAAACACGGATAAATTTTAAGCATATCTGGTCTATATGCTTCTTCTTCAAATAATCCAACTAAACCTTCTTCATCAATTTGTAAATTTGACGCAGGAAGTCCAAGCATCATATGGGCATTCATTTTTAAGCATAAATCTTTTGCAATTTGAAAACATCTCTTTGTCTCTTCAAGAGTGTGTCCTCTATTAGTTTTTTTTAAACAATTTTCATTTAATGTTTGAACCCCAATTTCAAGTCGTGTACAACCATATCTTAACATATCTCTACAATGACTCTCTAATGCCCAATCTGGTTTAGTCTCAACAGTTAAACCAATACTTCTAATAATTGCAGTTTCATTTTTCTCAATTTGCTCTTCAAGTGTTAAGATATCATTTTTGAATTTCTCTTGAAGCATTTTCTCTTGCACTCGAATTTGTCTCTCTTGTGAATTAAAATGATGAGTCATTTCAAAAAACTCATTAAAAATATCGTACCTAATAATTCTTTTCCCCTCAGGTGTCATCTCAAAAAATAAATCTCCAAAATCATTAATCGCTTTATACACATATTTTACAAATTCATCTCTATATTCTAATGATAAACTTGGAAATGTTCCTCCCATAAAAATTAATTCTAATTTATCAGGGTCATGTCCATTTGCAATATAATGCTCAAGTCTATTAAAAATTTGCATGTAAGGGTCATACATATTTCTTTTAGCTCTCATTGCAGCAGGTTCATGCCCTGTATAGGATTGAGGAGTATCTCCAAAAGGAGAACCTGGACCTCCAGGACAATACATACACTTACCATGAGGACAAGCATGAGGAATTGCAAAAAGTGCAACTACTGTTACACCACTTGCTTCTCTAATAGGTTTTGTATTAAAAATTTTCACAAGTTGCTCTCTTTGATAGTCATCTCTTGCATACCCTAAAATTTGAGGATTCTTTACAACTGAATTTACCTTATATTTTTTAGCAATTTTTGTTTTCAATGTATTAATTTTAGTAGGATTTGGATCCTCAATAGAAGTAATTTCATTAATTAAATCAAAATAAAAAGAGTTTAATTCTTCTTGTGATTGTGACATATAAACTAGTAAATGAAATTGTATTTATAAAATTCATTGTATTTGAAAATGTAGCATAAGATTTTTAAATGAATTCAAAGTTAACTATATATCTACAATGTAGATAAGGCTTTTTTTGCCAAGGTCGCATAGCCTGGTATTGCGCGGGACTGCTAATCTCGTCCCTTAGGGGATCGTGGGTTCAAATCCCACCCTTGGCGTTTTTCGTTACACTCAAAACTTAAGTGTAGAATTCTCACCATTATGTGGTCACTCATTCTTCGTTCTCAAATCCCAAAATTGTAAATTTTGTAAGATTTCAAATCCCCCTCTTAATGTTATTTTATTATAGTTTAATAAAAAAAAAGTTTGAATTTCTAAACTAGTAATCTTTGTATTAATACATATATTTATAATTTTATTCTCCTCTAATTATGTATGAAGAAAAATACTGGCTTATTAAAACAAGAAAAAATGCCTAAAAATAAAGTTAATTATAAAACTGATCATAAAATTAATTATAAAAAATATGCACTCTATGCAATACTACTTCTTCTCATCTCAACTCTTATATTTCATCAAATAAAACCTTTGCCTGAGGGTGTAAATATAAAGAGTAATATATACTCTATTGATGAAAACCAACTAACATATCTACAAGATATAACTTACTTTCAAGGAGATGAGAGAATAACTGAGCATAAAATATTTGATGAAGTTATCTCAATGATTCAAGAAGCACAAGATTTTATTATTATAGATATGTTTTTATTTAATGAAGATTTTACTACACAAGAACTTAAAAATTCAATTTTAGTGAAGCGAAATATTACAAGTGAACTTACTCAAGCCCTAATTACTAAAAAACAAGAAAACTCAAATATTACAATTATCTTTATCACTGATGGAATAAATAATTTTTATGGAAGTTTTACACCTAAACACTATCCAGAACTAAAAGAAAATAATATAACAATTATTGAAACTGATGTTCATAAATTAAGAGATTCTAACTATATATACTCAACATTTTACAGAGTATTTTTACAATGGTTTGGAGTTGGAGAAAATGGAATTATTCCTCATCCTCTTGGAAATGATCAACATAATGTAACACTAAGATCAGGACTTAAACTTTTAAATTTTAAAGCAAATCATAGAAAACTCATAATTACTCATAATATTGAAGGATACTCTGCTCTTATAACATCTGCAAATCCCCATACACCTAGTAATTTACATTCAAATGTTGCTCTAAGAGTGGATAACTCTGCAGTAATTTCTGATATGGTTAAAAGTGAATTAGGAGTTGCTTCATTTTCAACAAAAGATGAAAACATATTAACTCAATTAGAACAAATATTAAACACAACTCAAAGATATTTTAATAGATATGAAGATATTGATAATAGAATTAATGATATAATTAATACTAGTTTTGAGCATAATTCAACAATTCAATTTTTAAGTGAAAAACAGATAAAAAATTCAATTCTTAAAGATATTCAACAAACACAAAAAGGAGATATTATAGAACTCTCTATGTTCTATTTCTCAAGTAGAAGTATAATTAATGAATTAAAACTAGCAAGTAAGAGAGGAGTTATAATTAATATTATTTTAGACCCTAATGTAGATGCTTTTGGACATGAAAAAAATGGAATTCCAAATAGAGTAGTTGCACATGAGTTACTTAAAAATACAAATATCTCAATTAGGTGGTATAATACAAATAGTGAACAATTCCACTCTAAGCAACTCACAATTTATAAAATTGAATCTAATACAACAATTATTCACTTAGGCTCAACAAATTATACTCGAAGAAATTTAGACAATTTCAATTTAGAAGCAAATATTAAAATTCAAATTGACTCAAACTCTCAACTTTCAAATTCAATTTCTGAGTCTTTCTCAAGAATTTGGAATAACTATAACGATATTGAATACACACTTGATGTTGAAGAGTATCTTGATGATTCTAAACTTAAATATATTTGGTATAGAATTCAAGAATTCACAGGACTTGGAACATTTTAAAAGTAATAAATACATATGTTTATAAATATCAAAAAATATAAATTAATTGAAATACATCAAACACATTTAATACTACATTAATTGGTGATACATACTTTATGGGTGGACATCTACATATACACTTTGCTAAAAAAAAACCTTCAATTCAAGAAGAATTGAATGAATTTTTACAACTTGAAGAGAGGACTCAAGAACAAATTATATCAATTTTACAAAAACTTCAATCATATCTTTCTTATTTTTTTGAATCATTTTCTAAAATATTTACTGATGCAATTTTAGCAATTCAAAAGAAAAATCTAAGTAAAAGTATTACACTTTTAGAACAATGTCTTGAAGAGATTACATTTCATCACATCTCCTTAAATGAAGTTTATGAATCTACATATATAGAGTATTTTGATGCAACAAAATGTTTACCTTTAAGTGAGCTTACAATTCAAGAAATAATCTCTTACTTCATTAATTCGTATTATGCACAACAGTTACAAGAAGAATAAAGTAGGTTTTTTTAGTTCTTCAATAAATTATTCTTTTATTATTGAAGATATATGATTTTCTTTTTCAATTGTATAAATATGTTCTCCTGATGTGAGTAAATTTGAATCGTGAGATACTAAAAATATTTGTCTAAAATTACTCTGTCTTAATATTTGTGCAAATTTTTGAATTTGATTTTGAGAAAATCCATCAGTTGGTTCATCTAAAATAATATATTCAAGTGAATTTTCATCTCTAAAATGTGCTTCAATTACTTCTTTTAAAGAGAGTCTATAACTCAGAGCAAGAGCTGATTTTTCTCCTCCTGATAATTGTTCAACTTCAACTTCATACCCATTTTGTTCAATAATAATACTAAAATCTTCTCTTATATATACTTCAATTTCTTGCTCATCTATTAGCTGCTTAAAGTAATGAACAATTTTTCTTGAAAGTTCTGTATGAATTTCAATAAATAACGTTTCTTCAACAATTCTACAAATCTCAATCAAATCTTCTTTTACAAATGAATTTTGAAGTTGTAATAATTGAATCTTATCTTTTAATTCTCTACTTTTTGTAAGTTGATATTCAAGAGATTCCTTTTCTTTAATTTCATATTCTTTTGAAATACTACATTTACTCTTATATGAAAATAATTCTTCTAATTTTGAATTACATTTTTTTTCAAGTTCTTGTTGCTCTGAGATTTTCTCATTAATTTTTGAATTTAAAGAGATTTGGGAACTCAATTCCTTTAAATTTTGTTGCATTTGAGTTTTAGATTTGTTAATTGAATCTTCTTTACTTATACTCTCTTCTAATTTAGAGGTAATTCTTACTATTTGAAGCTCTAATTCTTGTAATTTTTTATCTAATTGATTAATTTGTACTAATTCTTCTCTATATCTATTAATAGTATTTTGTAAGTCTTTGAGTTGCTGTTGAAAGATTGTCTCTTGTTGTTTTAATTGTATTAGTTTAGAATTTTTACTTGAAGTGGTATCTAATTCATTTTGATTAGATTCAATGAGTAATTTTTCTTTAAAAACTTGAAGTTCATCTTTATTTGAATACATAGTATTAAAGTACTCTTTTTGACTATTAAGTTGATTTGAAATTTCTTGCAGTTGTTGATTGTAGGTCTCAATTTGAACTTGAACTTTAAGTAATTGATTATTAGAGATTTCAAGTAATTTTAATTTTGACTCAACTTCTTTTTTAGTTTCAAGTAATTTTAATTGTTTTTCATCTTTTTCAAGTGCAGTTATTTCAAGTTCTTTAATTTGAATTGAATCTTTTAAATGATTTAAATGACTCTTATCAATTTCTTGAAAACAAGTAGGACACGTCATTTTTGTACTAGTGTTTATTGGTGAAGAAGAGGAATTGGAAGTAGTAGTTACTGAGTTATCTAAAAGTTTAATTTGCTCTTTGAGTTCTAATAGAGAAGATTTTTTTTGAGATAAAGATACATCAAATGTATATAGTGCATCATTAATAGATTGTAATTCAATAGTAATTTTTTCCTCTTTTTTTGAATTTGAATCTTGCTTTTTAATGAGCAATTCATTATCTTTAATAATAGATTCAATTTGAGTATAACGCATTTCTAAATCATTTACTTTTTTAAGCTCACTTTTAAATTTCTCAAATGTAAACTCTTCTCTTTCAATAGCTAAGAGCTGTTCTTCAATTTTTTTACTATCTTTTTGAATTTGAATAACTTTCTCCTCATTTGTTTGAATATGTTTTTCTAATTGCTCTTTTTTCAAACACATATCTTTAGTTGTATTTTTTTGACCATCTAATTCTTCAATTTTTTGCTGTAATTGTTTTTGAAATGTTTTTTGAGTAATTAAATCTTCATCACAAGATAAAATATTTTTCTCAATAGTTTGAATTTGTTTTACTTGCTCTATAATTGTAGCTCTTTTATCTTCTAAAACTCGTTTATTTTTTAAAATAGTATCAAGCTTTAATTTTAGAGATGTTTCTTTTAATTTATATTGTTCAAATTGGGTCTTTAATTCCTCTATTTTTTTAATTTTTTTTGAAATCTCTTCTTCTAAATTTTTAGGTAATTCTTCAAGTTTAGTTTCAAGTACAATTAGTTCTTTTGAAGTAGCTTTTGATGTGAGTTGAAGTGCTTGTTGAAGTTGTTTATATTTATCTATATTAAAGACTTTTCTTAATACTTCAAGACGTTTATCTGCTTGTGTTAGTAAAATCTCTTTTAACTGCTCTTGTGGTGTATAATGAGTAAATCTATACATTAGCGTCTTATCTTTATTTAGAAATGAAATAGGAAAATTAAAATAATTAAATATATGCATATTCATCTCTTGAGTTGAAAATTCTTGAATTTGTGAATTTAGAATTATTGAACCTGCACTTTGAGTAATTCCTGTTTTAGTTTTTTTAAATTCTCTAAGTATTGTAAATTCTTCCCCTTCTTGTGTAAATGTTAAAGATATTTTCCCCTCACTAGTTCCTTTTCTTAAAATATGTTGTCCTTCTGATTTTTTAAGTCCAAAAAGAGCTACTTCAATAGCAAGAAGTATAGTTGATTTTCCTGAGCCAATATTTCCATATAACACATTAATTCCCTCTTCAAAAGTAATTTGTTGATGTGTATAGGAGCGAATATTATCAAGAGTAATAGAGGAGATAAACATACTTACATTTCTTAACTGGTGTTTATAAAAATTTGGTGTAGGAGGAGTAGAAACTTATTGAATTTATTTATTAATTCCTATAATTAAGCATTTGTCCATATAGATTTAAGGATTCTTCACAAGATTCATTCCCTCTACTTCCATAATACATTAAAGTATCAGTTACTATTCTATTCATTCCAGATAATGTTCCAGTACTTTGAAGTTCACTTATGTAATCTTTTACAAATTCCCTTTCATCTTCAAACTCTAAACTTTGTTTACATTCAGTTAAATTTTGAGACAACCTAGTTGCTAAATCTCTTTCTTGACTTAAAGCTGGAGTTGCAGTTACCATTAGAAGAGGAACTAACCCTTTGAGTAAATTATTTTTTATTTGTGATTTCATTTTAATTAATTATTAACTAATTTCTGTAATTTATAAAAATTCCATCTTCTATATCATACAAAAGAGTTGGAAGCATAGAACAAGAAGAATCTCTCATTCCTTCAAAAGTTTGAGTAAAACCAATTCCTTGAATTGAATTTAAATCAATAGAAGAAGAATCTTGTAAATAACTCTCAATTCCTCTAAGAGAGCTTTGAACTACTTGATTATTATAAGAAGGATTTTGTGTAATATAATCTCTACACTCTTGAGTATAAGAGGAGAGTTGATTTCTATTTAATTGAGTAATATCATCTTCTTGACTTAAAGCTGGAGTTGAAGTTACAATTAGAAGAGGAACTAACCCTTTGAATAAATTATTTTTTAATTGTTCTTTCATTTTATAATTTTTATTTGAGTTTATTCTGGATAAATTGCTCTATAAGCCTCTGCACACTCAGGAATTTGACTTAATTCTCCATCATACATTTGATTTGCAAGACCCATTGGAAGTCCAACAGGATTATTTTCTAAATCATTTAATTCAAATAATTGAGTAGTTCTTTGAAGGGGAGGAAGAACAAAATTTCTAATCCCGTTATAT